>JANNNE010000315.1:0-17425 GCA_031398385.1 Ideonella sp.
ATGCCCGAGGGCGAGGCGATCGAGGCCGGCATCGTCACCCGCAGCATCGAAAGTGCGCAGCGCAAGGTCGAGGCGCGCAACTTCGACATCCGCAAGCAGCTGCTCGAATACGACGACGTCGCGAACGACCAGCGCAAGGTGATCTACCAGCAGCGCAACGAGATTCTTGAAGCGGCTGACCTGGTGCCGCAGATTGCCAATTTGCGCGGCAGCGCGATGACCGACGTGGTGCACGGTTTCGTTCCCGATCAGAGTGTCGAGGAGCAGTGGGACCTCGACGGCTTGGAGAAGGTGCTGCGCGACGAATGGCAGCTCGAGGTCGATCTGAAGGCCGAGGTCGAGAAAAGCGATTCGGCTACCGACGAGGACATCGTCGAGCGCGTCGTCCAGGCGGCCGACAAATCCTTCGCCGACAAGCTCGAGCGGGTCGGCGTCGAGCAGTTCACGCCGTTCATGCGGATGATCCTGCTGCAGTCGATCGACCAGCACTGGCGCGAACATCTGGCTGCGCTCGACTACCTTCGGCAGGGCATCCACCTGCGCGGTTATGCGCAGAAGAATCCGAAGCAGGAATACAAGCGCGAGGCGTTCGAACTGTTCAGCCAGCTGCTCGATGCGGTCAAGCTTGATGTGACGCGGGTGCTGATGACGGTGCGTATCCAGTCTCAGGAAGAGGCGACGCTGGCCGCCGAAGCGATCGAGCAGCGGGCTGCTTCGTTGTCGAATGTGACCTACACCCATCCCAACGAAGACGGCAGCGTGGCGCAGGAATCGGCGCGGGGCCCTGAGATGCTGGTCGATGAAGTGCCGAAGGTCGGACGCAACGACCCATGCCCTTGTGGCAGCGGCAAAAAATACAAGCAATGCCACGGCCGCCTGGCCTGATCGGTGTGCTGGGCCAGATTCGAATCGCGCTGAACGGGTAGCAGCGGCGCGCGCTGGCCGCAACCGGGGCGGCGTTGGCGCGCAACTGCCGCGGCGGCACGCCGTGATGCGCTGGTTGGCTGCCTACAATGAAGTTTCCAACTTCACCGTGAGTTCCCGCCATGCCTGTCAATCTGCAAGCGCCTCGTGCCGAAGACCTTTTTCCGGTGGCCGGCGTGCAACTCGGCATCACGATGGCGGGCATCCGCAAGGCGGGTCGCCGCGACCTGACCGTGATCGCCTTGACTGAAGGCAGCTCGGTTGCCGGTGTCTTCACGCGCAACCGGTTTTGCGCTGCGCCGGTGCAGTTGTGCCAGAAGCACCTGGCGGCGGGCCTCGGGATTCGCGCCCTGCTGATCAATACCGGCAATGCCAATGCCGGCACCGGTGCGGATGGCCTGGCGCGTGCCTTGTCGACCTGCATTGCGCTGGCCCAGCACCTCGATATCGCGCCCGAGCAGGTGCTGCCGTTCTCGACCGGCGTGATCATGGAGACCCTGCCGTCTGACCGCATCCAGGCCGGTATGCCGGCAGCGCTCGGCGATCTGGCGGCCGACCACTGGGCCGAAGCAGCGTCGGCCATCATGACCACCGATACCTTGCCGAAGGCAGCCTCGCGCCAGCTGCAGATCGGCGGGCGCACGGTGACCGTCACCGGCATCAGCAAGGGGGCCGGCATGATCCGCCCCAACATGGCGACGATGCTGGGCTTCGTGGCCACTGATGCAGCGATCGAACCGTCGTTGTTGCAGCCCTTGCTGAATGCCGCTGCAGCAAGCAGTTTCAACCGGATCACCATCGATGGTGACACCTCGACGAATGATTCCTTCGTGTTGATCGGCACCCATCAGGCCGGCAACCCGCAGATCACCTCGCTCGAATCGCCCGATGGCCAGGCCATGCTGGAGGCGGTCACCGGCGTGGCGCAAACACTGGCTCAGGCGATCGTTCGCGACGGCGAAGGGGCGACCAAGTTCATCACCATCGAGATGAACGGTGGTCGCAACGAGGACGAGTGTCTGAAGGCCGCCTACGCGATTGCTCACTCACCACTCGTCAAGACCGCCTTCTTCGCCAGCGACCCAAACCTCGGCCGCATTCTCGCCGCGGTGGGTTATGCGGGCATCGACGATCTCGACCAGAACCTGATCGATCTGCATCTGGACGATGTGCATGTGGTCGAGCGGGGCGGCCGGCGGCCCGAATACCGCGAGGAGGACGGGCAACGGGTGATGAAGCGCGACGAGATCACGATCCGCATCGATCTGCACCGGGGTTCGAGCCGCGCCACCGTCTGGACCTGCGACCTGAGCCACGACTACGTCAGCATCAACGCCGACTACCGGTCTTGAAAAACTGATCGGACAACGCTTCCAGGCTGGAATCGAGTGGCCTCGAAGACCCGGCGAGACCAATACCGGGACCGGATCCGAGGCCCGACCGGACGCGTGGTCAGGGCTTGCGCTGCTCAGGCGAAAAGCGATCCACCGCGTCGGTGATCAAGCCGTCGATTCCGAGCCCGATCAGCCATTGTGCGGATGCCGGATCGTTCACGGTGTAGGCCAGCGCGCGCATGTTGCGCTGGTGCAGTGCATCGATCATCTGCCTCTGCCAGATGGTGTAGTTCGCGACCACGGCCACACACTGCAGATCCTGCGCAAAATCGAGCCAGCCGGGTTGCAGCTTGTCGATCAGCAGCGCCCGCGGCAGATCGGAAACCGCTGACCGTGCGGCAGCGAGTGCAGCGGGTTCGAACGAGCTGAGCAGCGGACGCAGCCCGCTGTCGCGCCACAACTGGTCGGTTGCCAACGCGACCCGCTCGCCGGTGAGCGATTCATGCCCCGTTGTCGGCTTGATCTCGATATTCAGCGCAAACCGGTTGACGATGCAAAAGCGCGCAATCGCCTCCAACGATGCCGGGGGTTCACCGGCATGGAGTCGGCCATGCCAGCTGCCGGCATCCAGTCGCGACAGCGATTGCCAGTCGTGATCGGCGGCGAGGCCCTGGCCGTTGGTGGTGCGCTCCAGGCTTGCATCGTGCAGCAGCATCGCAACGCCGTCGCCGCTCAATTTGACGTCGCATTCGAATGCCCGGTAACCACAGGCCGCACCGAGACGAAACGCAGCCAGCGTATTCTCGGGCGCCAGCTTGCCAGCGCCACGGTGGGCAATCCAGAACGGCAGCGGCCAATCGGACACAGGTTTATCCGACTCGCTGGCGCGATGTCGAATCGAACCAGTGCAGTCGATCGGGATCGAACTGCAGGCTCAAGGTGGTGTCGGTTAGCGGGCTCGCCAGCGTGGCGTCCTGCCGCACCGTGAAATCATGGCCACCAACGACGCCGTGGATCAGGCGCTCGGCGCCGAGCATCTCGACCAGCCCGACCTTGAACGGCCAGCCGGGTTCGCCAGCAGCAGCCAGCTGGGCATGTTCGGGCCGCAGTCCCGCAATCAGCTCGCCGGCGCGCGGAACCGGTGCCGGCAGCGGCAGATTCTGACCGGCCAGCGTGAAGTTCTTGCCGTCCGCATGGCCTTGCAACAGGTTCATCGGCGGCGACCCGATGAAGCTGGCGACAAACGCCGTGGCCGGCCGCTGGTAGACCTCGTCGGGCGTGCCGATCTGCTCGACCCGGCCCGCATTCATCACGATCATGCGCTGCGCCAGCGTCATCGCCTCGACCTGGTCGTGGGTCACAAAGAGCGAGGTGATCGACAGCTCGGCATGCAGCTTCTTGATCTCCAGCCGGGTCTGTGCACGCAGCTTGGCGTCGAGGTTGGACAGCGGCTCGTCGAACAGGAAGACCGCCGGCTGGCGCACGATCGCGCGGCCCATCGCCACCCGCTGCCGCTGGCCGCCCGACAGCTCGCGCGGCTTGCGTTGCAGCAGGTTGCTCAGTTCGAGCATCTTGGCGGCCTTCTGGACCCGCGTGTCGATGTCTTCCTTCGAGCGTTTGGCGATCCGCAGGCCGTAGGCCATGTTGTCGTACACGCTCATGTGCGGGTAGAGCGCATAGTTCTGGAACACCATCGCGATATCGCGCTCGGAAGGCTCGAGCCGGTTGACGACACGCCCGGCAATGTCGATCTCGCCACCGGTGATCTCTTCGAGCCCGGCGATCATGCGCAGCAGCGTGCTCTTGCCGCAGCCCGAGGGCCCGACGATCACGATGAACTCGCCGTCGGGAATCTCGGCGTCGACGCCGTGAATCACCTTGACGGCCTTGGCGCCGTGACCGTAGGTCTTCTCGACCTTGCGCAAAACAATCGCACCCATGTCTGCTCGTTGTTCGTCCGCGGTTATTTTTCGGTGTCCACCAGGCCCTTGACGAACCAGCGCTGCATCAGGATCACGACCAGCGCCGGCGGGATCATCGCCAGCACGGCGGTCGCCATCACGATGTTCCAGTCGGTCGCGGCATCGCCGCCGGCGATCATGCGCTTGATGCCCATCACCACCGGGTACATGTCTTCGCTCGAGGTCATCAGCAGCGGCCACAGGTACTGGTTCCAGCCGTAGATGAACTGGATCACGAACAGCGCCGCGATGCTGGTGCGGCTCAGCGGCAGCAGCACGTCCCAGAAAAAGCGCATCGGCCCGGCGCCGTCGATGCGCGCCGCTTCCACCAGCTCGTCGGGTACGGTGAGGAAAAACTGGCGGAACAGAAAGGTCGCGGTGGCGCTGGCGATCAACGGGATCGTCAGGCCGGCATAGGTGTTGAGCATGCCCAGGTCGGACACGACCTTGTAGGTCGGCAGGATCCGAACCTCGACCGGCAGCATCAAGGTGACAAAGATCATCCAGAACACGACGTTTCGAAACGGGAACCGGAAATACACCACCGCGAATGCCGACAACAGCGAGATCGAGATCTTGCCCACCGAGATCACCATCGCGGTGACGAAGCTGATCCACAACATGCGGGCCACCGGCGCGGTGGTGACGTTGCCGTCGCCGCCGCCGACCAATGCCTGCTTGTAGTTGGACAAGATCTCGCCACCGGGCAGCAGCGACATCGGCAGGCTCTGCACGATCTCCTCGGCGCTCTGCGTACTGGCAATGAAGGTGACGTATACCGGAAACGCGACGATGATGACGCCCAGTACCAGCACCAGGTGCGAAAGGAAGGTGGCGACGGGTCGGTTCTCGATCATGATGAGAGGACGCCGCGCTCAGTAGTTGACACGTTTTTCGACATACCGGAACTGCACCACCGTCAGCGCGATGACGATCACCATCAGCACCACGCTCTGCGCCGCCGAACCGCCCAGGTCGAGCGCCTTGAAGCCGTCGAAATAGACCTTGTAGACGAGGATGGCGGTGTCCTTGCCCGGGCCGCCTTCGGTGGTGGCATCGACGATCGCAAAGGTGTCGAAGAAGGCATAGACGATGTTGATGACCAGCAGAAAGAAGGTGGTCGGCGTGAGCAGCGGAAACTGCACGGTCCAGAAGCGGCGCCACGGGCCTGCGCCGTCGATGGCGGCGGCCTCGACCAGGCTCTTCGGAATCGATTGCAGCCCGGCCAGGAAAAACAGGAAGTTGTACGAGACCTGCTTCCACACCGAAGCCAGCACGATCAGCGTCATCGCCTGGCCGCTGTCGAGCACATGGTTCCAGTCGATGCCAAAGGCGCGCAGCCAGAAGCTGACGATGCCCACCGACGGCGCAAACATGAACAGCCACAACACGCCAGCCACCGATGGTGCGACCGCATACGGCCAGATCAACAGCGTCTTATAGCCACCGGCGCCGCGCACCACGCGGTCGGCCATCACCGCCAGCACCATCGATATCGACAGGCCCAGCACCGCCACCAGCAGCGAAAACACAGCCGTGGTCTTGAACGACGCGAGGTAGGTATCGTCGTTCCACAGCCGGATGAAATTCTGCGCACCGACGAATTCCGAGCGCAGGCCGAACGGATCTTCCTGCAACAGGCTCTGCATCAGTGCCTGGCCGGCAGGCCAGAAGAAGAATACGCAGACGATGACCAACTGGGGAGCAACCAGCACCCAGGGCAACCACCAACTCTTGAATCGAACCCGTTTTTCGACAGCCAATCGACGGCCTTCCTCTCGATCACCTGATCAAAACCTTCCCCGCCTGGCGGTGAGGGGAAGGGGAGTGTTGATACCGTTCGGCCGCTCCCCGCGGAGGCGCGCTGCGCCCCGCGAAAGCGGCCGACGGCGCTCAGCCCTTGGTTGCCTTCTCGAAGCGTTCGAGCTGCTCGTTGCCGCGCTTGACAGCGGCGTCGAGCGCGTCCTTGGCGCTTTTCTTGCCGGCCCACACCTGCTCGAGTTCTTCTTCCATGATTGCGCGGACCTGAACGAAGTTGCCCAGACGGATGCCGCGCGACTTGTCGGTGGTCTTGCGGATCATCTGGTTGACGGCCGTATCGGTGCCGGGGTTCTCCTTGTAGAAGCCCGACTTCTCGGTCGTGTCGAACGAGGCCAGCGTGATCGGCAGATAACCGGTGCGCTTGTGGCTGGCGGACTGGATATCGGCGTTGGTCAGGTAGTTGAAGAACGCCGCCACGCCCTTGTATTCAGCGGCCGGCTTGCCGGCCATCACCCACAGCGACGCGCCACCGATCACGGTATTCTGCGGCGCGCCGGCCACGTCGGGGTAATACGGCAGCGGCGCAATGCCGAACTCGAACTTGGCGTTTTTCTTGATGCTGGCATAGGTGGACGACGAGGCCGTGGCCATTGCGCATTCACCCGAATAGAACGGCGCATCACCCTTGTTGCCGCGCCCGCGATAGTGGAACAGGCCCTGCTTGGCCATGTTGCCGAGGTTTTCGATGTGGCGCACATGCAGCGGGCTGTTGAAGGCCAGCCTCGAGCTGGTGCCGCCAAAGCCGTTGTTCTGGGTCGCGAACAAGGTGTTGTGCCAGGTCGAGAAGCTCTCGAGCTGGGTCCAGGTCTGCCAGCTGGTGGTGAACGGGCAGGCCACGCCCGAGGCCTTCAGCTTGGCCGCGGCCGACACCAGTTCGGGCCAGGTCGCGGGTGGCTTGTTCGGATCCAGGCCCGCCTGCTTGAACATGTCCTTGTTGTAGTTCAGCACCGTGGTCGAACTGTTGAACGGGAAGCTCAGCATCTGGCCGCTTGGGGCGGTGTAATAACCGACCACCGCCGGTATGTAGGCCTTGGGTTCGAACTTGTAGCCGGCGTCGGTGAGCACCTTGCCGACCGGCACGATGGCGCCCTTGCTGGCCATCATGGTGGCGGTGCCGACTTCGAACACCTGCTGGATGTGCGGCGCATTGCCGGCGCGGAAGGCGGCGATGGCCGCCGTCATCGAGTCGTCGTAGGTGCCCTTGTAGGTGGGCACGACCTTGTAGTCCTTCTGGCTGGCGTTGAAGCCGTTGGCAATGTCGACCACCCAGTCGTTGAGGCCGCCGGTCATCGAGTGCCACCACTGGATCTCGGTCTGGGCCTGGGCCGGTGCAGCAAAACCGGCCGCCAGGGCCATGGCGACGGGCAGGAAGGCAAGTCGTTTGAGTGTCATGTTGTCTCCGAAAGTGTGGGTCGACCGGCCAGACGCAGCTCGGCTCGGCGGCGAGCTTAGCGGCCTTTTGTGAAGGTTTGTTTATGACCCGAACGGCGCTTGCAGAGCCATCGGGATATGCCCGCGCCTGACCGGCCGGTCGATCCGGCGCTCTTCGTGGTAAGGGCGCGGCGCTACCTCGAATCGTGGCCCGCGCGCCGTCCGCGGCCATCCGGGCTTTCCCTGACCCGTGGTCGGATGCTGCGGTAACATCGAAGGCCCGGTTGCATCGGGGCGTCGAGACCCGCCCGGACTCGTGGGCCAGCGACATCCTTCTGCTGCGCCCTTCGCCCGCAGATCAGCAGGGCGTACCGCGACCGCCTGCCCATGAACGCACCCAATTCCCTCAGCCAGTTGGCTTCTCTCGCCGCCGGTAACGAAGCCGAGCGGACGCCGTCGCGCCTGCGCGAGATTCCGTACAACTACACCTCGTTCTCGGACCGCGAGATCGTGATCCGGCTGCTCGGTGAGCGCGCCTGGGATGTGCTGAACCGCCTGCGCGAGGAGCGTCAGACCGGTCGCTCGGCGCGCATGTTGTACGAGGTGCTGGGCGACATCTGGGTCGTGCAACGCAACCCGTATCTGCAGGATGACCTGCTCGACAACCCGAAGCGCCGCGGCCAGTTGATCGATGCCCTGACCCATCGACTCGGCGAAATCGAGAAGCGGCGGCGCCCCGCGGATGATTCGGCGCGAGACGCGTTTGTCGCCGAACTGTTGGAAAGTGCCAACGCTGCGGTTCGACAATTTGCCGACCGATTCGAGGAAACCGCGGCCCTGCGCCGACGTGCGGTGCGCGCGCTGGGCCGAATCACCGCCAAGGACAACATCAAGTTCGACGGCTTGTCGCGGGTGTCCCACGTGACCGACGCGACCGACTGGCGGGTCGAATACCCGTTCGTCGTGCTCACGCCGGACAGCGAGGCCGAGATGGCCGGGCTGGTCAAGGCCTGCATCGAGCTCGGGCTGACCATCATCCCGCGCGGCGGTGGTACCGGCTACACGGGCGGCGCGATTCCGCTGACCTGGAGCAGCGCGGTCATCAACACCGAAAAACTCGAGGCGATGAGCGAGCTCGAGTGGCGGCAACTGCCGGGCTTGAGCCACGATGTCGCGACGATCTGGACCGAAGCCGGTGTCGTCACGCAGCGCGTGGCCGATGCGGCCGATCTTGCCGGGCATGTGTTCGCGGTCGATCCGACCTCGGCCGAGGCCTCGTGCATCGGCGGCAATGTCGCGATGAACGCCGGCGGCAAGAAGGCTGTGTTGTGGGGCACCGCTCTCGACAATCTGGCGTCGTGGCGAATGGTGACGCCGCAGGCCAAATGGCTGGAAGTGGTGCGACTCAACCACAACCTGGGCAAGATCCACGACGTTGCGATCGCCAGTTTCGAGCTGAATTACTACGACGCTTCGGGCAAGACGCTCGAGCGCACCGAGCGGCTCGATATCCCCGGCGGCAAATTCCGCAAGGAAGGCCTCGGCAAGGATGTCACCGACAAGTTTCTCTCGGGCCTGCCGGGGGTGCAGAAGGAGGGCTGCGACGGGCTGATCACCAGCGCGCGCTGGATCGTCCACAAGATGCCGGTGCATACACGCACCGTGTGCCTGGAGTTCTTCGGCAACGCCAAGGATGCGGTGCCGAGCATCGTCGACATCAAGGACTACATGTTCGGGCTGGTCAAGGACGGCGGCTTGCAGATGGACGACGGACGGCGCGAGAAGGTGCTGTTGGCCGGCCTGGAACACCTCGACGATCGGTATCTGAAGGCGGTCGGCTACGCCACCAAGAGCAAGCGTGGCGGTCTGCCGAAGATGGTGCTGGTGGGTGACATCGCTGGCGACGATCCCGATGCGGTGGCACGGGTCACCAGCGAAGTCGTGCGGCTGGCCAATGGCCGGGCCGGCGAGGGCTTCATCGCCGTCAGCGCTGACGCACGCAAGAAATTCTGGCTCGACCGCAAGCGCACTGCAGCGATCAGCCGCCACACCAATGCCTTCAAGATCAACGAAGACGTGGTAATTCCGCTGCCGCGGATGGGTGAATACACCAACGGCATCGAACGCCTGAACATCGAACTGAGCCTGCGCAACAAGCTGGCGCTGGTCGATGCCTTGACCGACTTCTTCGTCGCCGGCCGTCTGCCGCTCGGCAAGGGCGACGACGCGGGCGAGATCGCCAGCGCCGAACTGCTCGAAGACCGGGTGCAGCAGGCGCTGCAGCTGTTGCGCGAGGTGCGTGAACAGTGGCAACACTGGCTCGACCACCTCGACACCGTGCCGAGCGGCGAAGCCGATTCGCGCAGCTTCTTCGAGCAATTGCAGGATCACAGTTTGCGGGCGTCCTGGAAGACGCAGCTGTGTGCACCGCTGACCCAGATCTTCGCCGGCAAGGCCTTGCGGCCGATCGTCGATGCCTGCGTCGCGATCCACCAGCGGGTCTTGAAGGGCAGGGTCTGGATCGCGCTGCACATGCATGCCGGTGACGGCAACGTGCACACCAACATTCCGGTCAACAGCGACAACTACGAGATGCTGCAGACCGCACACGAAGCAGTCGGCCGGATCATGACGCTGGCGCGCAGCCTGGACGGTGTGATCTCCGGCGAACACGGCATCGGCATCACCAAGCTCGAATTTGTCACCGACGAGGAACTGCACGACTTCACCGCCTACAAGCAGCGGGTCGATCCGGAAGGGCGCTTCAACAAGGGCAAATTGCTGCGCGACGCCGTCGGCGATGGCTTGAAATCGGATCTGACCAACGCCTACACGCCGAGTTTCGGACTGATGGGGCACGAGTCGCTGATCATGCAGCAGAGCGACATCGGCGCGATTGCCGACAGCATCAAGGACTGCCTGCGCTGCGGCAAATGCAAACCGGTCTGTGCCACCCACGTGCCGCGTGCCAACCTGTTGTACAGCCCGCGCAACAAGATCCTCGCGACCTCGCTGCTGGTCGAGGCCTTCCTGTACGAGGAGCAGACCCGTCGCGGTGTCTCGATCAAGCATTGGCACGAGTTCGAGGACGTGGCCGACCATTGCACGGTCTGCCACAAATGCCTGAGCCCGTGCCCGGTCGACATTGATTTCGGCGACGTCACGATGAACATGCGCAACCTGTTGCGCAAGATGGGCCAGAAGACCTTCCGGCCCGGCAACGCGGCCGCGATGCTGATGCTCAACGCGACCAATCCGCAGACCATCAAGATGTTGCGGATCGGCATGGTCGACATCGGTTTCAAGCTGCAGCGTTATGCCAACAAGCTGCTGCGCCTGCCGGCCAAGGCACAGACCGCGGCGCCGCCGTCGACGCTGGGTGCCGCGCCGATCAAGGAACAGGTGATCCACTTCATCAACAAGAAGCTGCCGGGCGGCTTGCCGAAAAAGACCGCGCGCGCCTTGCTCGACATCGAAGACAAGAATTACGTTCCGATCATCCGCGACCCGAAGTCCACCAGCAGCGACACCGAGGCGGTGTTCTATTTCCCGGGCTGCGGCTCGGAGCGGCTGTTTTCGCAGGTCGGCCTGGCGACACAGGCGATGTTGTGGCATGCCGGCGTGCAGACGGTCTTGCCGCCGGGCTATCTGTGCTGCGGTTATCCGCAGCGTGGCAGCGGTCAGTTCGACAAGGCCGAGAAGATCATCACCGACAACCGGGTGCTGTTCCACCGCGTTGCCAATACGCTGAACTACCTCGACATCAAGACGGTGGTGGTCAGCTGCGGCACGTGCTACGACCAGTTGCAGGGCTATCAGTTCGACAAGATCTTTCCGGGCTCGAGAATCATCGACATCCACGAGTTCCTGCTCGAGAAAGGCATCCGGCTCGATGCGTCACAGGCGGCGGGTTATCTGTACCACGACCCCTGCCACACGCCGATGAAACTGCAGGATCCGATGAAGACCGTCAAGGCGCTGGTCGGCGAGCAGGTGGTCGAGAGCAAACGCTGTTGTGGCGAGTCGGGAACGCTCGGCGTGACCCGGCCCGACATCTCGACCCAGGTGCGGTTTCGCAAGGAAGAACAGCTGCGAATCGACGAGGCGACGCTGCGCAGCCAGGACGGTGTGGCCGAGTCGGGCAAGCTGAAGATCCTGACCTCGTGCCCGAGCTGCCTGCAGGGCCTCAGTCGCTACGGCAACGATCTCGAGAACGGCTTGCTGGAGGCCGACTACATCGTCGTCGAGATGGCGAACAAGATCCTCGGCGAAAACTGGATGCCCGACTACGTGGCGCGTGCCAACAGCGGCGGAATCGAGCGCGTTCTGGTTTGACCGGCAGGCCGGGCGGCGGTGCCGTTCTGGTCCTTTCCTGGCCCTTTACTTCCGCTTGAAAAGCAGTTCCCGGTCGCCGTTGACGACCCGCAACGACGGCGCCCGGTCGCCGTCGTCGAAGACGAACTCGAGCGTGCCCTGGCGGCTTATGAAACGCCGGTCGGCTTTCGGCAAGAGTTCGAATTCCTGCTGGGCGGTTTCCTGCATCCACAGCCGACCGTTGCGCAGCCGCACGTCCAGTGCGTAGCGCGCATCGCGGAAGTAGCTGCCGACCAGCGTCGAGAGCGCATCCGCCGACACCACCATCAAGTTGAAATCGTCCTCGCTGAGCGCCGGGTCGACCGCTCTCAACGCCAGGCTGCGGGTCTCGATGAAGGCGTTTGACAACACCGCACCGGCGCGTTGCCGCGCCGGCTCCAGCCACAGCGAGGTCGAGAATCCGGCCGTCGCGCCGTCCTGATTGAACAGCGTGCGGCGACTGCCGTCGGCGCCGACGATGGTCGACATCTCCCAGCCGAAGCCGAACGGGTGCAGCGGATGCTCGCCTTCGGTGCGATATTGCAGGCACATCGAAAACGCCTCGCGCAGCGGGTGATCGAAACGCCCCAGGGCGGCTTCCATGAAGCGGCCGAGCGAGGTGATCGAGCCGAGCAAGCCGACCGCGCCGGCCATCGCGTCGAAGCGCCATGCCAGCGTTGGTCGGCGTTCGGCGTTGTGCGGGCTGGCCAGTCTCGGCGCCAGTGCGAGCGATGCACCCAGTGCGGCACCGACCGCCGCGAGGTCATCGGTTGTGGGCAGCGGCCGTGCGAGGCGCATGTCGTCGAGTTGCAGCGGCGTCAGCACGTGACGTCGCAACGCCTGGTCGAAACTGAGCCCGAGTTGTCGGGACAGCACGATCGACAACAGGCCGTAGCCGAAATTCGAGTATTCGAAGCGCTCCCCGCGCTCGACAACGGGTTTCCATGCGCGCAGAAACGCGAACATCCGCGCCTCGGAATAGCCCGGGTAGGGGTCGGCCATTTCACGCGCCGACAGATTGCCCGGCATTCTTGGCAGGCCGGATCGGTGGGTTGCCAGATCGACCATCCGGATCGGATTGCCGGCCCGGTCGCGCACCCGCAGACCGTTTGGCAGCAGGTCCTCGATCGGATCGTCGGCAGCAAACCGCCGCCTCAGAACGCCGTCGGCATACAGCAGCGCGACGAAGGCCTTGGTCAGAGATCCGAGTTCAAACAGGGTCTCGGTGGTGACCGGCGCCGGGTCGCCGCGGCGCACCACGCCCACCGTCTTCAGGTCTACGCCGTTTGCGTCCAGGCGCGCGGCTGCAAATCCGACACCGTCGATGACCAGCCGCGCACGCAGTGCCTGTTCGAAGGAGGCGGTCGTGATGGCACCGGATGCCGCGGCCGGCACCTGCAGCGCCGCGGCGAATGGCGCCACTGCACTGCCGACAAGCAGGCGGCGCCGACGAAGGTCCGGCGAGACGGCGGGGGGAACGCGCCTAGTCACGGGTGTGGTGCGAGGCAATCGGGACTGGTGCATCAGGGGCGAGCAGCGCCGTGGCTGCGGTGAAAAGGCCGGCGAGCGATGATAACGGCCGCAGCGTCGGGCCGCGGGCGCGGGTGGTGTCTCAGCTTGACTGTGTGTCGATGGTGGCGTGTGCCACGACATTGAAACGGTGGTTGCCGGTCGTGGCGGCATCGACAGCTTGCGGCTCAGTGGCACCGATCGACGCGAGATTGCGCGCTGACGGCACGTTGATTGCTTGCAACCGCGTACTTTCCATGTGAAGCCCGCGGCCGGCCTGCACTACGATCCATCCCTTCAACATTCAAGACCTCGCGCCATGATTCCTTCTGTTCGTCGCATTCGAACCCTGCTGGGTATCGCGTTGTGTGCCGCGTCGTTGGCCACGGCGGCCCAGGAACTGACCATCGGTTTGTCGACCCCGGTGACCTCGCTCGACCCGCACTTCCACAACCTGTCGCCGAACAACAACGTGGCCGACCACGTGTTCGAGAAGCTGGTCGGCAAGGATGGCAAGGAACAACTTCGGCCCGGGCTGGCCGAAAGCTGGAAAACGCTCGATGAGCTGACCTGGGAGTTCAAGCTGCGAAAGGGTGTGAAATGGCATGACGGCAGCGACTTCACCGCCGACGACGTGGTCGCGACGATCAAGCGCATTCCCGGTGTGCCGAACAGCCCGGCATCGTTCGCCACCTACACGCGGCCGATCGAAACCGTGACCGCGGTCGACAAGCACACGCTGCGCATCAAGACGTTGCGCCCGCACCCGCTGCTGCCGAACGATCTGGTGGCGGTGCGGCTGATCCAGGCCAAGATGGCCGACACGGCGGCCACTGCCGAATTCAACTCCGGCAAGCTGATGGTCGGCACCGGACCGTACAAGTTCCAGGAATATGTTGCCGGCGACCGGGTCGTGCTGGTGCGTAACGACAGCTACTGGGGTCCGAAGCCGCACTGGAAAACGGTTCGCATGCGCATGCTCAGCAATGCGCCGGCGCGGGTGGCCGCGCTGCTGGCGGGTGACGTGCAGCTGATCGAAGGTGTGCCGACTGCCGACATTGCCCGCCTGAAGGAAGACAAGCGCCTGTCGCTGTCGTCGGCGGTCAGCAACCGGCTGATCTACCTGCACATGGACAGCGCACGCGATGTCACGCCATTTGTCACCGCCAAGGATGGTTCGGCGCTGACCAAGAACCCGTTCAAGGATTCGCGGGTGCGCAAGGCGATATCACTGGCGCTTGATCGCGATGCGATCTCGAGCCGGATCATGGAAGGCCAGGGTCAGCCGGCGGGCCAGTTGCTGCCGGAGTTTTTCCCCGGCACCAGCAAGCGCCTGCCACCGCCCAAGCAGGATCAGGACGGCGCGCGCAAACTGCTGGCCGAGGCGGGTTATCCGAGCGGCTTCGCGATGACCCTGCATTCGCCGAACAACCGTTACATCAACGATGAGAAAGTGGCGCAGGCCATCGCCGGTCTGCTGAACCGCGTCGGCATCGATACCAAGCTCGAGGCGATGCCGAGCAGTGTCTTCTTCTCGCGTGCCGGCAAGCTCGATTTCTCGATCTATCTGGCCGGCTGGGGCGCCGAGACCGGCGAGACCAGCTCGCCGCTGCGCGCGCTGATCGGTACCTTCGATGCCAAGACCGGCATGGGCCAGGCCAATCGCGGCCGCTTCTCCGATGGCGGTGTCGATGCGCTGATCCTGACCGCGATGACCAACATCGACGACACCAAGCGCAACCTGATGCTGGCCGCCGCATCCGACAAGGCGATCGGCGAATTGCAGGCACTGGTGCCGGTGCACTACGAGGTGTCTTCGTGGGCGATGCGAAAGGGTATCAACTACACGGGCCGCGCCGATCAATACACACTGGCCTTCGAGGTCACTGCCGGCAAATGACGTGACCGTCTTTCTGCTGCGCCGGCTGGCGCAGACAGCGCTGGTGTTGTTCGTCACCTCGCTGCTGGTGTTTTTCGGCCTCTTTGTCGTTGGCAACCCGGTCGACATCCTTGTCAACCCGGTGGCCGACGAGATCGAACGCGCTCGCGCGGCCGCCGCGCTCGGCCTCGATCGGCCGATCCTCGAGCAATACCTCACTTTCGTGCGTAACGCGCTCGGCGGCAACCTCGGCACCAGTTTCGTCTATGGCCAACCGGCCATGGAAGTGATCCTGCAACGGATGCCGGCAACGCTCGAACTGGCGCTGCTGGCGATGCTGATGTCGGTCGGCATCGGCGTGCCATTGGGCCTGTATGCGGGGCTGAGGCCCGACAGCGTGTTCGCCAAGACCATCATGGCCGGATCGATCGTCGGCTTCTCGTTGCCGACCTTCTGGGTCGGCCTGATCCTGATCCTGATCTTCGCGGTGCAACTGGGCTGGCTGCCATCCGGCGGGCGCGGCCCGACGGTCGAGGTGCTGGGCCTGCAACTGTCGATCCTGACCTGGGAGGGCCTGCGGTTCGCCTTGTTGCCGGCCCTCAATCTGGCGCTGTTCAAGCTCAGCCTGATCATTCGCCTGACCCGGGCCCAGGTGCGTGAACAATCGCTGCTCGACTACATGCGTTTTGCGCGCGCCAAGGGCCTGCACAAGCGCCGCATCATCGGGGTGCACCTGCTGAAGAACATCCTGATTCCACTGGTCACGGTGGTCGGTCTGGAACTCGGTTCGGTGATCGCATTCGCGGTCGTCACCGAAACGATCTTCGCCTGGCCGGGCATGGGCAAGCTGGTGATCGATTCGATCTTCCAGCTCGATCGGCCGGTGGTGGTGGCCTATTTGATGATGATCGTGCTGATGTTCATCATCATCAATCTGGTGGTCGACGTGCTCTACACCGCGCTCGATCCGCGGGTCCGACTCGGCGGAGAATCGACATGAACGCCGACAGTCGATGGCAGGTATTCGCGGCCGAATTTGCCCGCAGCCGGCTCGCCATGACCGGCCTGGTGTTGCTGATCGTGGTGATTTTTCTGGCGCTGCTGGCGCCGTGGATCGCGCCGCAGGACCCCTACGATCTGGGCAAGCTCGATCTGATGGATTCGCGGTTGGCGCCGGGCGAGAAGGCCGGCTCGGGAGAATTCGTCTACCGCCTGGGCACCGACGGCCAGGGCCGCGACATGTTGTCGGCGATCCTGTACGGCCTGCGGGTCTCGCTGATGGTCGGCGCGGCCAGCGGCCTGATTGCGCTGACGATCGGCGCCTTCCTCGGGGTCTTGGCCGCGTGGCGCGGCGGGCGTTTCGAGCAGTTCCTGATGCGGATCGTCGACATCCAGCTCGGTTTTCCGGCCATCCTGGTGGCGCTGATCCTGCTGGCGGTGCTGGGCCGAGGTGTCGACAAGATCATCATCGCGTTGGTGGCGGTGCAATGGGCTTACTACGCCCGCACCGCGCGTTCGGCGGCGATGGTCGAGCGGCGCAAGGAATATATCGAAGCTGCGCGTGGCCTCGGCCTGCCGGGCTGGCGAATCATGCTGCGCCACCTGTTGCCGAATGCACTGCCGCCGCTGATCGTGGTCGGTACGGTGCAGGTGGCGCATGCAATCGCGCTCGAGGCGACCTTGAGCTTTCTGGGCTTGGGCCTGCCGACCACCGAACCGTCGCTCGGCCTGCTGATTGCCAACGGCTACGAATACCTGATGTCGGGCAAATACTGGATCAGTGTCTATCCCGGCATCGCGTTGCTGCTCACGATCCTGGCAATCAACCTGGTCGGTGACCAGCTCCGCGATGTGCTGAATCCGAGGCTGTCGAAATGACGTCGGTGCTGTCGGTGCGTGATCTGGTGACCGAGTTCGAGACCCGGGACGGTCCGGCGCTGCGCGCGGTGCACGAAGTCTCGTTCGAACTGGCGCGCGGCGAGGTGCTCGGGCTGGTCGGCGAATCGGGCTCCGGTAAATCGGTGACCGGTTATTCGATCATGGGGCTGATCGACGCGCCGGGCCGGATCGCTGGCGGCAGTGTGCGCTTCGACGGTCAGGAACTGGTCGGCGCCGACGATGAAACGCTGCGCAAGCTGCGTGGCCGCCGCCTGGCGATGATCTTCCAGGACCCGATGATGACGCTGAATCCGGTGCTCAGCATCGAGACGCAGATGGTCGAGACGGTGCTGGCGCATGAGCAGGTAGGGCGCCACGCGGCACGCGCGCGCGCC
>JANNNE010000191.1:0-5168 GCA_031398385.1 Ideonella sp.
TGGTCGGGGCGGCGGGATTCGAACTCGCGACCTACTGGTCCCAAACCAGTTGCGCTACCAGGCTGCGCTACGCCCCGAAAACCGGCATTCTAACCGTGCCCGCAATTGCCCACGTCCGATCAGTGCGCCGGCTGTGTTTGATCCTTGCCGGCCGGGTCGGTCGACCCGCTGGTCGGTGCCTCGAGCAGCAATTGTCTGGATACCGCCATGCACTGCCGGATGTGCTGGTCGCAGATCAGCTTGAGGGCCGAAAAGGTCAGTGCGGCGGAGATGGCCTGTCCGGCCAAGGGCACATATTTGGACGCCTGCTGAACCGTCAGCCGGATGCCGACCAGCTTCAGCAAACGCAGGATCAGGTCGCGGCTGATCAGCTTGCCGATCAGCATGCTGCCGCCGGCCGAGACAGCCTTCAACACGGCGATCTGCCGTTCCGGTGCAAGGCGCTCGATCTGCTCCGGGCTGAGTCCGAACGCGGCATTGATCTGCGGAATCAGTTTGACCAAGATGCCGACATCGGTCAGCCAGTCGAGGCCGGGAATCGGCAGCACGGCCACGCCGGCACCGAACAGCGCACGGCGTGTGACGAGGCGCCGGCAAAAGCGCGCGGTGGCCTCGATGTCGGACTCGGTGCCGGGAACGACAACCCAGTCAGTGTCGGCGGAGGATGGCTTGTTCACCCTTTGGAATTCCCGTCGCCCTTGACCTTGCCGACGATGAACAACAGGATCATGGCGCCGATCACCGATCCGAGGAAGCCGGCACCCTCGCCCGCCTGATACAGGCCGAGCAGTTGACCGGCATAGCCGGCGACGAACGAGCCGATGATGCCGAGCACAGTGGTCAAGATGAATCCGAGGGCTTGCGTGCCGGGCAGGATGGCACGTGCCACCAGTCCGACGATGAAGCCGATCACGATCATGCCGATGATGCCCATGTTTGCTCCGTTGAATCTGACCAGTGCCGCAACCCCGGCCGGGGGGTCTGCGGGAAAACCGCAATGTAGCCGATGCAGGGACCCCTACCTGCGGCGTGCGGATCAATGCAGCAATTGCGCCCACACCTTGTCGAGCCGCTTGACGCTGACCGGCTGCGGGGTTCGCAACTCCTGCGCGAACAGGCTGACCCGCAATTCCTCGAGCAACCAGCGGTATTCGGACAGCCGGGCGTCGACTGCGCCTTTTCGATCCGCCAGCATGCGCAGCCAGCGTTGTTCGAGTGGTCGCAGCTCGGCCAGGCGCTGCAGATCCCGCGTCGGATCGGTGCGCAACTTGTCGAGTCGCAGTGTGATCGCCTTCAGGTAACGCGGCAGATGCGCCAGCTGGGGCCACGGCGTCGCGGTCAGGAAACGCTTGTCGACCAGGCGCGACAGCTGCGCCGCGACGTCGTCGGTCACCTCTTTTGGCGGCCGTGCATCGCGCAGCTTGCGGCTGGCCGCGGCATGCTCGATCAAGATCTGCGAAGCCACACGCGCCACCTCATTGGCAATCAGGTTGAGCCGGCTGCGGCCTTCTTCGATGCGCTTGGCGAATGCGGCGGCGTCGGTCGGCAACGGGTCGGCGAGGAAGGCGCGCTCGAGTGCCAGCTCGATGATCTGCGTGCGCAGCTCGTCCGCGCTGCCGAGCGGCATGAACAGCACCGACAGTCCGACCAGATCGGGAATGTTCTTCTCCAGGTATTTGAGGGCATCGCGCAGTTGCAGCGCGATCAGCCGACGCAGGCCGGCGCGGTGCTTGCGCGCGGCGACCTCGGGCTCATCGAACACCTCGATCTCGACATGGGCGCCATGATCGATCAGCGCTGGAAAGCCGACCATGGTCTGGGTGCCCTGCCTCACTTCCATCAACTCGGGCAGTTCTCCGAATGTCCAATCGGTGAAGCGCTGGGCGGCGGGCATCGTGTTGGCGTCGGATTTCGGCTCGTTGTGGTTGGCCGAGTTCGCCTTGACGACCGAGTTTCGCGTCCGGCTTTCTGCGATGGCCGGCCCCGGAACCGGCACCGATGTCGTTGCCGCGGGCGATGGCGTCTTCAGCTTCGCCAGCGCCTGGAATGCCGAGCGCGCCTCGCCGCCCCATTGCGCCTTTAACGCCGCGAGGTTGCGTCCGGTGCCCAGCTGCCGGCCATGCTCGTCGACGACACGGAAATTCATGAACAGATGGGGTGGCACCGTCTCGAGCTTGAAGTCCGCACGCTTCACATCGAGCTGGGTGCGCGAACGAACATCTTGCAACAGGGCATCGAGCAGGCTGCCACCGCCGAATCGTCCGCTCGATCGCGCGGCTTCGGCAAATGTCTCTGCGTACTCGGGCAGCGGTACCAGCCGGCTGCGCGGGCGTAGATGCAGGCTCTTGACCATCGCCAGCACCTTGTCTCTCAGCAGGCCCGGCACCAGCCATTCGCAGCGTTCCTCGCTGACCTGGTTCAAGGCATAGATCGGCACCGTGACCGTGATGCCATCGCGCGGATCGCCGGGATCATGCAGATAACCCGCACTGCAATCGACGCCGCCGAGCCGCAGCACCTTGGGGAAGGCCGCGGTCGTGATGCCCGCGGCCTCGTGGCGCATCAGTTCCTCGCGGGTCAGCATTAGCAGTCGCGGCTGGCGCTTGCTCTCCTCGCGATACCAGCGCTCGAAAGCGGCGCCGCTCGAAACCTCGGCCGGCAGCTGCGCCTCGTAGAAGGCATGGATCAACTCGTCGTCGACCAGCACGTCCTGCCGGCGCGACTTGTGCTCCAGGTCTTCCACCTGGGCGATCAGCTTGCGGTTGGCGGCGAGAAACGGCAGCCGCGTTTCCCACTCATTGCCGACCAGCGCATCACGAATGAAGATCTCGCGCGCCGCAACCGGATCGATCAGCCCGAAATTGACGCGTCGGTTGTGGTAGATCACGATGCCGTACAGCGTGGCGCGTTCCAGCGCGATCACTTCGGCGGCCTTCTTTTCCCAGTGCGGATCGAGCAGCTGGGTCTTGATCAGATGGCCGGCGATTCCCGGCAGCCAGGCCGGGTCGATATTCGCCAGGTCGCGGCCGTACAGGCGGGTCGTCTCGACCAGTTCACCGGCCACGATCCAGCGCCCTGGCTTCTTCGACAGATTGACCCCGGGGTGGCGGTAGAAGCGAATTCCACGCGCACCCAGATACCACTCGTCGTCCTCGCTTTTGAAGCCAATGTTGCCGAGCAGGCCGGCCAGCAGCGACAGATGAAGCTGTTCGTAACTGGCAGGTGACTGGTTCAGCCGCCAACCATGTTCGGCCACCACGGTGTGCAGTTGCGAGTGGATGTCGCGCCACTCGCGTACGCGGCGCGGCGAGATGAAATGATCGCGCAGCATCTGCTCCTGCTTGCGGTGCGACAGGCGTGGACGCAGCTCGGCATCGGCAGCCTGATGGTTCCGCTTCGCGTTGGGTCTGTCGCCGCCCTTTTCGCCGCCCTTTTCGCTGCGTCTGTCGATTCGCTGATCGACACGGGTGTCAGCCGCGGGACCGGCCGAACCGCCACCGTGGCGCATCGCCTCCAGCCAGTTCCACAAGCGCAAGGTGCCGCTGAATTCCGATCGTTCGTCGTCGAACTGGCGGTGCGCCGCATCGGCGGCCTGCTGCTGTTCGAGCGGCCGGTCGCGCACATCCTGCAGGCTCATCGCACTGGCCAGCACGAGCACCTCGCTCAGGGCTTCGCGGCCACGTGCCTCAAGGATCATCCGGCCGACCCGCGGATCGAGCGGCAGGCGCGCCAGCTCGCGGCCCATCGCGGTGAGATCGTTCTGGTCGTCGACGGCCCCGAGTTCGTTCAGCAACTGGTAGCCATCGGAAATGGCGCGCCGCGGCGGCGGCTCGATGAACGGGAAATCCTCGACCGTGCCGAGCCCGAGCGATTTCATCCGCAGGATCACGCCGGCCAATGACGAGCGCAAGATCTCCGGATCGGTGAAACGCGGGCGTTCGGCGAAATCCTTCTCGTCATACAGCCGGATGCAGATGCCGTCGCTGACCCGCCCGCAACGCCCGGCGCGCTGGTTCGCAGCTGCCTGGCTGATCGGCTCGATCTGCAGCTGCTCGACCTTGTTGCGGTAGCTGTAGCGCTTGACGCGTGCGGTCCCGGCGTCGATCACGTATTGAATGCCCGGCACCGTCAGCGAGGTCTCGGCCACGTTGGTGGTCAGCACGATGCGCCGGGCGCTGTGCGGCTCGAAGATGCGGTCCTGCTCGGGCTGGCTAAGGCGCGCGAACAGCGGTACCACCTCGACACCCGGCGGATGGTGTTTGCGCAAGGCCTCGGCAGCGTCGCGGATCTCGCGTTCGCCGGGCAGGAACACCAGCACGTCGCCACCACCGACCCCGCCGCGCCACAGCTCGTCGACCGCATCGGCGATCGCATCGTTGAGCCCGTATTCACGGCTTTCCTCGAACGGCCGATAACGCTGCTCGACCGGAAACAATCGGCCTGAGACCTGGATCACCGGCGCGGGCTCGTCGCCCTTTGCGAAGTGACGCGCAAAACGCTCAGCATCGATCGTGGCCGAGGTGACAATCACCTTCAAGTCGGGCCGGCGCGGCAGCACTTGGCGCAAGTGCCCGAGCAGAAAGTCGATGTTCAGGCTGCGCTCGTGCGCCTCGTCGATGATGATGGTGTCGTAGGCGCGCAGCAGTGGGTCGGTCTGGGTTTCGGCGAGCAGGATGCCGTCGGTCATCAGCTTGACAGTGGCGCCGGGGGACAGCCGATCCTGGAAGCGCACCTTGAAACCAACGTGTTCACCGAGCGGCGTGTTCAGTTCCTGCGCAATGCGCTTGGCGACACTCGACGCTGCAATTCGCCGCGGTTGTGTGTGGCCGATCAGGCCGCCGCCATTCGCCCGGCCGCGGCCCATCGCCAGGGCGATCTTCGGCAGCTGCGTCGTCTTGCCCGAGCCGGTCTCGCCGCAGACGACGATCGCCTGGTGCGCCGCCAGGGCGGCGGCAATGTCGTCACGTCGCGCCGAGACCGGCAGCGCCTCGGGAAACTCGATCGGCGGAATCGGATTCGGGCGGGCGGGTTCGGGGGTCGTTCGCGGAGGCTGTCGCATCGGTGTGCCGATTATCCCGGCGGGCTTCCCCTACTTGTGCCGAGGCCGTCGGCGGGCATGATCAGAGGGACTTTCGCGCTGCGTTCCAGCGTGGCTCCGCACCCGCGGC
>JANNNE010000195.1:0-12237 GCA_031398385.1 Ideonella sp.
GCGTTTGACATTGCGCCATTCGCCTGCCTTTGCTGCTTTCGCGATTCTTGCCTGCAGTCTCCCGACCACCTGATGCGCGTCCTGCCACGGTATATCGTGCCAGTGCGCCCAGTTGGTGGAGGCAACATCGCAATTGCTTACGTCCATATCAACCTCCGTTGAGTGGAGCGGGCGATGGGAATCGAACCCACGCTATCTGCTTGGGAAGCAGAAGTTCTGCCATTGAACTACGCCCGCCCGGTCCCGAAGGATGGACGACTGCCCCGAAGGGCATGTCCCCTTCGGACGGTTGGAGCAGACCTGTCTCGCGACAGGCCACCACGCGGAAGTCAGCACCCTTTCGGGTCGGGGCGATCGTTGCATCCCCTATCCGGGCCATTACAGCCCGGCATTCGCTTTTTCCGCGATCCTCTACCCACAGCAGTTGCGACTGATTTTACAACCAGCTTTGTCGCGCCTTGCGGCACGACGCCACTATGGGCTTACCCTGTTCCGCGCGACGAGCACGAATCGGGAGGACCCCACCTTTCTGCCGGTGATCGTCTTGTCAGCGTGTCCCCACCAAGCAGGGAGACATCCGATCACGTACCGTTTTGGTCCGAGCCTGTCAGTCGATTTGGCTCGTTCAAGCTTGACGGCATTTACCAGTGGTTCACATCTGTTGGTCCTTCGACCCAGCCTGGCGCCTCATCCGGATTTCGACTTCCAGAATCACACGATCACCCTCACGGGCATCGCGTACCCGATCAGGGTGGCTACGTTGTCAGTGCGCTCGGCACGAGATCGTTACCGACCCCGCACTGCACCTAGGCTACTGGCGGCTGAACGCCAGGTTGCAGGCAGGCTTGCGCCTGAGCAACAACTCATCACACGGCTTGCGCCGCGATAAAGAGCTAATCCTGCTTGTGGCAGGAAACCATGACCCGAAGGTCAATGAACTCGGGCCCGAAGGCCATAACCCTGAGTGCTCTTATTTCCCACACTTTATCGATGCAAAGCATCAGCGGTGTGGCCGGTCTAGCTGACCGGACGCGACTCTCAGGTCGCACGCTTGGGAAGCTGCCGTTCTACCATTGAACTACACCCGCGCAGGCATCAGTTTACGCGATCGCGCTGGGTGCCCGTATGGTTATCCCGATCATCAACCCGACTGCCAATTGACGCTCGCCGACGCTGCGGCACCCGATGCCACGGCAACGGGTGGACAGGTCGTTCAGTGCCGCGTCAAGGCTTGGCAGCGGCCTTGAACCAATGTTCGATCGGTTCAGGGTTTGGCCTGTACCAGGAAGGTTTCCGGATGTGAACGAAGGTGCCCTCGAGTGTCCCGCCCACCATCCGGCCGGTCCAGCGCAGTCTTCCATCGGTCTCGCTGACGGTCTCGGCTTCGAATACCGTGGCATCTCCCTCCGCCCGGGTCTTGTAGTCGGCCTTGTTGAAGCCCCATTGGTCGCAGGCACTGGAGTGGAACTTGCCGTTGGCGAAGGTGATGATGTCGTTCTTGGCGTCGGCGGGCTGACCTTTCACGCCGGCCTCGCCGACAAACACCTTTCCGTCCAGCGGCCCGGCGGCCATGGCAACCGGCGCCGCTGACACACACAGCGCGAGGACGACCATCGATCGGATCAGGGAGCGGGTCAAGCGGATCGAGTTCATGGGGTTTCTCCATCATGATCATGGAAGTCGCGCCGGCAGCAGCGGCCAACCGAGCCAGGCTTCAGGTCGGACGGCACCTGAGCGAAATTCCGGATGCGCTCAACCGGCATATTGGCTGTACTGCCCACCGGAACGACCCTTGGAAGTATGCGCCGCAATCGCGGAAAAAGCATCCGGTCGGCAGGGCGAAAAGCAGGCCCCCGAACTGTCACTCGGAAACGGTGAAGTCGTTGATCTTCACGACGCAGCAGATGCCGTTGGGCCGCAGCTGCAGCCAGCTGACCTGACCGCCCAACTGTTTGGCGCGTTTGCGCACGCCGCCCAGTCCCAACCCGTGTGCCCATTTATCGGGCTGGCTGCCCTTGCCGTTGTCGCTGACGCGCAGCTCCAGTACCCGATACGACAGATGAAGACTGACCTCGACCCGGCTGGCCCGGGCGTGTGCGATCGTGTTGCTGACCAGTTCGCGCAGCATGCGGGTCAGGGCCGACCATTGAACGACGCTGAGCGCGATGTCACGGTCGTAGTCGCAGTGCCAGGCCAGAACGATGCCGGCCGCCGACAGCCGCTGATGGAGATCGGTCTTCCATTCTGCTGCGGCATGCGACAGCCGATGGTCGGCGGTCGAGAGCCCGCGTGTCAGCGTCTTCAGGTCTTGCAGCGTGTGCCGAACATAGTCCTCCATCTCGGCCGACTTCGATTGATACATCAAGGTCAGCAGGCGGGCGCCGATGTCGTCGTGCAGGTCCTGGGCCAGGCGCTGGCGTTCCTCGAATCGGCCATGTTCAACCGCCCGATCGAATGCGATGGCGTGCCGCAGTTGCTCGACGATGCGGGCCGCCAGCCGGGCATCTTCGGCAGTGAACAGGCGCCTGCCGCGGCGTGCGAAGCGCAACACGATGCTGGTGCCCGGTTGCTCGCTGTCGGTTTCGGCCAGATCGGCCAGATCGGCCGGGACCAGCATCGCCGATCCTCCGCCCTTGACGACGGCGGTTTCACCGGCAATCGCCGGCACGGTGGCGATTTCCAAGGGTTCGAACAGGTCCTGCAGCAGTTGCATCAGCAGCAGCGGCGCGCGATCCGGGTGTACCTCGACTTCGCGGGCGATGCGGTACAGCTGGTCGAACATGCGTTCGGTCGACAGGGTGCGCTGGCCGAGCAGGCGGTCGAGCAACCAGTGGCGAGCACCGGCGTAGAGGCCGATCGACAGGAAGAATGTCAGCGCCACCGAACCCAGCGGGCCGAACGAGAAGAAGGCGACCAGCAGCAGATCGAAGATTGCCGCAAACGTGCTGACGCCGGCGACCAGCGCGAACTCGCGCAGCGCGACCCGCGACTGCGACAGAAACGGGACCAGCATCAACAACGAGATGAACACCACCGACCAGAGCATCGGACCGATGGCATGGAACTGCAGATGCAGACCCGGCCAGCGTTCGGCCAGCACTGCGATCGCGCTCAGCGTCAGCCAGCCCGCCAGTGCCATCGCCACGAGCGTGCGCAGCAGCAGCGAATAGGGGTGAGCCTCGATGCGGTGCGACCAGCTCAGCAGCCCGAGCGAGGCTGCCGCCAACGCAGCCACCGTCAACTGGCTCCACCACCAGGCCTGCGGCAGCAGGTCGGCAAACAAGGCCGCGCCCAGCAGCACGACCAGCGACCAGACGCCGGCCACCAGCAGCCGTGATGCCGGTAAACGGCGCGGATGGATGCTCGTCACGTGGACGACCGCGGCGGCGGTCAACAGGTCGAGGCAGCTTCGCCACGGCGCGTCGATGCGGGTCAGCGCTGGCGGGTATCCCCATTGGAGGGCCGTCTCGACCGCCAGGAATGCCATGTTGACCGCCTGGCAGGTGGCGATCAGCGCAAACAGCTGGGTGTGTGGCTGAGGGTTGGCCAGCAGCACGCTGACAGCGACCACGTACAAGATCAACACCGCCGAACAGGTGAGCCAGAAGCCGATCGACAGGCTGGATATCCCGGCGGCCCGCGGAATCACCTGCACCGAATCGCCTCGATCGAAACGCAGCGTCACTGAATCGCGCGAGAAGGCCTGGTACAGCTGGTCGTGCAGGGCGTTCAGCCGCTTGCGCGCTTCATCGCTGACCGCCCAGCGGGGGGCGGCCTGCAAGGCGGCCAGGCTGTCGAAAGCGATCTCGCGTTCGCCGGCAACGATGGCGACCAGGCGGCGTCCGACAAACGGTCTCAACTGCGGATCATCGGTGGATACGAGCTGGATCCGCGAGGCCGGATCGGTTCGCCAGCGCGCGTCGAGTCGGGTCTGCTCACCGAGCCAGTGGGCCAGCGTCAGGATGGCGATGCAACCCGCCAGCGCGGCCAGCACCAGCAATCTGAGCCGCCAGCCGCGCCACATCGCGCCGGCCGAGGTCTGGTCGTCGCGGATCGAAGTGGCCGCGGGCGTCGACTCGCTGCCCGATGATGTGGCCGGGGTGGGCTGCGGGCGCCGCGGTTCGATGCCGTCACCGGCTGCAGTGGGCGCGACGCTGTTCATGGTCGGCCGCTATGCCTGGTTCAGCCGCCAACCGGTCAGACCAGTCCCTGCTTGCTGGCCAGCACAGCCGCTTCGGCGCGGCTGGAGACGTTCAGCTTCTTGTAGATCGACTTGATGTGGTCGTTGACGGTGAACCACTTGATCCCCATCAGGTTGGCGATTTCCTTGATCGTGAAACCCTTGCTGAGGTAGGTCAGCACCTCGCTCTCACGGGGAGTGAGGCGTTCGTGGTCGATCGCCGCGTGGTTGCGCGGGCCCAGCGGTGCGCGGCTGCTGACGAACGCCGACCCGCCGCTGGCCACCTCGCGGGGCAGGTCGTGGTTGCGAAAGTGGATCAGCAGCCGCCGGGCGATGGCCGGAGACAGTGGCGGCTGTCCGCGCACGATTTTCTGCAGCTCTTCGACCAGTACCTCGAAACGGTCTTCCTTCAGCAGGTAGCCATCGGCCCCGCATTGCAGGGTGGGGAACAGGTGCTCATCGTCGGAATACAAGGTCGTGACGATGCGTGTGGCCGGATAGCCGTTCAGTTCGCCGAGCAGCTCGAGGCCGTTGCCGTCCGGCAGCTCGAGGTCGAGCAGGATCAGCTTGTAAGGCGCGTCGGGGAGCGGCTTCCCCGCGGTCCAGCCGATCGCGCGGCGAGCCGCGCGCAGGTCGCCCGCCTCGGTGATCTTCAGTTCGTCGCTGAAGCTCTCGCGGGCAACCCGGGTCAGGAAGCTGCGCGCCACCGGGTTGTCTTCGACGATCAAAACCTTCACCGGCATCAGCTGGCTCCGCGTCCTGGATTGTTACATTGTATCAGAATGAAACAATGCGCAAATCGGCTGCGAACGCGCTTACTCGTTGCTCAGCACCAGCTTGCCGCGCACTTCGCGGCTGCCCATGCGCTCGAACGCCGCCGGCAATTGCGCCATCGGCAACACCCGATCGATCACCGGATTGATCTTCCCTTCGCCGTACCAGCGCGCGAGCTCCGCCATTGCCGCTGCGCTGGCGGCCGGCTCGCGGCGCGCGAAGTCGCCCCAGAAGACGCCGACGATCGACGCCCCCTTCAACAGGGCCAGATTCCAAGGCAGTGCGGGAATCGTGCCCTGTGCGAATCCGACCACGAGGTATCGGCCGCGCCAGGCGATCGAGCGGAAAACCGGTTCTGCCAGGTCGCCGCCGACCGGGTCGTAGACCACGTCGGGGCCCTTGCCACCAGTGGCGCGTTTGATCTGCTCGCGCAGGTCGCCGGCGCTGTAGTCGATGGTCTCGTCGGCGCCCAGCTCCTTGCACAAGCTGCACTTCTGCGCGCTCGATGCGGCCGCGATCACCTTGGCGCCGACCGCCTTCGCGATCTGGATCGCCGCGGTGCCGACCCCGCCCGCCGCGCCGAGCACCAGCACGGTTTCGCCCGCACGCAGCGCCGCGCGGTCGACCAGTGCGTGGTGGCTGGTGCCGTAGGTGCACATCAGCGCGGCGCCGTCGACGAACGACATCTGCGGGGGCAGCGGCATCAGGCGATGGATACTGGTCACGGTCGAGTCGCCGAAGCCGCCCTGACCGCCAAAGCTGGCCACCCGATCGCCCGCCTTGACGCCGACCACACCCTCTCCGACCGCTTCGACAACGCCCGCGAATTCCGCCCCCGGCACGAACGGCAACTCGGGCTTGACCTGGTATTTGTTCTGGACGATCAGCAGGTCTGGAAAATTCAGGCTCGCGGCGCGGATGGCGACGCGAACTTCGCCGGCTGCGGGTTCGGGCGTTTCGATCTCGGTCCATTCGAGCGCTTGCGGGCCAATCGGGTTTGTGCAGAGCCAGGCGTGCATGGTGGGTTCTCTCAGGTTGTCGACGACGCATCATAAGCAGCCCGTCCGGCACGCCGGTCGTGTCGTGCGTCTGCCTACAATCGCGGCCATGCGCATCCTGATCGCCAACGACGATGGTTACCTCGCCCCTGGCCTGGCTGCACTGATCGAGGCCTGTCGCGGGCTCGGCGACTTCGACGTGGTGGCACCCGAACAGAATGCCAGCGGGACCTCCAACTCGCTGACCTTGAATCGTCCGCTGTCGGTCTATACCGCTGCGAACGGCATCCGCTACATCAACGGCACACCGTCCGACTGTGTTCACGTGGCACTGACCGGCCTGCTGCCGCAGCGCCCCGACCTGGTGGTGTCGGGCATCAACCAGGGTGCCAACATGGGTGACGACACCCTCTACTCGGGAACCGTGGCGGCGGCGATGGAGGGATATCTGTTCGGCATCCCGTCGGTCGCGTTCTCGCAGGTCGAGAAGGGCTGGGACCACCTCGATGCGGCATCGCGCACGGTGCGGCGCATCCTCGAATCACTGCTGCCGCAGATGTCGTCCACCCGGCCGTGGCTGCTCAATGTCAACATTCCGAACGATGCGTCATCCGATTCGGCGCCGTGGCGGATCACCCGCCTGGGCCGTCGACACGCCAGCGAGCCGGTGATCCGCCAGCAAAGCCCGCGCGGCGACACGATGTACTGGATCGGCTCGGCCGGCAATGCACGCGAGGCGGGCGAGGGCACCGACTTTCATGCCACCGCCGAGGGGCTGGTCTCGATCACGCCGTTGCAGGTCGATCTGACCGAGCATGCCGGGCTGGGCCAGTGGCGCGACTGGCAGGCTGCCGCCGGGACCGCTTCGTGAGCGACAAGGCGGCCGGCAAACGAAGCGGTTTTCCCTTGCGGCTCGACCAGATCGGCGCCGTTGCGACGCCCGCCAATGCCAACGCCGGCCTGGCGCGCAAGCCGGTTGTCAACGCGGTTCGAGCGGTGCTGCGGCCGCAGGCCCTGCTGCAACATGCGGCGGCGCTGGCCGAGCGGCCCAGCCGGCCATCCGGCACCGGGCTCGATTCGGCGGGCGTACGGCGCCAGATGGTGGAACGTCTTCTCCGGTCGGGCCTGCGTGATCTGCGGGTCTGCGCGGCGCTGGCCGAAGTGCCGCGCCATCTGTTCGTCGATTCAGCCCTGGTGCCGCAGGCCTATGAAGATACCAGTCTGCCGATCGGCCATGGTCAGACCATTTCCAAGCCGTCGGTGGTGGCGCGCATGATCGAGTTGCTGCTGGCCGGCTCGAACGCGCAGCAGGCCGATGGCCTGGGCAAGGTGCTGGAGATCGGCACCGGCTGCGGTTATCAGGCCGCCCTGCTGGCCGCCCTGGCGCGTCAGGTCTATTCGGTCGAGCGCCTCCAGGCGCTGCATGACCGGGCCCGGAACAACCTGGAGCCGTTGCGGATCTGGCGCGACCGCATTCGTCTGATTTTCGGCGACGGCATGTTGGGACACCCGCCCAACGCGCCCTACGACAGCATCATCGCCGCCGCTGGCGGCGACGCTTTGCCACAAGCCTGGCTCGACCAGCTGGCGCTCGGCGGCAGACTGGTGGCGCCATTGGAGGATTCCCGGGGCAGGCAGTCGCTGGTCGTCGTCGACCGCGATGAGCGAGGCTATCGCCGCAGTGTCCATGAAGAAGTCCGCTTCGTCCCTTTAAAATCGGGCCTTGTCCGCTGATGAGTCCTGAATCCATGCTTCCCGCCGCCAGTTGCAACCCAAGTCCCATCTGCGGGCTCTTTCGCGCATCGCGGGGCGCGGGCGTCGGATTGGCTCTTGTCGTGGCCTTGCTAGCGGGTTGTGCGTCCGGCAATCGCGCCCCGGTGGAAGATCGGGCCACCAGCCGGGCGGTTGCACCAGCGCCCGCCGCATCTGCCGCCAGTGTGGCTGCCGTCGAAGTCGTCAAGCCTTTGCCGGGGATCGAGAATCTCGGCAAGCCGGGTTATTACGCGGTCAGGCCCGGCGACACGCTGATCCGCATCGGACTCGACAATGGCCAGAACTGGAAGGATCTGGTGCGCTGGAACGAGCTCGAGAATCCGAATCTGATCGAGGTCGGCCAGGTGCTGAGGGTGGTGCCGCCGGGCACGGATCCGTCACAGGCCGGCACCCGGCCGATCATGGCAACCAAGGTCGAGACGCGGCCACTGGACGCTGCCAACACCACAGCCACCACGGTGGCTGCGGCTCCATCCACCGCAGTCTCGTCGCCTCCGACCTCGACCCCGTTGCCGATTGCCACGCCGTCGACCACACGTGACGGCGACGAGAACATCGCCTGGGCCTGGCCGGCAGGCGGCAATGTGGTCGCGATGTTCGACGAGGGCCGCAACAAGGGGCTGGCGATTGCCGGCCGTGCCGGCGATCCGGTGCTGGCGGCTGCGGAGGGTCGGGTCGTCTATGCCGGTTCCGGCCTGCGCGGCTACGGCAATCTGGTCATCCTGAAGCACAACAACACCTACCTGACCGCCTACGCCCACAACCAGCTGCTGCTCGTCAAGGAAGATCAGAACGTGAAGCGCGGCCAGAAGATCGCCGAAATGGGCTCGTCCGACGCCGAGCGCGTGCAGCTTCATTTCGAGATCCGCAAGCAGGGCAAGCCGATCGATCCCGCCAAGCTGCTGCCGGCGCGTTGACGTCTGCCGGATGACCGATTCGCAGGAGTGGCTGCAGGTCGAGTCGCTCGACCTGGAAGCGCAGGGCGTGGCCCACAACGCCGAAGGCAAGGTGGTGTTCATCGAGGGCGCGCTGCCCGGCGAGCAGGTCCGCGTTCAGGTGCATCGGCGAAAGAATCAGTGGGAGCAGGGCACGCTGCTGGCGACCCGGCGCGAAAGCAGCCAGCGGGTGCGTCCGCAGTGCTGCCATTTCGGTGTGTGTGGCGGTTGCAAGATGCAGCACCTGCATGTGGCCGCGCAGGTGGCGACCAAGCAGCGCGCACTCGAAGATGCCTTGTGGCACCTCGGCAAGTTGAAGGCCGAACGCCTGCTGCGCCCGATCGAAGGACCGGCCTGGGGCTACCGCTTCAGGGCGCGGCTGTCGGTGCGGCATGTCGTGAAGAAGGGCAAGGTGCTGATCGGCTTCCACGAGCGAAAGTCGAGCTACGTGGCCGACATGGACAGCTGCGAGGTGTTGCCGCCGCACCTGAGCGCGATGCTGCTGCCGCTGCGCGACCTGATCGCGGCGATGGACCAGCGCGATCGTTTGCCGCAGATCGAGGTCGCGATCGGCGACGAGGTCACGGCGCTGGTGTTGCGCCACCTCGAACCGCTGTCGGCCGGTGATCTCACGCGCTTGCGCGAGTTTGCCACCCAGCACCGCGTGCAGTGGTGGCTGCAGGCCAAGGGCCCGGATACGGTTTGTCTGCTCGATGAGGGTGGGCCGCAGCTGGCCTATTCGCTGCCCGAATTCGGCATCACGATGCCGTTCAAGCCGACCGATTTCACGCAGGTCAACCCTGCGATCAACCGCACGCTGGTTGGCCGGGCAATGCGGCTGCTCGATGTGCAGCGCGGCGATAAGGTGATCGACTGGTTTTGCGGCCTTGGCAATTTCACGCTGCCGATCGCCACCCGCGCCGCCGAGGTGTTGGGCATCGAGGGCAGTCAGACGCTGGTGTCGCGCGCCGAAGACAACGCGCGGATCAACCGCCTGTCGGCGCACACCCGCTTCGAGGCGCGCAACCTGTTCGAGCTGACCAGCAATGATCTGCTGGCGCTCGAGCATTTCGACAGATGGCTGGTCGATCCGCCTCGCGAGGGTGCTTTTGCGCTGGCCAAGGCGCTGGCGGACCTCCACCAGGCGGGGCGGGACGATGTCTTCCCGCGCCGCATCGTCTACGTCAGCTGCAATCCTGCCACGCTGGCACGCGATGCCGGCCTGCTGGTGCACCAGGCGGGTTACCGCTGTGTGGCGGCGGGTGCGGTCAACATGTTTCCGCACACCGCACACGTCGAAAGCATGGCGGTATTCGATTCGACCGCCTGATTACCGGCCCGCAATGAGAAGCGGGGCCCGAAGGCCCCGCAACATTTATCGAGGGTGAGACTTTCAGCGTGTCTCGCGGCGAGCTTTCAATCGCTGCTGCCGGCGATACCGAACAATGCCAGCAACGACTGGAAGATGTTGTAGACGCTCAGGTACACACCCAGGGTTGCGGTGATGTAGTTGGTTTCCAGGCCATCCTTCACGCGCTTCAGGTCGTACAGGATGAAGGCCGAGAAGATGCCGATCGCGATCACCGACAGCGTGATCATCAGTGCGCTGGACTGGATGAAGAAGTTGGCGATCATCGCCACCAGCAGCAGGATCATGCCGATGAACAGGAATTTGCCCATCGAACTCAGATCGCGCTTGATGACCGACGACAGCGTTGCCATGCCGAGGAAGATTGCCCCGGTTCCGGCAAACGACATCATGATCAGGCTGGCACCGTTGGACATGCCGAGCACGATTCCAAGCATCCGCGACAACATGATGCCCATGAAGAAAGTGAAGGCCAGCAGCACCGGTACCCCGGCTGCCGAGTTCTTGGTTTTCTCGATCGCGAACATGAAGGCAAACGCGCCACCCAGAAAGACGATCAGGCCGATGCCCGGCGACATCATCGAAGCGATGCCGGTCGTCAGGCCGATCCAGGCGCCCAATACGGTGGGTACCATCGACAGTGCGAGCAGCCAATAGGTGTTGCGCAACACGCGGTTGCGCTGTTCGACCGAAGTGGCGGAACCCGCGTAGCCGGCGTAGGCAGATTGCAGATTTTGGTTCATGTGACCTCCAGAGATGGTGAACGACCTGCGGATAGGACTCTCGGGATCCATTCTAGTTCCCCGCCGCCCTCGCGCCGCAGCCCATTACAGCGACTAAAGTGAGGGCTTGTCCGTCATTCACAAGTCACCCATGAAAACCCGATCATTTCTCACCCACGAAGATGCCAAGCGCATGGCTGCCGCCTGCGAGGCCGAAGCCCTGGGCAACCACTGGGCCGTCAGTTTCGCGATCGTCGACGACGGCGGTCATCTGTTGTGGCAGCAACGCCTGGATGGTGCGGCGCCGATCTCGGCGCATATTGCCCCGGCCAAGGCGCGCACTGCAGCGCTCGGGCGCCGCGAGAGCCGTCTTTACGAGGAAATGATCAACCAGGGGCGGGTCTCGTTCCTGAGTGCGCCGGAACTCGAGGGCATGATGGAGGGCGGTGTGCCGATCACCGTCGACGGTCACTGCGTCGGGGCGATCGGTGTCAGTGGCGTCAAATCGACCGAAGACGCGCAGGTGGCCAAGGCCGGAATCGCCGTTCTCGGCAGCTGAGCGACAGGCAGGCGCCCGCAGGTTTGGGCACCATCGAAACACGCCGATCAGCTATACTCGATCGGTTTAGTGCGACACGTCAGTGGTCGCGATTCCCTAGTTGCGGGGTTATGCAGCACTGGAGATATGGGGTAGACCCCCTGAGCATTCGGGTCGAAAGACCCGCGGAGAGAACCCGTTCTACGGGTATTTGGACGGAACGCCTCGACTACTGTTGAAGGCTGACCGTTCTTTTTGTCGTGCGTAAGACAGCCAAAAGCTGTCGCTACGCGTCGTCGGGAGACGATATGACTTCTCCTGTCATTGCGATCAGTCTCTGATTGTCTTGTCGCCCTTGGTCTCCAGCCAAGACCGCGACCTGCTGTGCGATCAGCAGTAGCCTACGACGGCAAGCAGGACTGGTAACGGTTCTGTTTGAAGCCCGTTTGACAACGTCCCCCACCTTGTGTGGTGGTCCTTTCCCGCGAGGGAAGGGCTGGAATCTGCCAGCAGGAGGGCGGAGGAGGGGCAAGGCTTGTTCCATATGGGCAACGCATGTGAATCGTCGGATGAACCCGGGTAACGAGTGAGGGGCCAAACCTGCTGTCAGGCCCTAGCCAAAAGGCACGTCGCCAAGATGCGCTTGTTAAACCGAAGTGCACATCGCTACCAAGGCGGCCCCGGGAGAGACGGGCCCTAAGTGGATAGGCCATCGCGGATGAACACCGCGCGGTCGGCAATCAGAGGAACGTGGTAAGCCCCACCGTCTGCCTGCGCACTTCGGTGCGCAGGCAGGGAAGCCGCAAGGCGACCTGTCGGACGAGGGGGTATGGTATCGTGGAGAAAGCAAACGCCCGGCTGTAATGGTCGGGATAGGGGCGGATGCCCCGCTGCGAAAGCAGGCCCACTTCCACGTGGTGCAACCGTCGCGAGCCGGTTGCTGAGTTC
>JANNNE010000271.1:0-4607 GCA_031398385.1 Ideonella sp.
ACGGTTTTCAACGGTTGCCCGGCGGCACGGTCACGGAACAGCCCGGTCCAGCCGGCTTCGATCGCACCTTCAGTACCCAGGCGCCCGACATCGAAGCCGCAGTTGGCCGCCTGCAGAGGCGCGATGTCGATGCCGTGTTGCGCCAGCAGCCCGACCCAGGCCCCATCCGATCCGAGCTGGGGCCAGCTGGCTCCACCCAAGGCCAGCACGATGGCATCGGCCGACACGTGCTGCTCGTCCTGCGGCGTCGAGAAGCGCAGGCCGGGTGGCGTCGACTCGGCCGCACCATGCCAGCCGATCCAGCGCCAGCGCATGTGCAATCGCACGCCGCGCTGGCGCAGGCGATGCAGCCAGGCACGCAGCAGCGGCGCAGCCTTCATATCGGCCGGGAAGACACGCCCGGAACTGCCGACAAAGGTGTCGATGCCCAATGCTGACGCCCACTGGCGAACGGCCTGCGGATCCAGGTCGCTCAGCCAGTCGGCCACTGCCGGCTGTCGGTTGCCGTAGCGGGTCAGAAAGCGGGGCAGCGGTTCGTTGTGCGTGAGGTTCAGCCCGCCGATCCCGGCCAGCAGGAATTTGCGGCCGACGCTGGGCATCGCGTCGTACAGGTCGACTTCGAAGCCGGCATCGCTGACGACTTCTGCAGCCATCAGCCCGGCCGGGCCGCCACCGACTATCGCCACCGCCGCAGCGCGCGGCCTTGGAGATGCCGGCGCTGACGGCGATTCGGTCAGCGCGACCCCTGCCCGGCCAGTCCGAAACTGAAGACGAGCGCGACGTCGACCACCGTCGCGTCGATCTTGCCGCGCTGCGAGCGGATCTTGCCGGCGTTGACCCGCACCGAGGTCGACGGTCCGATGTCGAAGCCGACATAGGCGTTGCCCTGCACCAGCGCCCCGCCGCGCACGTCGACGCCACCGCCACCGCCCGCGCCGCTCAGCGCTTCCAGGCCGACATACCAGGTCGGGCCGCTCGGGCCGCCCAGTGGGGTCTGCCAGCCGAAGCCGAACAGGCCGGCGGCATACCCACCGGCATCACCGTCGAACGCACTGTGCGCCTGGCCGGTGACATACAGGTTGCGATCCAGAAAGCGGCTGCCCTTCAACACGACGGCGCGCAAGCGGCGCGTGCTGCCATCGCGCCGCGCAGCTTCGAACTGCTCGATGCCGGCCGAGAAATCGGTGCGGGTGGTGCGCGACGGCGAGAACACGTTGCCGGCGTCGTCGAAGATCCACATCAGGCTGGCCGAGCCATGTACCGCCTTGAAGTTGCCTTGCGGCGCACGCGTCATGCCGAGCTCGACGGTGGCGGCCAGATCGCGGGTCAGGCGCACGGCCGTATAGACAGATGCCTTGCCGAGCAGACCGCCGCCGGTCGACACATCGCCACCGCCAGCCATTCCGAGCGCGAGGCGCGAGCCGACGGTCAGGATCTGATCGCCGATACCGGATTCGACGCCGATGGTGGCCAGATACTCCGCATAACCGGTGACGCCGCCCTTGGTACCGGCGTTGGCTTCCAGACCCCAGTACGAGATGCCGCTGAAGGCCCGCTCGGCGCGCACCCCGACATAGCCGAGTGAATCGGGCAATTTGCCGCCGCTGGCCCGGGTGTTGTCGCCACGCGGCTGGTACACACCGAAAACAGCCTGTATGCGATCGAAGCCGGCGCCAGGCCGGCCGATCGACGCGACCGGCACACTCATGCGATCGCGCGGGATGTAGCCGAAGCTGGTGTTGGCGCTCAGCACCAGGCCGAGCTGCGAACTGTCGACCGGCGAGCCGACGAAGCGGACCCGCGACCAGCTCAGCCCGATGTTGTAGGCTCCAAAGTCGTACAGCAGGTCGAGGTGCGGCCGCATGACCAGGCCGTTGTTGACTGCGATCGAACCGCCCCCGCCGCCACCGACATACAGGCCGGCCTCGGCGCGCAGCGGGCCGGCCAGCCGCTGCCGATACGCCAGTTCAGCGCCGAGCGAGAACAGGCCGCCGCGATCACCGCTGACCGCCCCGAAGACGGCGGGGCCGAACGCAAAACCACCGCCGACATCGACCAGATAGCTGTTGCCGACCAGACCCAGGTGTTCGTCGCCGGGCAGCTTCAGCCGCTCCAGACTGAGGCGTGCCTCGGCCGGACGGACCACGATGCCACCGGCGCTCCGGGTGCTCTGGGCGTCCTGGGCGATTGCCGGAGCACCGACCAGCGCCACGGCGCTGAAAAACCCGGCAGCCGCCGAACGCAGGCGCCGACGCCCAGGTGGCCCCGCCACAGCGCGCCGCTCGCGGCGGTTTGCGCTGATGAATGTGAAGAGCTTGCGGCATCGATCGGGCATGGTCGAACGATGATAAGGGCTGGCGCCGGCTCGGCCGCCCGTGCCGTTGGGCTCGGCCAACGGTTGGCGCCGCTGGAACCTCCGGCGCAGCAACTACCGGCGTGGCAGACCTGCGACGCGCCCAGCCCACACTCACGCCGGCGCCGACTGCGCTTCGGCCGGCCAGACCCGTTCGAAATATTCGAGCACCAGTGTGAGCTGCTCGCCGACCTCGAATCCTTCCCGATCGGCCTGTTCGGCAAATTGCTGACGGTAGGCGCTCAACCACCAGCGCAGGGTCAGGTCGCCCTCGCCGGCCTCGAAGGCGAATGCATCGTCGATGTCGGAAAAGTAGCGCTTCTCGACATGGCTGTTGCGCACGATCGCCCGCGGCGTGCCGCTGCCATCGAGTACGACCAGATGATCGGCAGGTTGCGGCAGCGCTTCCAGCGCCTGTTCGAAATCACGCAGCAGGCTGGCATGCGCACGCTTGATGCCCTGCACGATCAGATCCGCCAGTTGGTCTGCAACCGCGGCCGTCGGCCCGAGCGCGGTGGCCGAGAATCCTTCGACCTTGATCGAGCAGGCGCGCTGGTAGTCGAGCCACATGGACTCGATGGCAGCGACATTGCCGGTGGCTGGTGCGCGGCTCATCGCTGCGGCTCCTGACGGGACTGTTGCCGAAACACCGCGTCAGTCATCGTCGCGCAGCGCTGCCCGCAGTTGCTGCCCGACCTCGGGCCGCTGCACGAACGGATCGGTGGGGTTGCGCTGCGTCACGATGTCTTCGAGCCGTGTCTGCACCGTCGCCAGCGCATGGGGATGGCTGTAGATGTAGAACGCGCGGGCCAGCACCGAGTCGACCACCCGTTGCGCCACATCGGCGGCACTGACCTTGCCACGCGTGACCGCCTTGTTGATCATCGCCTGCCCGATCAGCTGGCTGCGGCTGGGCTTGTTGTCGGCCATTGCGGCGGGACGGTTGCGCTCGCTCTCATGGATGCCGGTCGGCACGAAAAACGGACACAACACCGAGGCACTGATCTGGTCGGTGACCAGCCGCAGATCCTGATACAGCGTCTCGCTGAGCGACACCACCGCATGTTTGCTGACGTTGTAGACCCCCATGTTGGGCGCGTTGACCAGGCCTGCCATGGATGCGGTGTTGACGATATGACCTTCGTAGCCGGGATCCGCCTTGGCAGCAGCGAGCATCATCGGGGTGAAGACACGCACACCGTGCGCCACACCCATCAGGTTGACCCCGATCACCCATTCCCATTCCTGCTGCGTGTTTTCCCAGATCAGGCCGCCGGCGCCGACCCCGGCGTTGTTGAACACCAGGTGCGGCACGCCGAAGCGCTCGGCTGTGGCGGCGGCAAGCGCCTCGACCTGATCGGCCTTCGAGACATCGAGCCTGAAGGGCAACACGGCCGCACCCAGCCCGCTGATCTCCTCGGCAGCCCGATCGAGCGCATCCTGCTGCACATCGGCCATCACGATCGACATGCCCTGCGCTGCGGCGAGGCGGCACAGCTCGAGTCCGAAACCGGACGCTGCACCGGTGATGACCGCGGTGCGGCCTTGCAAGGTCTTCATGCTCAGACCAACTTGACGAGTTGCTTGCCGAAGTTCGCGCCCTTCAGCAGGCCGAGAAAGGCCTCGGGTGCACCCGCCAGACCATCGGCGATCGATTCGCGGTATTTGATTTTTCCGCTCCCCACCCCGGCTCCGAGTTCCTTCAGGGCCTCGGGCCAGTCCGACATGTGTTCACTGACGATGAAGCCCTGCACCGCCAGCCGCGACTGCAGGATCAGCCCCGGGTAGGCCATCGGCAGCGGGTTGCCGTCGTAGCCGGAAATCAGGCCACACACCGCGATGCGGCCGAAATCGTTCATGCGCAGCATCACCGCATCGAGGATGCGCCCGCCGACATTCTCGAAATAGCCGTCGATGCCATTCGGCGCCGCCTCGCGCAGCGCGGCGTTGAGCGATTTGGAATCGGGATGGGCCTTGTAGTCGACGCAGGCGTCAAAGCCGAGCTCGTCGACCACATAGGCGCATTTTTCAGGTCCGCCCGCGATGCCAATGGCGCGGCAGCCGCGCGATTTGGCGAGTTGACCGACCACCGAGCCGACCGCGCCGCTGGCGGCGCTGACGGCAATCGTCTGCCCCGCCTGGGGCTGGCAGATCCGCATCAGGCCGTACCAGGCCGTGACGCCCGGCATGCCGACCGGGCCCAGGTAGGCCGACAAGGCAATGTGTCTCGTATCGACCTTGCGCAACAGCCCCG
>JANNNE010000001.1:0-7270 GCA_031398385.1 Ideonella sp.
GGCCAGTTCGGCGGCGCCGATCCCGTCCGGCAGCCTGACCCAGCACGAGCCTCCGCCGGCGACCGGCACCACCTCGCATTGCGGTGCGTGGCGCGCCATAGCATCGAGCACGATCGCGCAGCGCTCGCGCTGTGCCACCGCCATCCTGCGCAGGTGCGCGTCGTGATGACCGAGCGACAGAAACAACGCGAATGCGCGCTGGATGAAGGCGTTCGGATGACGCAGCATCAGGCGGCGCAGTGCGCGCAGCTCGACGATCAGTTCAGGCGCGGCCACCACATAACCGATGCGCAGCCCAGGTGCAAAACTCTTGGACAGGCTGCCGACATAGATCACCCGATCGTTCCGATCCAGGCTTTTCAGCGCCGGAATCGGGTCGCCCTCGAAACGATTCTCGCTTTCGAAATCGTCCTCGATGATGACGAAGTCCGACTCCTGGGCCATGCGCAGCAGTGCCTCGCGGCGTTCCAGCGGCATCGTCACGCCGGTCGGGCACTGGTGGCTGGGCGTGGTGTAGACGTAGTCGAGATCGCGCATGCGCTCGTCGAGCGGCAGCCCGTGCGCGTCGACCGCCAACGGCAGCAGCTGCTGGGTGCGGCTGGCGAAGATGTTGCGCGCATCGGGGTAGCCCGGTTCTTCCATGCCGACCCGGATCGCCTTGCGCACCAGCAGGTCAGCGACCAGATACAGCGCATGTTGCGCACCGACCGTGACGACCACCTCCTCGGCCGCCGCCCAGACGCCGCGCCGCGGCAGCACGCGGGTGCGGATCTGCTGTACCAGCGAATCGTCGTCGCGCGAGATCTGATCGGGCGCCCACTCGCGGATGTCGAGTACCGACAAGGTCTTCTGGCAGCACTCGCGCCACTCGGCGGTCGGGAACAGACCGACATCGAACTGGCCGTACAGGAAGGGATAGGGATAGTTCTGCCAGTCGGCGGGCTTGGCGATGCTGCGCTGCGACGCCGGCCGCAGCTGCAGCCGGCCCGCCCAATCGGGCGCCTTGCCGGGCAGGTGTCGCGAAGCATCTGCTGCTGCGGCGTCCGGAGCCGCCGGTGCGCCCGCCGTGCGGCCGGCGGCGAAGCCCGCATTGACAAAATGCCCGCTGCGCTGGCGCGATAGCAGATACCCCTCGTCGCTCAGCTGCTGGTAGGCGAGCACCACCGTATTGCGTGCCACCTCGAGCTGCTCGGCCAGTTCGCGGCTCGATGGAACCGGAGCCCCGGCCGGCAGATGGCCATCGAGAATGGCCGACACCAGCATCTCCCGGATCTGCGCCTGCAAGCTCATGTTCCCGCGCGTCGAGCGCTGGAACAGCTGTTTCCACAGCACGGTATTCGGACGTTGGGCCATCGGACGGGATTCTGACGATCGGTGGTGGTGTGGTGCGCGGACGACCACGGTGTCTGCGCAGTTTAGGACAGCTGCCGGGCGCGGCATCGTCGCTCGTGGCGGACCAGTGGGCTGGGGGTCCTGAGCAGTTGTGCCAGCGAGGCATCGACCGATTCATCAAATCTCGGCGGCGGCACGGTGAAGGGGTATGGCCGGCCCGGATCGGCTACGGAATCTTTCAGGTGACCTTCACGTCAGCTTTTCGTATTCGGTCAGGTCGCGCGATCGACACTCGTGATCGCCGTTGGCCAGCAGGGAACATCCAACGATGGTTAGGCGAAGGTCAGCAGCCTGTCGTCGACCGGGCGTCGAAATCGCGGAGGCATCCGACGACAAGCGAGCCAATGCGGAAGTCGAGCAACCTGATTTCACCGCCGCGAAGCTGACATCCGCCTCTTGGGCCAGTGCTTGGCGGTACAACAACGGCGCATGGTTGAACGCCTGAGATCAGCAGCACCGGTCCGGCCGCTGCCAACGGTCGTCAATGTTCAGCCGCGCGCTGTTCCGCGGGCGTTGTATCGGTGCGGCTTGAGTCCTCCGGGTTCACCAAGGTGCCGGCGGCGGCGCCTCCCAGTGCGCCGGCAACGGCACCCAGCGTGCCGCCGACCACTGCGCCGACAGGGCCAGCCACCACGCTGCCGATAGCGGCGCCCGTGGCTACGCCGACAATCACGCCGCCACCCGTCAGCACCGAGTTAGCCTCGCGCTCCGCTTCCTCGGGCGCCAACGAAGTTTGCGCCGCGGGACTCGGGTCCTGCGACGGAATGCCGTGGCCGGGGCGAGCTTGCTCGGCAAGATCTTCGTCGGCAGATTCGGTTCTCGACAGCGGGTTGGCGGATGGGTTCATGTGTTCTCCTTGGCAGATGGAAAACGGCCGAGCACGAGGCCCAGGCCGCAAACTCTTGTACGGCCAATTGCGCAACGGTTTCGCCATCCGGCAGGCCGAGAGAGTGTAGGACAAGGTCCAGCGACATGCCCTGCTGGCTGGCGACGCGGAAGACCGCCGAGCCGGGCTGTTCGCGGCCACAGACGGCGTCAAAGGCACGCTCACCTTGACCGGGTCAATATTTCAGCTTCGGGTACCAGTCATCCCCACGTCCTTCGGGCGTAAGGTCGAGCACGGACCAGAGCGATGCCATGTCTGGCGCCTCGTCGATTGATCGGCCCTTGCGCTGCAGGATCTCACGGAAAAGATGGTGGACTTTTTCCGCCGCGGCGTCCCAATGCGTCCAGCCCGGGTCCGGCATGATCAAGGTGCAGAACCGCTGGCCCTCGCCCAGAGCCGCGCCGATCTCGATCGGATAACTGTCGGCGCCGAATCCGGACGCTTCGACGTCGATGATGTAGGGGTGGTTGCGACGGATCCGTCAGCCCAGCTTCCGCAACATCAACTGCTCGACGAACTGCGATCGCGCTTCACGCTGGGCCGCTGAACCCTGGTTTTGCAGCACCGATTCGGCGACCTCGTAGCTGTAGAGCAGGAAGGCGCGCATGCGGGCTTCGCCGATCGTGAAGCCAAGCGCGGAGAAGATCTGGGCGTGATATCCGATGCGGATCGCGTCGGACTCGTCGACCGCCTGGCGCGCGGTGGCGTCGCGTCGCGCCCAGGCACGAATCGCCAGTTCGATGCGCGCCGCCCGGGCCGCTGAGCGGCCCCGAAACGGCAGCGAGATGACGTCGCGCAGCTGCTCGTGCGGATCGCTGGCGGCGCGCTCCAGGCGCTGGGTCAGCGCCTCGGTCGAGCGGTCACGCCAGGCCTGTAGAACGCGCCGCAGCAGATCGTCGCGATCACGGAAGTGCCAGTAGAAGCTGCCGCGCGTGACGCCGAGCTGGCCGGCCAGCCAATCGATTCGCACATGATCGATCCCCTGGTCGACCAGCACCCCGGTCGCGGCAGCAACCCAATCGTCGGGTGTCAACGATGCCCGAGCGGCATCGTTGATGGTTGCAGGCGGGTTGCGCGTGGGCGACGTGGGCATGGACGCAGGGTGAGCATCACGCAAGCAAAAGGGCTTTGATGGTGCCATACATGACTGTATGTTCGAATCCCCGGGAAAACCCGCGTTAACGATATTGCATGAATCGCTAACATTGCCGTCCCACACATACAGCACTGTATGGATTATTCATGACGTCGTCATTGTTCGACAACCCGGACTTGCTGGCACCTCCCCGGGTGCTGAGGACCGACCTCGGCGCGGGCGCCTTCGAGCTTTGTTCGCCGGAATCACTGGCACCGTATGCGCGCTGCATCGGCGAATGGCTGGAACGCTGGGCGGTCGAGACCCCGGATGCCACGGCATTCGCAGAGCCCGACCCTGGCGGCGGCTGGCGTCGGCTCGACTGGATCGGGTTGCGAAAGAGGGTCGGATCGGTGGCGCAGGCGCTACTCGATCTGCAGCTGCCACCAGGCAAGCCGGTTGTCGTGCTGTCGGACAACTCGCTCGACCACCTGGTGCTGGTGCTCGCTGCGATGCACGTCGGGCGGACCGCCTGCACGGTGTCGAGCGCCTACTGCCGGCTCGCCAATGGTGAGTTCAGCCGCATCCACGGCATCCTTCGCACGCTCGATCCGGCACTGGTCTATGCGTCCGATGCCGCCAGCTACGGCCCTGCCCTGCTCGGCAGCGGTCTCGATCCGGTGCTCGTGTTCAGCCAGAACGCCGATCGACACCCGCAAGCGGCGATTCCGTTCCTGCATTTGATCGAGACCGCGGAAAGCGCGCAAGTGGCCCGCGTCTTCGAGGCGATCACCCCGGATACCCACGCCAAATACCTGCTCACGTCGGGTTCGACCGGTCAGCCGAAGGTGGTCATCAATACGCATCGCATGTTGTGCGCCAACCAGCAGATGATCGCGCAGACATTGCGCTTCCTCGACACCGAAAAGCCGGTGCTGCTCGACTGGCTGCCGTGGAGCCACACCTTCGGCGCCAACCACAACCTGAACTTGGTACTGCGCAGCGGCGGCACGATGTACATCGACGATGGCCGTCCGTTGCCCGGGGCGGTCGACAAGACCATCGCCCACCTGCGCGAGGTGCAGCCGACGCTGCATTTCAACGTGCCGCGCGGCTACGAAATGATCTTGCCCACTCTCGAAACCGACGCGGAATTCGCCGCTCGCTTCTTTGGCCGGCTGCGGATGTTGTTCTATGCGGGCGCCGGCATGCCGGAATCGACCTGGCAGCGGCTGCAGGCCGTGGCGGCGAAGGTGCGCGACGAACCGTTGTGGATGACCACCTCGTGGGGCTCGACCGAGACATCGCCCGGCGTCACCTTCGCCCACTGGCAACTCGACCGCCCAGGCGTCATCGGGCTGCCGATGCCGGGGGTGCGGCTGAAGTTCGTCCCGAATGCGGACAAGCTGGAGATGCGGATCCGCGGCGATCACATCTTTCCCGGCTACCGCAACAACCCGCAGGCCACGGCAGACGCCTTCGACGACGCCGGCTACTACTGCATCGGCGACGCCGGGTACCTGCGTGAGGCCGATGATCCGGCCCAGGGCGTCGTATTCGACGGCCGCATCGCCGAGGACTTCAAGCTGACCAGCGGCACCTGGGTATCGGTGGGCAGCTTGCGGATGAAGGTCGTCTCGGCGCTTGCACCGTTTGTTCAGGACGTGGTCGTGACCGGCCCTGATCGCGATGAGATCGGCGTCCTGGTCTTCCTCGGTGAAGCCGGCCGCGCGCTGCCGCCGCAGCAGATGACGGACAAGGTGCGTGCGGCGCTGCGTGCCATGAAGGCCGAGGGCGCCGGGTCGTCGCAGACACCGAACCGCGCGCTGCTGCTGCCGGATGCACCGAATGCACAGGCCGGCGAGATCACCGACAAGGGCTACATCAACCAGAGTCTCGTGATCGCGCGGCGCGCCGCCGAGGTGCAGGCGCTGCATGCGACACCGGCCGATCCCCGGGTCATCACCGCATGAATGATCTTCGAACCACACCCACGGGCGTTGCGCCGACGGGGCGCAGCAACGTGCACCGAGTCGATGTCCATTTCGGCGATTGCGACCCAGCCGGGATCGTATTCTTCCCGAACTTCAGCCGCTGGATGGACGAATCGTCGCTGGCCTTTTTCATCGCCTGCGGTGTGCCGCCCTGGCGCGAGCTGGTCAAGCAACGCGGTATCGTCGGCACACCGCTGCTCGAGATCCACACCCGCTTCTTCAAACCGGCAACCTACGGCGAAACCATCGAGGTCCATACCTCGATCGAGTCATGGGCGGCCAAGACCTTCACCCACCGCCAAGTGATCCGGCGCGGCGCCGATCGGTTGTGCGAAGGCACCGAAGTGCGTGCCTTCGTGACCCGACACCCGGACGACCCGGAGCGTATCCGCGCGATCGCCGTACCCGAAGACATCAAGGCCCTTTGTAGCTGATCGCAGAAACCTGGAGACCCACCATGATCAAGAAGACGTGCGAATCACCCTCGTTGCCGCAGCCGCCGCGCTGGCCGCTCAGGGCGTGCTGGCGAGCTGGTGCTCGATGTCGACAAGGTTAACAAGGCCTTCAGCGGGCTGGCGACCGTCAACGATGTCAGCTTCCAGATTCGCGCCAGCGACATCGTCGGCCTTATCGGCCCCAACGGTGCCGGCAAGTCGACCTTGCTGAACGCCTTGATGGGTGTGCTGCCGATGCGCGGCAGCCTGCCCTTCGATGGCGAGGATGTTGCCCGCCTGACGCTCGAGGGGCGCGTGATGCGCGGCATCGCCCTGATGCCGGAGAAGCGTGAACTGTTCGGCAGCATGAGCCTCGAGGACAACCTGGTGCTCGGTGGCTGGCGGCCGCGTCGGCAACGGGTGGCCGGCTGGCGTGATCACATGGACACGCTATGCACGCTGTTTCCGCGGCCGAAGGAGCGCCGCACACAGCTGGCCGGCACCTTGTCGGGAGGTGAACACCAGATGCTCGCCTTCGGCCGCGCGTTGATGGGCCAACCCAAGCTGCTGATGCTCGAAGGGGTCGGACATTTCCCACCTGCGTTTCCGATGTCGTAGGCGTGATTCCACTGGCTTCGAGTCCGATCATTGTCAGCTCAGGAATTTCGCACCAATGTCATGACCAAGCAGCAACCATCTCTTGCCGGTATCGCCACGCCCGATGGACCGCTGACCACACCGCCCTGGTCGTTGTTGGGCAGCGAGCCGGTACGGGCTGCTCTCGAATATGTGAGCTATCAGGTGATGGCGCCGCGCGAGGCGCCGTCTGGCGATGGTCATCCGGTGGTGATCTTTCCCGGCCTCGGATCCGATCACCGATCGGTTGCCCCACTCAGGTCGTTATGCACCAGACAGGGCTATGACACCCATGACTGGGGCCGCGGCTTCAATACCGGGCCGCATGGTGATGCAGCCGCCTGGCTGGAGGCGCTGGCCGACGATGTGCGCCGGATGGTGGCGAAAAACGGCCAGCGGATGAGCCTGATCGGCTGGAGCCTCGGCGGCATCTACGCGCGCGAGATCGCAAAAATCCTCGGTAGCGATGTCCGTCAGGTGATCACGCTGGGCTCACCGTTTTCCGGTGATCCCGGGCATACCAATGTGGCCTGGGTCTACCGGCTGCTGAACCGCAAGCGTGCCCTCGTCGACGGTCAGTTCCAGTCGCGGCTGGCCGGGGCACCGGATGTGCCGACCACGTCGATCTATACCCGCAACGATGGCATCGTGGCATGGCAGGCGTGCGTGCAGCGCGAAGCGGCAGGTCTCGCCGAAAACGTCGAAGTCAAGGGCAGCCACTGCGGCTTGTGCTGGAACCGCGATGTGCACACTATCGTCGCCGATCGCCTGGCGCAGGAAGAAGGCGCGTGGCGGCCGTATCGGGTGGCCGATGAGGTGGTGGAAAAGGTGGCGGCGACGGCTTGAGGCTGCG
>JANNNE010000039.1:0-52695 GCA_031398385.1 Ideonella sp.
AAATCAGCGCCAGCTTGCCGGCGCGGCGTGGCGCGCCGGCAGAACCGACGGCATCACTTGTTGGCTTCAGTATCGTTCAAGCCGCTGGAGACCGATCGTTTGCCGATCCCGAACAGATCGGCCAATGCCCGCCGATACTGCTCGCGGCCGACCCGGTTGGCGCTGTAATGGGTGCCGCCCTCGACCAGTTCGAAGCGCTTCGGTTCGACCGCCTTTTCGAACAGCTTGCGGCCCAGTTCGGGCTTGATGGTGGTGTCCCGGCTGCCGTGCACGACCAGCACCGGCGAGCCGACCTTGTCAATGTTGCCGGCCGAATCGAAGCGCTTGCCAATCAGCCCGCCGATCGGCAGCCAGCCCCAGCGAAAGGTCCGGAAAACATCGGCAACCGACGTGAAAGTGCCCTCGACGATCAGACCGCGCTCATCGGGTGTGCGCGCCGCCAATGCCACCGCGATGGCGCCGCCGAGTGAATGGCCGAAGATGTAGCGCACTTGATCGGGGTGCTCGCGCCTCAGCCACTCCCAGCCGGCCAACGCATCCTCCAGCGCCGAGGCCTCTGACGGCAGTTCGTCTGTGCTGGCGCCGAACCCTCGGTAATCGATGCCGAGAACCGAGAACCCGTGTTCGCGCATCTGCCGAATCCGCCAAGCACTGGATTCGACGTTGCGCCGCGCGCCATGCAGATACAGCAGCAGCGGTGCGTCCGGAGCCGGGTTTTCGGCCCACAAGGCGTGCAGGCGTACGGTCTGGCCGCTGGTTTTCGAGTCGAAATCGATCCAGACATCGACAAAGCTGTCGTCGCGTTGCTGGCGCGCGGCCTCGCGTTGCCATGCTGGGGCGGGCGCGGGCTGGAAGATCCACTTGCGCATCTGTTCATCGAGGCTGCTGCAGCCTGCGAATACACCGCTACCGAGCGCCGCGACAACGATCAGTGCCAGCCAGCGGCGGCGCAAGGATTGGCCGAAACCGCTCATCGTCCGCGCCAGAACATCGCGTCCAGGTCGCGCAGGGCGATCTGTCGCCAGGTCGGGCGTCCGTGGTTGCATTGATCGGATCGGTCGGTGCGTTCCATGTCGCGCAGCAAGGCATTCATTTCGTCGATCGTCAGATGGCGATTGGCGCGCACGGCGCCGTGGCACGCCATCGTTGACAAAATCTCGTGCTGCGCCCGCTCGACCGCGGCGCTGGCGCCGAATTGCATCAGTTCCGCGAGCACCTTGCGTGCCAGCTCGACTACATCGCCACCATCCAGGGCTGCCGGACGTGAACGCACCGCCAAACTGGTCGCCGACAGCGCCGACACCTCGAGCCCGAGCCGGTTCAAGGCGTCGGCATGGGTCTCGGCGCAGGCAATTTCCGCTGCGGTGGCACTGAAGGTCGCGGGGATCAGCAAGGGCTGGCTCTCGATAGCCAGGCTGCCGCTGGCGTGCAGCGAGGTTTTCAGCTGCTCGTAGACGATCCGCTCGTGCGCCGCGTGCATGTCGACGACGATCAGTCCCTGGTCGTTCTCCGCCAGGATGTAGATGCCGGCGATCTGTGCGATCGCGCGACCCAGCGGCCAGGCGTCGGAGGCCCGATCCGCGACTTGACCGGGGCTGGCAGCCGACGGCTGTGGCAGCGCGGCCACCCCTCCCCAGGGCTGCTGCGGCTCCCGCGCGTACAACACCTCGGCCTGCGCCAGTCCGAGCCGACCCTGCTGGGCCGGCCATGGGGAATGAACGGCCCGCTGAAATCTGCCTGCCGCGCCAGTGTTTTGGCCGAAAGTGCCATTCCATGAATCGGGCTGTCCGGTCGCCACGCCACCAACTTCGTGGTCGGCGCTGGCGTCACGTCGCTCGCCCACGGGCATCTGCCCGGCCCGTGGCACCGACAAGCCGCTTTCGACCGCACGGCGAACCGCCTGATGGACCTCGCGGGAATCACGGAACCGGACCTCGATCTTGGTTGGATGGACATTCACGTCGACCCGATCGGGCGCGATGTCGATGAACATCACATAGGACGGTTGCCGCGCCCCATGCAACACGTCTTCATAGGCCGACCGCACGCCGTGACCGATCAGCTTGTCGCGAACAAAGCGACCGTTGACATAGACATATTGCTGATCGGCCCGTGCCCGCGCGGCCTCCGGCAGACCGGCCCGTCCGCTGATCCGCATGATGCCCATGTCGGTGGCGAACGGCTGGCTGTTGGCGACGAACTCCGCGCCGAGCAACTGCTCGATGCGCAGCGGACCCGGGCTGCGCTGCCATTGGTGCAGCAGCTTGCCGTCGTGCCAGATCGTGAATGCGACATCGGGCCGGACCAGTGCGTGGCGCCGCACGGCGTCGACACAGTGAGCCAGTTCGGTCGCAACCGATTTGAGAAACTTGCGGCGCGCCGGCGTGCTGAAAAACAGCTCGCGCACCTCGACGCTGGTGCCGGTGCCGCGCGCGGATGGCGAGAGCTCGCCGCTGCGTGCCTCGAGCCGCACGCCATGCGTCGAGTCGGCCATGCGGCTGGCCAGGCTCAACTCGGAAACGGCGGCGATCGCCGCCAGCGCCTCACCGCGAAAACCCATGGTCGACACCTGTTCGAGGTCGTTCAGCGAAGCGATCTTGCTGGTGGCGTGGCGGCGCAGCGCGAGCGGCAGATCCTCGGCCGGAACGCCCGTGCCGTTGTCCTCGACCAGTACCGAGCGGATACCACCGCCCAGCAACTTGACGCCGACCTCGCTGGCGCCGGCATCGAGCGCGTTGTCGACCAGTTCGCGCACCACCGAAGCAGGGCGCTCGACGACCTCGCCCGCGGCGATCTGACTGATCAATTCGTCCGGCAGTTCACGGATCGGCCGGCGAGCCGGCGCCTCGGGTGCATGCATCGCCGTTATTGTAGGAACGCGGCTGCGACTGCCGTCAAGCAACCCGACAAGTCCCTTGATGGCGTTGTCCGTCAGTTCACCGGTGGGGATGGCCCGCCCGGCCATTGGATAATCCCCACCCATGGACATTCTGCTGACTCTGGTCGACTTCATCCTGAATGTCGACGTCTACCTGGCGCAATTCGTTGCCGAATATGGCACCTGGGTGTATGCGCTGCTGTTTGCGATCATCTTCGTCGAGACCGGTGTTGTCGTGATGCCGTTCCTGCCCGGCGACTCGTTGCTGTTCGTGGTCGGCGCCATGTGTGGTGCAGGCCTGATGAGCCTGCCACTGTCGATGGCGCTGCTGACGCTGGCTGCGGTGCTCGGCGACCAGATGAACTACAGCATCGGGCGTTACGTCGGGCCGCGGGTTTTTTCGTGGGAGAACTCGCGCTGGTTCAACAAGCGGGCGTTCGACCAGTCGCACGCGTTCTACGAACGCTACGGGGGCATCACGGTGATCCTGGCGCGCTTCCTGCCGTTCGTCCGCACCTTCGCGCCGTTCGTGGCGGGCGTGGCCGAGATGACGCGCTCGCGCTTCACCTTCTACAACGTGGCCGGTGGCGTGTTGTGGGTGGTCTCGTTGACGCTGGCCGGATACGTGTTCGGCAACCTGGCGTGGGTGAAGGCCAATCTCGACAAGATCATCTGGGCCATCATCATCATCCCCGGACTGATCGCGATCTTCGGCGCCTGGCGATCCGACCGCACGCTGCGTGCGAAGGGGCTGCCCGATTCGAACGCCGCGGTCTGAGCGGTGCGCACCCGGCCGTCAGCGACCGGCCCGAATCAGAGGCTTCGATTGCGTGCCAGCGGCGGGTTCTTCGCGAAATAGCGGCTGATCCCGACGCTCAGCGCCTGCACCAGTTCGGCCTGGTAATCGGGGTCGCGCAGCTTGGCCTCTTCCTCGGGATTCGAGATGAACGCCGTCTCGACCAGGATCGACGGGATATCCGGCGCCTTCAGCACCGCAAAGCCGGCCTGTTCGACGTTGCTCTTGTGAAGGCGGCCGACCCGCCCGATCTGGCCCAGCACCTCGCGGCCCACATGCAGGCTGTCCTTGATCTGCGCGGTGGTGCTCATGTCGAGCATCGCCCGCAACACGGTGGCGTCGGCGGCCTGCAGATTGGCACCACCCACCACGTCGGCGGCGTTTTCCCGGCTCGCCATCCAGCGCGCCGCGGAACTGGTCGCGCCGCGTTCGCTCAAGGCATAGACCGATGCACCGCGTGCCTTCGGCGTGATGAAGGCATCGGCGTGGATCGAGACGAACAGATCGGCCTGCACCCGCCTGGCCTTGCGAACCCGCTCGTTCAGCGGTACGAAAAAATCCTCGTCGCGGGTCAGCATCGCGCGCATGTTCGGGATTGCATTGAGCCGATCTCGCAGCTGCAGCGCAACCGCCAGCACCACATCCTTTTCCTTCAGACCGTTCGGGCCGATGGCGCCGGGGTCCTCGCCACCGTGTCCAGGGTCGATCGCGACCACGATCAGGCGATCGATCTTGCGTTGCAGAGCCGGCGTGGGCGGGGTTTCGGCGGGCGTCTGCTGCGCCAGTTTAGGCGCCGAGGCTGCCGCGCGCCCTGGCGCGGCGGCAACGATCGGCGGCACGGGCGCGGCCGAGGCGGCCCCGGTCGACGCCGTTGCCTGCTTCGGATCGATCCTGCCGATGAACTCGCCCAAGGCATCCTTGACCGAGCGGGCGGCGAGCTGCTCGGCTTCTTCCTTGTCCTGGATCAGCGCCAGCAGCGGATCGGGCGCCTCGGTGGGCTTCAGGTCGAAGACCAGCCGGTGCTGGTAGGCGGCCACCGGCGGCAGCGCGAACAGCTGCGGTGCGATCGACTTCTTCAGGTCGATCACCAGCCGCACGACCCGTGGCTGATTCTGGCCGACCCGCAGGCCGGCGATATACGGATCGTCGCTGCGCACCTTGCCGACGATCTCGCGCAGGGCCGGGCTCAATTCCAGGCCTTCGACATCGATGACCAGCCGCGCCGGCTGCTGGATCAGGAAGTGGGTGGCCTGCAGGGCGGAATCGCTTTCCAGCGTCACCCGCGTGTAGTCGTCGGCCGGCCAGACCCGAACCGCAACGATGCTGGCGCCGAAGGCCAGCTCGGCCGGGCCGAGCAGGCAGACCAGACCGCCGATGCCGGTCAGGGCGGTGCGGCGATCGATCGACGATCCCATTCGAAAGCGCCTGTTCATGGCAGCAATTCCCGACCGCGCGGGGTGTGAGCCTCGAAGGTGGCGCTGCGCGCATCACCGTCGCCCGGAACCAGGTGGATACCGAGGTCGCATTCGGGCAACAGACCGGCCGCTTTTTCGGGCCACTCCGCGAGCTTCAGGCCGTCTTGCGCAAAGATGTCGCGAAAGCCGGCGTCTTCCCACTCATGCGGGTCGGAAAAGCGATAGAAATCGAAATGCCAGGCGGTGCCGGTGACACCCCGATGCACAGCGTCGGCGCACAGCGGATACTCCTCGAGCATCGAGTAGGTCGGGCTCTTGATCGGCCCCTCGACGCCGAGCGCGCGCAGCAGATGGCGGGTGAAGGTGGTCTTGCCGGCGCCCAGCGTGCCATGCAGTGTGATGAAGGCGTGGCCCAATGCCGGTCGGGAGGCCAGGGTTGCCGCAGCGGCGGCGCATGCGGCCTCGTTCGGCCAATCCTGTGTGCGGGTTTCTAGAATCGTCAAATGGTCGAAGCCTCGGAAGTTCCCTCGTGATCAGCGATGTTGTGGATGGCCGCGCCCTGGTGCAGTTTCTGCGGCGCGAAGCTGATGCACTCGGATTTTCACAGATCGGGGTGGCCGGTGTCGACCTGGGTGTTGCAGAGGCGGGATTGATGGCCTGGCTTGATGCGGGGTTTCAGGGCGATATGCACTACATGAGCCGACACGGACCGACGCGTGCCCGACCGGCCGTGCTGCGGCCGGGCACCGTCAGCGTCATCACCGCGCGGCTCGACTATCTGCCGCGGCAGCTCGAAGGCGCTGAATCTGGCGCTGCTTCCGACGGGTGGCGCGCGATCGAGTGGAAACGACTGGAGGCACCCGAGCAAGCCACTGTTTCACTCTATGCACGGGGTCGCGACTATCACAAGACCCTGCGCCAGCGCCTTCAGCAACTCGCCGATGCGCTGCAGCGCGAAGTCGGCCCGTTCGGCCACCGGGTGTTCACCGATTCGGCACCCGTGCTCGAGGTCGAACTGGCGAGCCGCAGCGGCATCGGCTGGCGCGGCAAACACACGCTGGCGCTGGATCGCGGTGCGGGATCGATGTTCTTTCTGGGCGAGATCTTCATCGATCTCGCATTGCCCGCGACCGATGCGGTCGACGCGCATTGCGGCAGTTGCACGGCGTGCATCGATGTCTGTCCGACGGCGGCGATCGTCGCGCCCTACCGCCTGGATGCACGACGCTGCATCTCCTACCTGACGATCGAGCACCCGGGTTCGATCCCGATCGAGTTCCGGCCGGCGATCGGCAATCGCATCTATGGCTGCGACGACTGCCAGCTGGTCTGCCCGTGGAACAAATACGCGCGGCGCAGCAGCCTGCCCGATTTCGATGTCCGGTCGGCGGTCGGCGATTCGACCTTGCTGGCGCTGTGGCGCTGGAGCGAGCTGGAGTTCCTGCACCACACCGAAGGCAGTGCGATCCGGCGTATCGGCCACCAGCGCTGGCGCCGCAACATCGCGGTGGCCTTGGGCAACCTGTTGTGCAGCAACGGTGTCGACGCCGCTCTCGCTGCGCAGGTGCGCAGCGCGTTGGCGGCCGAACGCGACACCGCGTCGGAGCTGCTGCGCGAGCACATCGACTGGGCGCTGGCCCAGGATGGCGACGGGTAGTTGGCGCAGGGTGTCGGCGCCGCGGATTCCCGTCCGCGCCGAAAATTCGGCTTGCCGTCTCATGGCGCGCACTGGGGCCCAACGCAGGCGCCTTGGGGTTGTTGAATCAACCGCGCGGATGGTGCTTGGCGTGCAGGCTCTTCAATCGTTCGCGCGCGACATGGGTATAAATCGTCGTCGTTGAAATGTCGGCATGACCCAGCAGCAATTGCACCGCGCGCAGGTCGGCGCCGTGGTTGAGCAGGTGGGTGGCGAAGGCGTGGCGCAGCGTGTGGGGCGACAACGCGGCATCGATGCCGGCGCGCAGCGCATGGGCCTTGACCAGCTTCCAGAACATCTGGCGCGTCATCGGGCCGCCGCGGCCGGTCACGAATGCCGCGTCACTCGACTGCCCGGCCAGGATCGCGGCACGTGCCTCGGCCAGATAGCGTTGCAGCCACTGATGCGCCTCTTCGCCGAATGGCAGCAAGCGTTCGCGGCTGCCCTTGCCCACCACCCGAAGGGCGCCTTCGGTGAGCCCGACATGAACCGTCTTCAGATTCACGAGCTCGCTGACCCGAAGGCCGCTGGCGTACATCAGCTCGAGCATGGCCCGATCGCGCAAGCCCAATGGGGAATCGGTGTCGGGCGCGGCCAGCAGCGCTTCGACCTGACCCTCGCTGAGCGTCTTGGGCACCCGCAGCGACTGACGCGCGCCGTCGAGTTTCAGGGTCGGGTCGGCCGTGATCAATTGTTCGCGCAATGCCCAGCGAAAGAATCGCTTGAATACGGTCAGCCGCCGGTTGCTGGTGCTGGCCTTGCTGTCGGCATGGCGGTGCAGCCCGTAGCCGAGCAGGTCCGATTCGTTGGTCTGCCCCAGGTTTCGGTCGCTCGAGTCAGCCAGCCACTCGGCATACAAGGACAGGTCGCGTCGGTAGGCGGCCAGCGTATTGGCCGCCAGGCCGTCTTCGATCCACAGTGCCTCGATGAATCGGTCGATCAGCGTCGAGCTGAATGGGTCCGGGGCTGGGTGCAAGGCGCTTGCCGTCGTCGTTGAGACGGGCGTGATCGTAGGCGATCGGTGGCCGCGCCATCGGGCACACTTGGCGCATGGAGCATGTCTGGCTGTTGTTGCCCGAATTTCTGTTGATCCTCAGCGGCTTCGTCATCTGTCGCGCAACGCCGCTCGACCGCACCGTGTGGGACGCCGCCGAGCGGCTCGTCTACTACCTGCTGTTTCCGGTGCTGCTGTTCAATTCCATCGTCAGAAGCCCGCTGCAGGTCTCACAGACGCTCAGTCTGGCGGCCGCCGGCTTGGGCGTGGTCGCGATCGGCATCGTGCTGGCGCTGGCGCTCGGTCGCTGGCCTGGCGTACCCGCCTATCAGCATGCCTCGGGTTCTCAGGTGGCGTTCCGCTTCAATTCCTTCATCGGCCTGGCGTTGGCCGAACGCCTGGCCGGACCGTCCGGACTGGCCTGGATGGCCTTGCTGATCGCGGTCTGCGTGCCGCTGGTCAATGTCGGCGCGGTCTGGCCGCTGGCACGCCATGGCGGCCATGCCTATCACCGCGAATTGCTGCGCAACCCCTTGATCCTCAGCACGGTTGCCGGTCTGGCCTGCAACGTGATCGGTCTGCGTTTTCCGGACGCGGTCGAAACAACGCTGCAGCGCATCGGCACCGCTGCATTGCCGATCGGTCTGATGGCCGCGGGTGCCGGGTTGAAGATCGGCGGGTTGAATGCGGCGCCCAGACTGGCCGCTGCGCTGCTGACGATCCGGCACGTGATCCTGCCGATGGTGGCCTTCGGCCTCGTGATCGCGCTGGCATTGCCGAAACCGCAGGCCTCGATCTTGATCGCCTTTACCGCGCTGCCGACCGCGAGCTCGGCCTATGTGCTGGCCGCACGCATGGGCGGCGACGGCGGCTATGTCGCCGGGCTGGTGGTGTTGTCGACGCTGCTCGGCATGGCAAGCATCACCTTCTGGCTGTCGGCGCTGGCCTGGCTTTGAAGGCGCGCGGACGCATCCTCAGCGGAACAGCATCAGCATCCGTTCCAGCGCACTGGTGAACGGCATCGCCAGCATCGGCAGCGTGATCATCACGCCGAGCAGACCGACCGACACCGTGATCGGAAAGCCGATCGCGAAAATCTGCAGCTGCTGTGCAACCCGCGAGATGATGCCGAGCACAAGGTTGGTGAACATCAGCATCGCGATCATCGGCAAGGCGATCCACAGTCCGAGCCGGAAGATCTCCGCGCCCAGCAGATGCGGCTGGACAGCGCGCAGAAACGCGAACGGCTCCGGACCGACCGGAAAGGCGTCAAAGCTCTGCACCACCGCGGCGATCATCATCAGGTGGCCGTTGATCACGATGAACAACCAGCTGACGCAGATGCCGTAGAAGCGGCTGACAACCGTGGTCTGTCCACCGCTGGCCGGGTCGAAGAAGCCGGCGAAGTTCATGCCCATCTGCAGGCCGGTCAATTCGCCTGCGAGCTCGACGGCGGTGAAGACCAGGCGCACCGCGAAACCCATCGACAGCCCGATCAGCAACTGCTGCACGACCAGCAGCAGCGCGGCCGGCGAGTCGAGCGCGACCACCGGCATCGGGGGCAACGAGCTCTGGGCGCACAGCGTGATCAGGAACGCCAGCGCGACCCGGGTTCGGGCCGGCACGGTGCGTTGCGAGATGACCGGCAAGCTGCCGAACAGTGCCAGGATGCGCAGGAACGGCCAGACCAGCGGGCTCAGCCAGGCCCAGATCTGGGCTTCGCTGAAGGTCAGCATTGCAGTGGCAAGGGAGTGGTGACAACGTGCCGGCGCTTCAGCCGACGACGGTCGGAATCAGCTGCAGCATGCGGCGCAGGTAATCGACCAGGCTGCCGAGCATCCACGGCCCCGCCAGCGCCAGCATCGCCACGGCTGCCAGGATCTTCGGCACGAACGACAAGGTCGCCTCATGGATCTGGGTGGCCGCCTGCACGATGCTGATGACCAGACCGACCAGCAGCACGGTCAACAGCACCGGCGCGGCAATCGTCAGCAGCGTATACAGGCCTTGCTGGCCGATCGTCAGGACTTGTTGTGGATCCATGCCGGGTACCGTGAGTGGCGATCAGACGACGAAGCTCGAGGCGAGCGAGCCGAGCAGCAGATTCCAGCCATCCGCCAGCACGAACAGCATCAACTTGAAGGGCAGAGCGACCAGCACCGGGCTCAACATCATCATGCCCAGGCTCATCAACACGCTGGCGACGATCATGTCGATGATGAGGAACGGAACGAAGATCAGGAAGCCGATCTGGAAGGCACTTTTCAGCTCGCTGGTGACGAAGGCCGGTACCAGCACCTTGAACGGCACATCTTCGGACTTGACGCTGGCGTCGAGCTTGGCCAGGTTGGCGAAGAGCATCACGTCGGACTGGCGGGTCTGTTTCAGCATGAAAGCGCGCATCGGCTGCTCGCCGCGGCGCAGCGCCTCGTCGAAGGCGATCCGGTTCTCGGCGAACGGCTGGTAGGCCTCGGCATAGACCTTGTCGATGGTCGGGCCCATCACGAAGAAGGTCAGGAACAGACTGAGGCCGACCACCACCTGATTCGGCGGGGCCGCCTGCGTGCCGATGGCCTGGCGCAGCAGGCCGAGCACGATCACGATGCGTGTGAAGCCCGTCATCAACAGCAGCAAGGCCGGCAGGAAGCTGAGAGCGGTGAAAAAGAGCAGCGTCTGGATCGGCACCGAATAGCTGGTGCCGCCTGCGCCCTGAGCCACCATCAACGGCAGGCTAGCCGTTCCGGTAGCAGCGGCGACCTGCGCGGCGGCCTGCGCGTGGGCCAGTGCGGGCAGCAACAGCGCCAGGGCAGGCAACAGCAACCAGACGGCTGCGCCGATTGCCGCTCGATGGATGGCCTTCATGCCGGGCCTCCCGCCCTGCGCAGTCGGGCCAGCACCTGGGCAAACGCCGGTGGCGTGGCGATCGAGGACGCACTGGTCGACGCTTCGGCCTGCGGCGGCAACGTGTGCAAGGTGGTGATGTTGCCGGCGCTCACGCCCAGCACCAGCCAGCGCCGATCGTCGCCCTGGCCGACTTCGACCGTCACCAGGCGCTGGTTCTGCGAGATCGGCAGGGTCGCGATGCTGCGCATCACGCCTTGCGCGGTGGTCGCGCCGAGCGGGGTGCGCTTGAGCAGCCACAAGGCCAGCGGAATCATCACGATGATCGCGATGAACCACACCAGCGGCATCAACGAATACGAATTCATGGCAGGCGAAAATCCGGGCTGCCGGTCGTCACTGGCGGCTCAGACGCCGCATGCGCTCGGATGGCGTCACGATGTCGGTGAGGCGGATGCCGAACTTCTCGTTGACGACCACCACCTCGCCCTGCGCGATCAGATAGCCGTTGACCAGCACGTCCATCGGTTCGCCGGCCAGCGTCTCGAGTTCGACCACCGAACCTTGCGCGAGTTGCAGGATGTGCTTGATCGGGATCCTCGTGCGGCCGAGCTCGACGGTGAGCTGTACCGGTATGTCGAGAATCATGTTGATGTCGTTGCCGGCCGCGTTGTTCAGGCCGGGTGCGAAATTGGTGAACGACGCCGGCGACACCTGTTCGCTGACCTCGCCCTCGCCTTTCGATTCGGCCAGAGCGGAGGCCCACTCGGCGGCCATTGCGTCTTCGTTGGATGGTGCGGCGATTTTTTCAGATGACATGCTGGGCTCCGAGCCAGCTCGCGGTCGAGCTGGTCAACAGTTGATCGACCTTGAGGGCGTATTTGCCGTTCGCCGTGCCGTAGTGGCAGGCCAGGATCGGCACGCCGGCAACCTTGCATTCGATGTCCGGTGTCAGATCGAGTTCGATGAAATCGCCCGGCTTGAAGCTGAGCAACTGCTCAACCGTCGCTGGCGCATGTGCCAGTTCCGCCACCAGTTCGACCTCGGCAGACTGGATCTGCTCCTTCATCAGGTTGACCCAGCGCCGGTCGGGTTCCATCCCGTCGCCCTGGAGCGGCGAGTACAGGACATCACGTATCGGCTCCAGCGTCGAATAGGGAATGCAGAAGTGGATGGTGCCGCTCGACTCGCCGATCTCCAGCGTGAACGAGGTGGCGATCACCACCTCGTTCGGCGACGCGATGGTGGCGAACTGCGGCTGCATTTCCGAGCGCTGGTAGTCGAATTCGAGCGGGAAGGCGCCGACCCAGGCCTTCGCATATTCCTCGATGATCACGTCGACCAACCGGCGGATCACGCGTTGCTCGGTGGGCGAGAAGTCGCGGCCCTCGATCCGCGTATGCGACTTGCCGTCGCCGCCGAACAGCGCATCGATCACCGCGAAGATCAGGTTCGGATCGCAGACGATCAGGCCGCTGCCGCGCAATGGCCGCACGTTGACGATGTTGAAACTGGTCGGCACGACGATCTCGCGCAGAAAGGCGCTGTATTTCTGCACCTTGATGCCGCCGATCGAGATCTCCGGGCTCTTGCGGATGTATTCGAACAGACCGACGCGGATGTTGCGTGCGAAACGTTCGTTGATGATCTCCATCGTCGGCATGCGTCCGCGGACGATGCGCTCCTGACTGGAGATGTCGTATTCACGAACCCCGCCCGCTTCGACTTCCTCGCTGGCTGATGATTCCGTTGTGTCGCCGGTGATGCCTTGCAACAGGGCGTCGACTTCTTCCTGGGAAAGAATCTGCTGGCTCATCGCGTTATCCGCTGCTGACCGTTCAAGTCGGTCATTGAATGATGAAATTCGCGAAATGCACGTGGGTTACCGGGTTGCGCACCGCTGGTGCACGGCGCTTCTTGCGCTTTTTCTTGCCGTCGTCGACTTCCGGTTCGGCCGCTTCGGGATCGATTTCGATCCCCATCGGACGCACCGCTTCGCGCATGATTTCTTCGGCCAGCGCCTCTTTTCCAGCCCGATCGAGCAACTGCTGCGAGGTCTTGTGCGCCAGCACCAGCAGAATGGCGTTGCGGATCGAGGGCATGTAGCCCTTCATCTGGTCACCGAATTTCGGATCGTCGACCTCCAGCGTCACGGCGATCTGCGCGTAACGTTCGGCGTCCTTGTCGGCCAGGTTGACGACGAAGGGATCGAGCGCGACATAGGTCGGCGGATGATCGGATTTCGGCAGCGGCGCGGCGGCATGTGCGGTCTCCGCGCCGTCCTCGCCATTGGCAGCGGCGACGTTCTTCTTCATGATGAAGAAAGCCCCGCCGCCGCCTGCACCGAGCAGCACCAGCAGCGCGATCAGGATGATCATCAGCTTTTTCTTGCCCTTGCCCTTGGGTGCAACGGGGCTGATCGCATCGGCGGTCGCGGTGGCCATTCGGAATCCTTCTTCGGTTCGTCAGGGGCGCACGGAAAGTCGCCACTTCGAAGGAGATTGTGGAAGGCAAGCGCCACGCCGAAAGCGGCGAAAAGCGCCGCATTTCTTGTCTTGTGTCGTCGATATGGCGCCCTGATCCAGGCCCCGGCCCGAAGGCCGGTTCGCACCGCGGCGAACGCGTCAGGCGTAAAGGTCGACGCCGCCAGTCCCGGCTTGGAAACGGCGTGCGGGTACTGGCTCGCGCAGGGGGTTGCCGTCGGCGTCGAATCCGCGGCCTCTGGACGTGGGCTGGCCATCGCCGCGCTGCTGCTGGGTTGCAGGGCCGTCACCGCGCTGCTGGGATGAGCCATCACCCCGCGGCTGATTCGCCGACGCGCCCGATTGGCCTGGCGGATTCTCGGTGACGCCGCCGCCGGTCAGTGTCAGACCGGATTCACGCAGGGCGCTGGCCAGTTCGGGCAGGCCGGATTCGAGAATCGAGCGGGTCGCGGCCGAATCGACCGCGAAATCGACCTGGGCCTGGCTGCCGTCGAGCGCAATGCGGATCGAGATTGGTCCCATCTCGGCCGGGTTGAGGTGCAGCTGGGCTTCCTGTATGCCGTTGTTGGCCAACATGCTGACCTGCACCCCGACCGCTTCGCGGAAGTCCGCCGCCAATGGCGAGGTCGCGAACTGGATCGTCACCGGTGCAGCGGCGGACGTTTGCGGGCTGGCCGGTGCCTGAAGCGGGCTTGGGGTGGCGCCCACCGCCTGATCGAGCAGGGTCGCGAAGCTGGCAGCGGCGGAGGTGGGGGAGGTCGCCGAAATGGTCGAGGGATCAGCACGGGTTACGGCTGTTTGGTCGGCCAGGCCTCTTGTCGATTGCAGTGGCCGGGCGGGCGACTCGTTCATGTGTACGCTTTCGCGTACGCCGTCAGCCACTCTGTCGGTTGCCGATCCCCCGGGCACATCAGTCCGGACGTACGCTGACCGAATCGCGCCGATTGCATCGCCCACCGCGGTGGCGGTGTTCGATCGCGGGCCTATTTGTTGGGGCTTGTCTGCGGGCTGCAACTGGTTGGCGGCTGCGGTCGCGACCGAGACCGAGACCGCTGCGGCTGCGGGCATGCCGGCTGCGACGGTGTCTTCGCTTGACGAGCGAAGGGCTCGGGCCGGCTTGGCCGGGGCCTGATCGATGGGTTTGGCGATGGCACCGTCCAGAGGCTGTCTGCCGGTCGAGGTGGCGTCTGCCGGAATGTCCCTGAGCCAGTGGTGGGTCGGGGCCCAAGCGTTGTCGGCCGACCCAGCGGCAATCTTGTTGCTGGGTGCGGGCAGCCCGACCCACGCGCCGGTGTCGATCGGCAGGATGGCGGGCGCGGCTGCCGCTGCCGACCGGTCCTCGCTGGATTGGGCGGCGTCAACCACTCGTGGTTCATCCGCGTCGGGCGGGCTGATCGCTTGCTCGGAGCGATACACCGTGACCACGTCTGCAGCCAAGGGCAGATCGAGTTTCGATGTTTGGGTGCCAGGACCGAAGGTTTTGGGCGCAAATTCAGTCAGCGTGACCGGGAGCCGGACCTGCGCCGCCCGCTGATCAACTGCGTTCACCGCGGAGTGCGCGGCGTCCGGCCTGGTGCTGTTTTGTCGCGCCGCCATGAGGCCGGGCCGCTCGACCGGTTGGCTTGCGAACCCGGAGTCGGCCCCCTTTGCCCGAAGATCGGACGGGTCATTCGGGGCGCGCACTTCGGGCGCCGGGACTGCGATCGCGGGGATCAGGGGTGACGGTTCGGCCCGCGGCGTGTCGTATGGTGTGTTCGCCGAAAAATCCGGTAAATCGACAGCCGCGGACACTGCAGCGGTGCCGGCGTCCCGGTCTGCGAGCAATGCGGGCGTGGCCGGCTCGATCTCCTTTGCCGCAATCGGATCCTCGCCCGGCTTCGACGCCGCTGGCAAGGCTGCAGCGTCGCGGGGCTTGTGAGAGGGCGTTGCGACGATCGAATTGCCGAAGGGTGTGCCGGAGGGCGCGCCATAGCGCGTGTCTAAAGTGGGGCGAGAGGGGCTGCCAGAGGGCGGCAGATCGTCACCTGCGTCCGGCAGATCGGAAACGTCTGCCAATTGGCTCGCCGGGGCCGGGTCAAGTTCGGAACGTGGCGACAGGGTCGCCGCCGTGCCGTCTTGTGCGGAGCCGGCCGGCCGCTGCAGCCAGTCTGTGATCCAGGCGGCCAAGGTTTCGGGTTGTTCGTCGCCCGCGCGCGCTGCCGCCGCAGGATCTGCCATCGCGGTGGACGCTCCGGTCGGCTGGGGCCGGAATCGGTCCAGCGTCGTGCTGAGTCCGGCCAGGCGATCGGCGAACGAGCCACTGGCGGAGTCGGTCGCGTCGGCGAACAAGGCGCTGATCGCACCGGCCGTTCCTGGCGCGCCGGATGGGTGATGGGTCTTGGACTGGATTGGATTCATCGAACCGGTCATCGTCATTGCTGGTTCAGCGCAGCGCGCTGCTGAAACCGGACATGCGGCTGGCGGCACGTGCGGCGAATTCATCGGTTGCCTTCTGATCGCGGCGATCGGCGCTGAGGCGCAGTTCGAGCTGGCGACGATCGATCAGCTTGCGCACGGACGCGACGCGCAACTCGTGTTGGCGCAGGTTCTGTTCGGCAACCTGCAGCTGTTCGGCGGCTCGGCGCAGCACCAGGTCCTGGTGGCTGACGGCCTGTCCGAGCCGTGTCATGAAGCCCTGGTAGCAATGAACCACCGGCATCGTGCCCTCGGTGCGGAACTGGCTGCTCCAACGCTGCTCGTAGTCGCTGCGATAGGCCACCAACTGGTCCGACTGGCCGCTGGCGGCCTCGAGGGCGCGTGCCGCACGTCGGCAGGCCGACAGGCTGCTGTCGCGTTCGGCTTCGGCCAGCACAAGCAGCGCAAACAGGGGTTGCAGGGCACTCATGGGTGGTTCCTTCCGATTCGTCGGGTTCGGGGCAATCAGGACATCAGGCTGCGCAGGTGCTGCACGGAGGCGGCCATCGGGGCGCCCTCATGCATGCCTTGCTGCAGGTGGTCGGCCATGGCCTGGTGCAGGTTGATCGCACTGTCGAGGTCGGGATCGTTGCCGGGAGCGTAGGCGCCAAGCTGGATCAAGTCGCGCGCCTTGCTGTACTTCGAGTGCAGCTGGCGAAACCGCCGGGCGGCTTCGAGATGCGGCGGCATCGCCACGTTCGTCATCACCCGCGAGATCGATTTCTCGATGTCGATGGCCGGATAGTGACCGGCCTCTGCCAGCTCTCGCGACAGCACGATGTGGCCGTCGAGAATGCCGCGCGCCGCATCGGCGATCGGATCCTGCTGGTCGTCGCCTTCGCTCAGCACGGTGTAGAAGGCGGTGATCGAGCCGCCGCCGGCTGCCGCGTTGCCGCTGCGCTCGACCAGCTGCGGCAGCTTGGCAAAGCAGCTCGGCGGATAACCTTTGGTGGCGGGTGGCTCGCCGATGGCGAGCGCGATCTCGCGTTGTGCCATCGCATACCGCGTCAGCGAGTCCATCAGCAGCAGCACGTGAAGCCCGCGGTCGCGGAAATCCTCGGCAATAGCGGTGGCATAGTTCGCACCCTGCATGCGGGTCAGCGGCGGGGCATCGGCCGGTGCCGCCACCACCACCGAGCGGCGCAGACCCTCGTCGCCGAGGATGTCCTCGATGAATTCCTTGACCTCGCGGCCGCGTTCGCCGATCAGTCCGACCACGATCACGTCGGCCTCGGTGAAGCGCGCCATCATGCCGAGCAGAACGGATTTGCCGACACCGGTGCCGGCAAACAGGCCGATGCGCTGCCCGCGCCCCACCGTCAGCATCGAATTGATGGCGCGCACACCGGTGTCCAGCGGCCGACGCACCGGATCGCGGTCCATCGCATTGATCGGGCGCCGGATCAGCGGGGCGTTGTGGGTGCTGCCGAGCGGGCCCTTGCGGTCGATCGGATTGCCATGCGAATCGACCACCCGACCCAGCAGGCCGTCACCGACCGGCAGGTGCTGGGTGCGGTCTTCGTTGCGTCGCCAGGGATGTTGCTGACTGCCGAGCCGAAGCGCAACCACCGGTCTCGGTCGCGGAATCACCACCGCGCCGCTGGCCAGGCCGTGGATATCACCAGTCGGCATCAGATAGGCGCGGTCGCCGGAAAAACCGACCACTTCGGCCTGTACCGGCGGTTGGCCGGGCATGCGCACCTCGCACACCGAGCCGACCGGAACCCGGATGCCGGCCGCCTCGAGCACCAGGCCGGCAACCCGGACCAGCACGCCGCAGGTCTCCAGCGCCTGCGACTGCGACGACAGCCGCTCCAGCCCGCTCAGATACTCAGACCATCGATCGCCGACGGCGCTTGCCGCGACGGCCGTATTCTCGAGCGGCGAATTCATCATGAGCGGCGCTCCACGGGCTTCGGGTTGTCGGATGGAACTTCGTAGTCGGCGATCCAGGGCTGTTCACACCCCAGCTCGGCCGTCGCGAGGCGCCATCGCGTCTGCATCTCGCCGTCGACGGTGCCGATATCGGATTCGACCAGGCAGCCGCCGCGGGCCAGCGAGTCGTCGCCGATGACCCGCCCGCCGCGTGCCTGCAGCACATCGGATGCACCTTGCACCACCATATCGAGGTCGTCGGGATGAACCCTGACCGTGATGTGCCGGGCACTCAGCAGCAAGGCATCCAGCGCCTCGGTGGCGACCATCGCCACCAGTTCCGGACGGGTCTGCAGTTCGGTGCGAACGATTTGCCGCGCCAGATTGGTGGCCGACCTGGCGAGCGCTGCAGCCATCTTCTGCTGCAGTTCCTCGAGCTGCTCGGTGGTGCTCTTCAACAGTGCGCCGATCTGCGTGGCGACCTGCCTTGCATGACTTTGCTTGAACGCATCGAGGGCGGCCAGGCCATCGCGATAACCATCCTGATACGCCTGCTGACGCGTGCTGTTGAGCAACGCCTGCAACTCCGCATGAGGATCGGCGGCTGGTGCGTCGGCCTTGGCCTGGCGAGCCGCCCGCAACGATGCATCGGCCGTATCGTCGGGACTGTCGAGCGTGCCCGGTGTCCAGGCAGCAAAATCGTTCAACTCCTCGCGCGGAATGAACCTGCTGTAGACCGACGGCTTGTTGCCGTCAGGCGGCGGCACGTTGCGGAACTGACCCTTGGCCGGCGTTCTAGACGAAGTCATCACCACCACCCGAGCTCAATGCGATCTGGCCTTCTTCGCTCAAACGGCGGACGATCTTCAACAGCTCCTTCTGTTCGGCCTCGACCTCGGACAGCCGTACCGGGCCGCGCGACTCGAGGTCTTCGCGCAGCGTCTCGGCTGCCCGGCTCGACATGTTGCGGAAGATCCGGTCGCGCAGTGCCGGCGTGGCGCCCTTCAACGCGATGATCAGCGACTCGCTCTGCACTTCCTTCAGCACGGTCTGGATGCCCTTGTCGTCGAGCTTGTTCAGATCGTCGAAGGTGAACATGTTGTCCATGATCTTCTGCGCCAGGTCGCTGTCGGCCTCGCGTATGAAGTCGATCGCCGCGGTTTCAGCGTTCGAGCCCAGCAGGTTGATCATGTGGGCCGCCTTCTTGACACCGCCCAGGCTGGCCTTGCGCATCGACGAAGCGCCGGCCAGCACATTGCTCATCACGTCATTCAGATCGGTCAGCGCGGATGGCCGGATGCCGTCCAGCGTCGCGATGCGCACCAGCACCTCGTTGCGCTGGCGTTCGGGGAAGGCTTTCAGCACCTCGGTCGAGTGATTCGGATCCAGGTGCACCAGGATCGCCGCGACGATCTGCGGGTGTTCGTTGCGAAGCAGCTCGGCGACAGATGCCGCGTCCATCCATTTCAGGCTTTCGATGCCCGAGATATCGACGCTCATCAGGATTCGATCGAGCAGGATCTTCGCCTTCTCGTCGCCGAGGGCGCGTCTCAGTACGCCTCGGATGTAATCGTTGTTCTTGGGCACGAGCATGCTTGTGTCGCCTGCCAGTTCGGCAAAACGATCGATAACATCATCGACCCGCTCGCGCGAGATCGCCTTCATGTTGGCGATCGTCTCGCCCAACTGCTGGACCTCCTTCGGCGAGAGGTGGCGAAATACTTCGGCGGCTTCCTCTTCGCCCAGCGACATCAGCAGGATCGCTGCGTCTTCGACGCCGGTCTCGGCTGAGGCGCTCATGTTGCCGCTCCCGGGCAGGTCAGTTGTCTGATCGTGATCAAGCCGGCTCTCCGCTCACCCAGCCGCTGACGATTTGAGCCACCGCAGCCGGGTTTTCCTTCGCCAAGCTGCGAGCTCGCGCCAGCCGCTCTTCAGTGGACGGCCGTTCCAGCGCCATGACTTCGGTTGCCGGCAGGCCGGGCAGCGCCTGGTCGTCGTCGACCACGGCGTCGAGCGTGGCGCCAGGCATCTGCGGTGGCGGCTTCAGCGCGGCCTTCATCGCCGGGCGGACCATGCCGAAGAACACCAGCAGACCGACGAAAGCAAGCGCCGCCGGTATGCCGATCAGGCGCACCAGATCGAGGGTCTCGGGCTGCTTCCACCACGGCGCCTCGTTCTTCTCGATCGATTCGACCTTGAAGGGTGCGTTCACCACCTTCACCGAATCGCCGCGTTGCTGGTTGAAACCGATGCTTTCCTGGACCAGTGCGGTCAATTTCTCGATCTCGTCCGCCTTCAACGCAACCGTCGTCGGCTTGCCCTTGGCATCGACATCGCTGCGGTGATTGATGACGACGGCAGCATTGACCCGGCGCACGGTGCCGGTCGCATTGCGGGTCACGCGAACGGTCTTGTCGACCTCGTAGTTGGTGACCGCCTCGCGGCGGCTGGTGCCGCCGCCGGCGTTTCCACCCGCGGCTTGCAGGGTCTGAGCCTGGCCGTTGATCGGTGCGGTCGGGCTGATTGGCGGGACATTGCTGGCCGCGCCGGGCACCCCGGTGGGCATCGAGACGCCGGCACCGTTCTGCTCGGTGACTTGCTGGCTGCGCACCGTGATCGATCCTTCGGTTCCCTGGTTCGGCTTGAACTCTTCCGAGGTGGCTTCGGTCTGCGAAAAGTCGATGTCGGCGGTGACCGAGGCGCGCAGATTCTCGCGGCCCACCACCGGCTCCAGCAGTTCGAGGATCCGCTTCGTATAGCCCGACTCGATCTGGTTGACATATTGAAGCTGCTGGGCGTCGAGGCCGGCCTGCGCGCCTTCTGGCGACGACAGCAACGCGCCGGTCTGATCGAGGACGCTGACCGCTTTCGGGTTCATCTCCGGTACGCTGCTCGACACCAGATGGACGATTCCGGCGATCTGGGCGCGTTCAAGGGTTCGCCCGGTGCGCAAGCTCAGCATCACCGACGCGGTGGGTTTTTGCTGTTCGCGGAAAAAGCCGTTCTGATTCGGCAGCGCCAGGTGCACGCGAGCACTCTCGACCGCGTCCATCGCGGTGATCGACCGCGTCAGTTCACCTTCGAGGCCGCGCTGAAAGCTCAGGCGTTCCTGGAACTGAGTCTGCCCGAAGCGCGCGTTGTCCATCAATTCGAAGCCGATCACCGAACCCTTCGGCAGGCCGGCGGAAGCCAGCTTCAGGCGAACGTCGTGAACCTTCGACGCCGGCACCAGGATCGCACTGCCACCGTCCGCATGTTTGTAGGGGACGTTCATCTGCGACAGCTGGGAAATGATCGCGCCACCGTCCTTGTCGGACAGGTTGGCATACAGCACCTTGTAGTCGCCCTGGCTGCTCCACATCGTCATCGCCAGCACCAGCGCGATCAATGCTGCAACGCCGCCGGCGAGCGTGAACTTCGACTTCGCCGGCAGCGCGGCCATGCGCGCACCGAAGCTGTCGACGGGTACCAGTTGGATCGGGCTGTTGACGGCGACTGCGTTGTCCATGGGAGGCGGGAAGCGGAGAGGGCGGGGGGAATGTCCCTGCCCTCCATTATTCGGAGGCGCCCGCTTTCACATGCCTTGAACAGTCCGGGGAAGGGCGGTCTATTTGTCGCCTGGGAGGTGGCCTGCCCGACTAGCATTCCGACATGCCTCGATGGTGCCTGCCCCTGTGCAGGCGCCGGGCCCGAGGTCCGCTGCAGAGGTTGCCATGAACGTATCGCTCAAACCATTCGACTTCGCACAAGCCGTGGCGCGTGCCGGCCTGCAGACCAATGGTCAACCGCTGCAGCGTGGCAAGGCGGTCGAGGGTCCGGGCTTCCAGCAGGCCTTGACTCAGGCACTCGGCTCGGTCAGCAAGGGCCAGCTCCAGGCATCGCAGCTGCAGCGTGAAGTGCAGCTGGACAATCCGAATGTCAGCATCGAGCAGACGATGGTGGCGATGCAGAAGGCACAGATCGGTTTCCAGGCCACGCTGCAGGTTCGCAACCGGCTGGTGCAGGCCTACAGCGACATCATGAACATGCAGGTCTGAGCGAGTCAGGCGATACGGTCTGTTCGCTCGCCGAGCAGCCGTCGTCCCATTCTCAATCCAGCGCCATCAAGCGACGCCGCTTCTGGGTCTGATCGATATAGCGCTGCAGCAGGCGCTCGGCCGAACTCGGCAGGCGCACCATTTCGCAGCCCATGCGCAGGCCCTGTGCATCAGCTCCGAGCGTGCTGAGGTGATGCAGGCGCAAAGTGGCGGTGAAACGGGTATCTGCATCGAAATCGAACTCGACCTCGCGCAGCGTGATTCCGGCGTCCAGCGCCGGCACGTCGTGGGGCAGCAAGAGTGCGCAGCCGCCCAGACTCACGTCCAGGATCCGCAGCGCGAGATTGATCTGGTCGTGGCGCGGGTGCGTGAATCGGGCCGTCGGTGAACTGCGCGTCACCGGGCGGACGCGATAGGCGTTGCGGCGCTGGAAGCGGTACATCACGGTCGGCAGCGCGCAGCTCAGCGCTGCCGTTCGACCGGCATGCACCAGCACCAGATCGTTGGCATCGAACTGCAGCTTGACGTTGTCGAGATAGCCGACCACCACGGCTTCGTTGCTCTGCAAAATCGATTGCAGGTGTGGATCGTCGGGTGTCGCGCTGAAGCTGATCGCCTCGCGCATCGTGTCCACAGTCCACAGCGCGGCACCCAGCATCGCGCCGTCCGGACCGTTGATGCTCAGGGGGATGGCGCCGTCCACCAAGGTGCGCAACATGGCCTTGATCTGAGCCGGCGAGGTGATGCGGAAATCGTCCAGGCCAGCCGGACCCTGCGACATACTCTCCAGCGGCATCGGGGCGGTATCCATCATGGCGACTTCCCGGCTGTGTTCAGTGAACGGTTTTTTGCCGACCGGTCAGCATCGCGTCGAGGTCGTCGAGCCACGGTTCGGCCAGGTAGCGAATCTCGGCATCATTGACCAGAATGCGCTCCATGATGCGTGTCTTCAGCTGGCGTTCTTCAGACTCGAGCGGGGCTTGCGCCGCCGCGTGTTTGAGCTGCGAGATCAGCACGGCGCAGGCGCCTTCGAGCTTGACGACTTCGTCCCAGTTGCCCGAGCGCGCGGCCTGCAACATGTCGTGGCTGGCACGTTCGATGGCCTCGTAGTAGTTGAGGAGGTGTGCGTTCATGATCGGGGTAGCGGGGGAATAGGCGTCCGGGTCGAAGCTCATGCCGGTGGGGCGACGACTTTGCCGCGAATCTCCATCCATGCGTCGCGCAGCGGCTGGATCAATCGGGTGCATTCCTGCAGGGCTTCGTCGTCGTTCTTGAGGTTGGCGTGGGTCAGGCGGACAACGAGATAGCTGTAGAGGCTGGACAAGTCGGCCGACAGCCCCCCGCTTTTCATGTCGAGCCCGCCCTTCAGGCCTTCGTCGACGATGCGCACGGCACGTCCGATGGCGATGCCCTTGGCTTCGACACGGTTTTCGAGCAAGGCGCCGCGGGCTTGTGAAATTGCTTCGAGCAGGCCATCGAACAGCATGGCAATCAGCTTGTGCGGATCGGCCCCCGTGACACCGGTCTCGACGCCGACCTGCGAGTACATGCCGGCGCTGGGCCGTTGGGCGTTGCTGCGGAAAGGGCTTGCGGAGGCGTACATCTGGGAGCTTTCGCGTGGTTTCGGGGTATGCATGGAATATCGGCCGGGGTGTTGGGCACTTGAGGCGGGAAACACGCTTCGTTTCATCGCTTCCAGAGGGTTGGGATGCAGCCGCAAGCCAGGTCGTGGCGATCAACGACAAAAAGCCGCTGGCGTGCTTTCCGGGCACGGCAGCGGCAGATCCTGGAGGAACCTCAGAGGGTGGACTTGTTCCAGTTGGTGATCTGTTGGCTGACGTAGCTGTTCAGCCCGCTCAGCGACGCCAGCTTGGTATCCAGTGCAGAGTACTGGGCAAGCAGGCGGGTCCGGGTTGCTTCGATCCGGGCGTTGAACGTATCCTGATCCTTGGAGTTCAGCTTGATGCGATTGGTCAGGCTGGCTGTGCGTGAAGTCAAGGTGCCCTCGGCGCCGGTGACTGCCTTCCCGAACGATTCAAACAAGGCGGCGATGCCGCGGTCTGCGGCTGCCGCGTCGGCTTTGCTCGCCATCGCGAGTGCGACCTCGGCGGGATTGTTCAACGCTGTGGTCAGTTTGGCATCGTCGGTGCTGAGGCTGCCGTCACGTTGCAGCGAAATGCCCAGATCACCGAGCCGCTTGATCGTGCTCGATGTGCCGCCGGTACCCTGAATCAGGCTGCGCAACTGTCCCTGAATCGTAAGCGCTGTGCGATCACCCTGAAGGATCGCCCCGCTCTTGGCGGCATCATCGTATTTCGTCAGTTCGCGCAGGGTGGTATTGACGGCGTTGTAGGCGCTGACAAATTTGCCGATCGCATTCTTGAACGATGCGGTGTCGATTCCGACCTTCAGGTTGACTTCGGCTGTCGTGACCTTGAGGGCGGTGAAGCTCATTCCGTCGGCGACATCCTTGAAGGTATTGCTGGCCGAGACCAGATCGAGGCCGTTGATCGTCGCCAGTGCATCCTGGGCCGGAACGGTCTGCGTCAGCGAGGGCGTGGCGCCACCGGTCGGGTCGAAGGTCAGCCCGGCCAGGGCGCCGGTGACCGGTGCGCCGTTTTCATCGATCTCGGTGATGCGCAGCGCATTCTCCGCGCCGGTCTCGTTGGATCGGATGACCAACCGTGCGCCGGTGCTGTCGTTGACGATCGAAGCGGTGACCCCCGCCTTGGCGTCATTGATTTTGGTGCGGATCGCGGCGAGTGTGTCTTCACCTTGAACGATCTCGATATCGAACGGCAGGCTGGCGCTTTTTGCAGTGAATGCCGTGGTCGCGCTGCTCGGCGGTCCGAGGTTGGTCCAGGACCCGGTCTCGATTCGCAGTCTGCCCGTGCCGATCACCGCGGCGCTGTCCGCGAAGCCTGCAGACGCCAGGTTCTGTGCCTTGGCCATCCGCGACACCATGACCGCGTAGTCGCCGCTGGCCGCTGTGCCGCTGCTGGTGACCGTCACGCTGGCGCTGTCGGAGCTGCTCGATGAGGTCTTGGTCCAGGCATCGGGCTTGGCCATGGCAGCTGCGGCATCCTGCAACGCCGAGACCTTGCTGCTGATCTGGCCGAACGACGACAGCTGGCTGTTATACGTGACCTGTTTGCTCTGCAGCTGCGCCAACGGCCGCTGTTCGATGGCGACCAACTGGCTGACGATGCTCTGCACGTCCAGCCCGCTGCCTATGCCAGGTGATGAAATGGGCATCGGGTGGGAACTCCTTCAATCTGATGGGTTATCGGCCAGGCTACGAAAAACCTGAGCAAAAAGACGAACGCCGGGAGTGATCAGGTCACCCCCGGCGTTGATTTGTCGGCCCGACGTTCGGGTCAGACCATTCGGCGGCGATCGAAATCAACCCTTCAGCAGCGACAACACCTGCTGTGGCAGCTGATTGGCCTGGGCCACCATCGCGGTACCGGCCTGCTGCAGGATCTGGGCGCGCGACATGCTGGCTGTTTCAGCTGCGAAATCGGCATCCATGATCCGGCCGCGCGACGCGGCGGTATTCTCGGACTGGATCATGATGCTCGAGACGGCATTCTCGAAGCGGCTCTGTACCGCGCCGAGCGTCGCCCGGGCGCCGTTGACCTGATCCAGCGAATCATCGATCTGCTTGAGGGCCAGCCAGGCGCCTTCGACGGTTTCGATGGTCATCGCCTCGATTCCGCTCTCGGTCACTCCACCGGCGGGGATGTCGAAACCACCAGCGGAAACGCCGGTGACGAGGGTACTGAATCCGGCTGAAGAGACGCCCAGCGCTGTACCTGTCGAATCGACCTTGGACGAACGCACCTCTAGCGTGTATTCACCGTTGGCTTGGTTCTTTTTCAAGAAAGCGGTGACACCCGTGTCCGCGGTGCGCCGGTTGATGGCTTCGACCGTCTGGCCGAGGCGTTCTTCTGCCGAGCGTGCCGGAGCCAGCGCGCTCAACGGGTAGTCGATCGAGCCGACGGTGATTGTCAGGCTGCCAGCGGTCACCGCGGTGGCAAACGACCCGATTTCACCGCTCGTCACCGCCGTTGTGGTCGCCTTGCCATAGGAAACGCTCGCCAGGCCTTGGGCGGATGTGTCAGTGAGCGCAGCCACCGTGATGTTCTCGCCGGAGTTGGCGCCGACCTGGAAGGTGGCGGCCGAGAACGATCCGTCGAGCAGGCGGGCGCCGTTGAAATTGGTGGTCTTGGCGACCCGGTTGATTTCATCGCGCAACTGGGCCACCTCGGCCTGTAGGGCTTTGCGGTCGTCCACGCTGTTGGTGTCGTTGCTGGCCTGGACAGCGAGTTCGCGCATCCGCTGCAGCATGTCGCCGACCTTGCCGAGCGCACCTTCCGCGGTTTGTGCCAGCGAGATGCCGTCGTTGGCATTGCGGGCGGCGACATTCAGGCCGCGGATCTGGGTATTCATCCGTTCGGCGATCGCCAGGCCGGCAGCGTCGTCCTTGGCGCTGTTGACGCGCAGGCCCGATGACAGGCGCTGCATCGATGTCGCCAGAGAACTCTGCGACATGTTCAGGTTTCGCTGGGCATTCAGTGATGCGATGTTGGTATTGATGGTCTGGGGCATGGTGCGCTCCTAAAAGAAACAGTTTCCCGGCGACAGCATCTGCCATCACAGCTGGCTTGGTTGGCAAATGCGGTCCACCTGGTGTCGAACCACCCACTCAGGTGGAACGCTGCCAGTGACTCCGGACTCCAGAACGCTCCGGATCAATGATCAAGAACACCTGTTGAACGAATTCTGATTCGCTCGACCGCCTTCCTAAAGGCCAATAAAGCGGGGAAATGCGGTCCAGTCTCGGGCAATCTCTTCGAGCTGTGATGATCTCTTCCCGTCAATTCACGTGCGGCGCCGCCGCCCCTGCGCGCTCCCGTCCTGGTCCTGGGCCTTGACCGGGCGGTTTGTGTCTGACGTCCTCGTCGCCAGGCGGGAGTCAGGCACGCCTGGTTTCGGCGTCAAGTTCCACCTGCAGATGCCGACAAACACAAAGCATTGCGGCACCAACATTGCCGAGGTCCCCAATGAGCAAACCCTGTGATCTGAAATTCCTGATCGTCGACGACTTCTCGACCATGCGCCGCATCGTTCGCAGTCTCCTCAAGGAGATGGGCTGCAGAAATGTCGATGAAGCCGAGGACGGTGCCGTTGCGCTGTCGATGCTGAAGTCGCAGAAGTACGACTTCGTCGTTTCCGACATCAACATGCCGAACATGACCGGTTTCGACCTGCTCAAGGCGGTCCAGGCGGACGACAGCCTGAAACATGTGCCGATGCTCATGGTCACCGCTGAAGCGCGCAAGGAAGACATCGTGCTCGCGGCCCAGAGCGGGGCGGCCGGCTACATCGTCAAGCCGTTCACGAAGGCGGCTCTGGAAGACAAGGTTCAGAAGATTCTTCATAAACTGGCGGCCGCAGCCTGAGCGCGCCAGGAAGTGGATCCGCAGGCTGGAACACGAAGGCATCACCGACTCGGTCCGTCACATCGACGCCGCGCTAGCCTGAACCCGAAGCCCCGATCGCGGGTCAAGGCACTTTCCAGCGCCGACACGCCCGCAATGGCCCGCACCGGAACCCACGAATGAGAGAGTTTCTAAGCCGGTTCGATCACTGCTTGAATCAACCCGCCGCGTGCGGGTTTTTTCATTGTTGTTCCGGATTTGTCGAGCAGCTCCGATGTTCGACCATCGGAGGCGGACCTGGGAAAGACCGGCAGGGATGACGCGAATCTGAACGCCGTGAGAGATCTCCCGCGAGGGTCTTGAAGGCTGGGTTCAGAAGCAGACCGACGGAGCATCATGACCCGCGGCGGACAAGATTGCTCGAGGCCTACCCGAGTCGGCTACTGGCTACCGCGGTCAAGCGCCGCAGCGGCCCGCCGCCCGTGTTAGGTTGCTGCACCCGATGTTTCAGGTCAGGCGACGCCTCGAAGAAGCTTCAGAACGAGCATGTCGCCAGATGTCCGTTTCTGTCTCCCATTGGGGCTGTTGAGAGTGCGCTGAAGGGATCAAGCGATTGACCATCGGCCCGACTGGAGACCGGATCAGTTGCTTCGTGGATCGCGTTCCCGGTTCGTCGACCTCAGCATGCGCACTGGCCGACGCACGACAGTGAATGCTTGCTGCGGATTCGGTGGACGATCAGCGCCTGGCCTAACGAAAAAACCCGCCTCTTTCGAGGCGGGCCTTGGGAAGCGCTTCATTCGAAGCGCGTTCTCGGATCTGGATCAGCGCAGCAGAGACAACACACCCTGGGTCGACTGGTTGGCCTGCGAGACCATCGCCGTTCCAGCCTGTTGCAGGATCTGGGCGCGGGACATGTTCGCCGTTTCCTGGGCAAAGTCCGCATCGACGATCCGGCCCCGAGCCGCAGAGGTGTTCTCCGACTGGATCATGATGCTCGAGACCGCGCTTTCGAAGCGGCTCTGGGCAGCACCGAGGGTGGCACGGGTGCCGTTGACTTGCTTGATGGAATCGTCAATCTGCTTGATTGCGAGCCAGGCATCTTCAGCGGTTTCGATCGACAAGTCGGCGATACCAGCCGAGGCGGTGCCGCCTGCGGTGACATCGAAGCCACCAGAGGTGACGCCGGTGGTTGCCGTCGTGAAGCCAGCCGACGTGACGGCCAGAGCCTGCCCGGTGGCATCGGCTTTCGACGAGCGGACTTCCATGCTGTATGCGCCGGTCGTTTCGTCCTTGGTCAGGAACGCGGTGACACCGGTGTCGGCGGTGGCGCGGTTGATCGCTTCAACCGTCTGGCCGAGCCGCTCTTCGGCCGAGCGCGCTGCCTTCATCGCGCCGAGCGAGTACTCGGTCGTGCCGACCGTGATCTTCAAGGTACCAGCGGTGACTTCGCTGCCGAATGACGAGACTTCACCCTGGGTCACGGCGGTGGTCGATGCCGAACCGTACGTCAAGTTCGACAAGCCAGCGGCAGAGCTGTTGGTCAGCGCGGCGACGGTGATGTTTTCACCCGAGTTGGCGCCAACCTGGAAGGTCGCAGCCGAGAACGAGCCGTCCAGCAGCTTGGCGCCGTTGAAGTTGGTCGTCTTGGCGACCCGATCGATTTCATCGCGCAGCTGGCCAACTTCCGATTGCAACGCTTTGCGGTCGTCGCTGCTGTTGGTGGCGTTGCTCGATTGCACAGCCAGTTCACGCATGCGTTGCAGCATGTCGCCGACCTTGCCGAGCGCGCCTTCAGCGGTTTGAGCCAGCGAGATGCCGTCGTTGGCATTGCGGGCTGCCACGTTCAGGCCCTTGACCTGGGCATTCATGCGCTCGGAAATGGCGAGACCGGCGGCGTCGTCCTTGGCGCTGTTGACGCGCAGGCCGGACGACAGACGCTGCATCGACGTTGCGAGCGAGCTCTGCGACATGTTCAGGTTGCGCTGGGCGGTCAAAGAGCTGACGTTGGTATTGATGGTTTGGGGCATTTTGAATAACTCCTGGTACGTTGATGATGATCTCCCGGCGTGGACGCCGGCCTTGACTCGTTTTCAGGGGTTGCCCCCTTCCGACGTGCCTGTTGGCAACCGAAACCTCTTCGGCACCAACCGGCTGCGCCCGGCGGCAGTCATCGAAAAAACGCAACTCATACGGGTTGTCGATTCATCGGTCGGCTGTTCCGGACCACGAGACTGGGATTCAGGTCTCGCTGCAATGCTTATCGACTGCCGGTTTCGCGACTTGAGAAAATTTTTTTGCTTTGTCAAGCCATATTGAGCAAGACGAAAGTCGTTGAAAAATGATGCAAAAACATCGTCGTTTCTCGACCGGCTTCAGGTATCGGCAGCGCAACGCAGAAATTGAGGTCGTACGCTTTCGTGGATTGAAACCAATTGGAAAGAGGGGGTCTTGGGGTAGCTTCTCGGACGTTCAGGATCAGACGCACTAACTAGAGTTCGGGGGCAATGGTCGAGACGGCTCGATCTGGAAAATCACCATGCCCGCAGATTTCGCAAGTCTTCATCAGCAGCTCACTCAGCCAACCCACCAGGCTGCGTCTCATGCGGGTGCCCGGCTTTCACTTCAAGCCTTCGAAAGGCAACGCAAGCAGGCGTATCAGGCGGTGACGCAGTCGAACTGGGCGAAGGCCGAGAAATTGTTCAGCGCCGTCGGCGACGATCCCCGCCTGGGTCAAAGAGACCTGACGGCGCTGGCGACGCTTCGTTTGCGTGGCGGTGATTTCGAAGGTGCCTGGCAGGCTGCAGGACGCGTGCTCGAATCGGATCCGGAAAATGTCAAGGCTGTGCAACTCGCCACCCTGGCCTTGGCGTCCCTGCATCGGTGGGCTGAAGCGCTGCCGTTTTTCGAGCGGCACAACCAGGGTCAGGCCCGCCGGGACTACGCCTTCGTTTCGAACCACGGCGCAGCGCTTGCCGCGCTCGGCCGTCCTCAGGACGCATTGCCGGTGATGCTCGAGGCAATGGCACTGAATCTGTCCGATCCGGCCGCGCACATGAAACTGGCGGTGGTATTGCGCGACATGAAGCTGTTCGAAGAGTCGGCGGAAAGTTTTCAAACTGCTCTGACCTTGGACGGCTCACGTCTCGCCGCACAGCTCATGGTGCTGCACATGCGCCAGCATGCTTGTCGTTGGCAAGCGTTCGAGGAGACCAGGGTGCAGCTCGTTGCCGCACTCGAAAACAACGAAGATCCTTCCGCCCTGAGCGAAGGCGGTGTCTTCTCGCTAGTTGCCATCGAGCATCCGCCGGAGCTTTTTCTGAGGGCGACCGCTCATGTGGCGATGCGATTCGAGCAATGTGCGACGCCGCTCGCCCCGCGGCGCCTTGAGCTGCTGCCCGATCGGCGCATCCGGATCGGCTACGTCTCCAACGACTTCTACAACCATGCAACCGCTGCGCTGTTTGTCGAGTCGCTCGAACAGCGTGATCAAAGCCGTTTCGAGATTACCCTCTACTCGCACGGCCCGGACGACGGCAGCCAGCTGGGCAACAGGATCCGCGCCGCCTGCGAGCACGTTGTCGATCTGTGTGGCATCTCGGACGCCCAGGCAGCCGCCCGCATTCGTGCCGATGGCATCGACATCCTGGTCGATCTGAAAGGTCATACCCTGGGCAATCGCCTGGGAGTCTTCGCCTGGCGCCCGGCACCGCTACAGGTCAGCTTCCTTGGATTTCCGGGCACCAGCGGCGCCGATTACATCGACTATGTGATCGGCGATCGATGGGTGACACCACTGGATCACGCCGACCGATACAGCGAAAAAATTGCTCAGATGCCGGTCTGCTATCAGCCCAATGACAGTTTGCGACAGCGGCCCGCTGCCCGCGTCCGTTCGGAATTCGGCCTGCCAGATGACTGCCTGGTCTTCGGCTGCTTCAACCAGGCATTCAAGATCACCCCGGCTGTCTTCGACAGCTGGATGCGGATTTTGATGGCAATACCCGACAGTGTCCTTTGGTTGCTTGAGGACAACGCGCAGGCCACCGCGAACCTGCGGCGCGAAGGCGCGTTTCGGGGCATCGCCTCCGAGCGGCTGGTGTTCACGCCGCGTCTTCCGAATGCCATGAACCTGGCGCGGCTGCCGCTTGCCGATCTGATGCTGGACAACTGGCCTTGCAACGCCCACACGACCGCGAGCGACATCCTGTGGATGGGAGTGCCCCTGGTCACCGTCAAGGGCGAGGCCTTCGCTTCACGCGTGGCGGCCAGTCTGCTGGCTTCGGTCGGACTCGAACAATTGATATGCGATGACGCCGAGGCGTATGAGGAGCGGGTGATTGAGCTGGCACGCAATCCGCAGGCCCTGCGTGCGCTGCGCGAACATCTTTCTGGCAGGCTGGATGGTTTCGCTGTATTCGACGGGAGACAGCACGCCGCCGATCTTGGAGCCTTGTTCATGCGGATGGTCGATCGCGCTCAACAGGGTCTGAAGCCCCAGGCGCTCGCTGCCAGCGAGCCGATTCGTCTGCCGCCCCCGCCGCATCGGTCGCCGGTGACGACCGGATCGGCCGTGGTTGTCGCGCCTCCGATCGACATCGGCGCAATCACGCAGGCGAAGGAATTGACGATTGTCTGCGTCGCGTACAAGCGCTACCTCAATCTGCCCGTGCTGATTCACTCGTTGCTTGCGCAGACGCTGCAGAATTTCCGCCTGATCGTGATCCACGACGGGCACGACGCCGAGATGGCGACGTTGCTGAAGCCTTTCGTTGACAAGCATCCCGACCGGATCGAGGTGATGTTCACCGATCAGCGCTTCAACGACTATGGACACACGCTGCGGGATATCGGCATCCGCCTCGCGGACACCGAATATGTGCTGTTGACGAATGACGACAACTACTATGTCCCGCGCTTTCTCGAATACATGTTCATGCCGATGCACGCGCAGGGTCAGATCGCACCGGACATCGTCTTCTGCGACATGATCCACAGCCACAACAACCCGGGCGTGCGCAAGCAGCTACCGTACAACCCGTTCGAGACAAGGCCGGAGCGCAATTTCATCGACATCGGTTGTTTCGTCGCGAGAACCGAACTGGCCAGGGTAGTCGGCTTTCGAGACAAGGGATTTGCTGGTGATGCGACCTATTTCGAAGACCTTGTCGCGGCCGCCGATGATGCCAAGCTCGTGAAAATCCCGATGACGCTGTTCGTGCACAACTGAGCACGCCCGCGCCGGCTTTGCGACGTACTGGTCAGCCTGCTTGCAAGCGGGCGTTGTCGAAAACGGCCGCGCGTACGATTTCGGGAGAACTCCACATCAATGCGTCGAGGATCGACAGGCCAGGTGTCGCCGGATAATCGCCTTGCGCATATTGAAACGGATCGGTGTCGAGGAACATCAGGCGGGTGCCGAACTGTTGGAACCTGGCGGGTGCGAACAACGCCTTGCCACCAATCGGATTGAGGTATTCGTCTGCGCCCAGCCGGGCGCAGATTTCCGGTGCCCAGTCGCCCGGCCCGAGGTCCTGCGGCAGTTCGAGATCCAGCTGCGAGCAGATCCGGTAGCGGAACGGGATCTCCAGATGGTTGCAGACCGCCGACAGGCCGCGAACATTCAGTCGAACCAGCGAGGTCTCGCTATCGGCTAGTGCGAAGCTGTCGCGGACCAACTCCTCGACCACTTTGTAGTACGGCGCCTTGCGTCGATAGTGACTCAGCTTGCCGAGCACGCTCGACAGGGTTGCCGCTGGGTCGAGCACGCTGGCCTGCGAGGTCTTGATCGCAATCGAGCCATTGCTCAGCGGAACGCTGATCCAGTTGGCGCCGCCCGCCGGATGCAGCACCCGATTGCGGTTCATCCAGGTCTTCGGTGTGTACTGCGTGATGTCGAAGACGACCCACTCATCGCAATGCGCGATCAGCGAGAAATGAGCCGGATGGGGAAAGAAGTACGGCTGCATGATGCCCATGCGCACGTCAGTCTCCGTTCATCGATTGGCGCAACTCTGCAATCAACGCGCAAATCAGGGCGACATCGTCGTCGCTGACCAGCGCCCCGCTGGGCAACTGGAGCAAGGTCTGGTTCAGATGGTCGGTAACCGGCAGGGCATCTACAAACCGTGGCAATTCGTCGACATAAGGCGTGCTGCGATGGATGCCGGGATAGAAATAGCGTCTCGCGATGATCCGGTGCGTCTGCAGATGGTCGAGAACTGCATCCCGACTGGCGCCGAAAACGGACGACTCGATCTGGCACACGATGTATTGGTGGTTGCTGGCACTAACCCGCTTCGGTTGATGCAGCGTGATCCCCGGGATGGCGTCCAATCCGGCGCGATATTGCAGGAACAGATCGCGATTACGCTGGAGTGTCTGCGGCAGCTCGTCGAGGTTCAACAGGCCGATGGCGGCCTGTGCTTCCGACATGCGGCCATTGCTGGTTCGCACGACCTCGACTGGCATGCCGGCGCCGTAGCTGCTTCGGATATTGCGCAGCCGCGCCGCCAGTCGATCGTCATCGGTGGTGATGCAGCCGCCTTCTGCAGAACTGAATACCTTGGTCGCGTGGAACGAGAAGACCTCGAGCTCGCCGAATCCGCCGATTGGCCGGCCATCGACGCTGCACCCCATTGCGTGGGCGCTGTCGAAGAACAACTTGATGCCGTGTCGGTCAGCGATGGCTTGCAAGGCTTCTGTGTCGCAGGCATCACCCCACAGATTGACGGCAAGAATCGCGCTCACATCGGGGTCGATCAGGGCCTCGACCGCCGACGGATCGAGCTGGTGGCTGACCGGATCGACCTCGCAGAAGACCGGCTCGAGGCCAGTCCAGCTGAGGGCCTGGGCGGTGGCGATGAACGTGAACGACGGGACGATCACCTTGCCTCGCAGGTCCAGGGCCTCGATCGCCATCAGCAGGCCGATGGTTGCATTGGTGACACAGATCGCATGTCGCACCGCCAGCTGCTCGGCCAGGCGGGATTCCAGGCGTTGCACCAGGGGTCCGTGATTGGTGTAGTACTGACGATCGAACAACTCGCGGAACGCGACCTCGTACCGGTCCCAGCTCGGAAAATAGAGCTGACCGACCGGCAGCGCAGTCGCCCGTGCTGCGATCGGCGGCGCTGCCAGCATCTGAGGTTGCGTGGTCTGCATCTGATCGAGCCCTTTCAGGAGTACAGCCGACGCTGGATCGCGGCTGCGTTGTGCCGGATGAAACGCAGCATCTCGACCACGGTGACGATGGCTGCTTCGTCCACCAGGTGCCCGCAGGGCATCAGCATATAGCGCTCGCTGAGAACATCGGTCAGCGGCAGGCGTGCGGGAACAGACGGGTAAGCCATCTTCTTGGCGTGCAGCGGGGGCCAGTAGTAGGCCCGCGACAGGATGCCTTCCTCGTTCAGCAACTTGATCGTATCGGCGCGGCTGATCGGCCAATCGTCGGTGACTTCGACAACGATGGTCTTGTAGCTGGTTGGCTCGGATTCGTCGAACGCCAGCAGGCGGATGCCGTCCAGGCCTGCAAGCTCGCGTTGATAGACGCGGTAGCGCTTTCGGTTGCGCTGAACCTGGCTCGGCAGATCGTCGAGCCCGGCCAGCGCCATCGCAGCATGAATCTCGTTGAGCTTGGCATTGATTCCGAGCGCTTCGACATTGTCCTGCCCTTGAAAGCCGAAGCCGCGAAGCTTTTGCAAGCGAGCAGCCAGTTCACTGTCGTTGGTGGTCACGTAACCACCTTCGAAACCGTTGACCAGCTTGCTGGCATGCAGCGAGAAACATTCGGCGAGACCGAAGCTGCCGACCTTGCGGCCGCCGCGAACGGTTTCGTAGACCGATTCGACTGCATCGAACATCAGCGGGATGCCACTGCGCGCTGACAATTCTTCGAGTCCCGGGGCATCGCAGCAGTTGACGATCGGATGGACCGCCAGCAGCAGCGCGGTGTCGGCGCCGATGCAGGCGGCAGCCTGTTCCGCGCCGATTGCAAGTGTGGTCGGATCGACTTCACTGAAGCGGGGTTTCAGACCCGCCCAGGCGACGACGTCGGCCAGCCGACGGTAGGTCAGTGACGGCATGACAACTTCGTTGCGACCAGGCAGCGCCAGGCATTTGATCGTCAGGACCAGCGCCCAGAAGCCGTTCGCCATCGCCACTGCATGGCGCGTCTGGTGGAGATCAGCCAGTCGTCGTTCCAGATCCCGGACCAGTTGACCGTCGTTCGTATAGCGGCGGGCGTCGTGGAAGATCCTGGAATAGGCCAGGAAACGCTCGACGTCCGGTTTGACCAGATTGGACGTCGACACCGGCGTTGCGAACAGGGCAGGGCCGCCGAATGCCGCCAGCTCGGCGACTGCCGACTTGACGCTTCGATCGATTTGCGTCGTTGTTGGCGATGCGACCAGCCGCGCCTCAGCGCTCGAGGATGACGTCGAAGCGGTAGTGAGCAGCATAGAACTCTCCAGGCATTTGGTGGAAGCGGATGCGCCATCCGCAACGAGCGGCCAGTTCACGCCAGTCTTCGGCGCTGCGCCAGATGCCGATTGCGGCTGATGACCGATCAAGATCGGCCAGGTAGTCCTTGCCTGGCGGGTAGAAGTGGTCTGCGCGGTCACGATCCGGCAGGTTGCCGATGTAGACCCGCTCGACATGGATGAAGCGTTGGTTCAGCGCGGTCAATACCTGCTCGGCCTCGTCAGCTGGAAAATAGCTGAAGCTGCCGTAACACAAGGCCTTGGTGAAGCGCTGCGGGTCGGTCTCGCTCAGGACATAGCGTTTGGCATCCATGCAGACGAAGTCGAATGCGGGGGAGTCGGCGAAGTGCTCGAGCGCGGTGTCGATCAGTTGACTGTCGATGTCGCTGCCGTAAAGCGCGCTGCACGAATCGAACAGGTACTGGGACAATGCACCGTTGCCACAGGCGATATCACACACGACATCATTGGGGCGCAACTGCAACCCGCTGCCAATGGCGTCGACGATCAGTGCGATCTGCGACTCCGCGACCGGAACGCCATTGACGGTGCGCTTGATCTGACGCCAGAAATCGGTTGCGACAGGCGGGCGCGAGTGGCGCGTTTGATTGTGGCGGGAGACGATGTCGGGGTGCATTGCGGTCTTTCCGATCTGGACAATCGATTCGGTGAATGGAGAGGCGGGTCAGGCGGTCTCGGCCAGCACCAGCTTGCGGCTTTCGATCGTGATGTAGGCGAGCGACAGGGCTTCCTCAAAGTCTGCGCTGAGGTAGTGGTTGCCGTCGCCCTGGCCTTGCAAGGCCATGAACGCGCCGAGTTCGGGGTACTGACCCGCTTGTTCGCCGTACAAGGCGTGCAGAGCAGGTGCCGTTGCCTGATACACCGCTTCATCGAGCAGGCCGGCATCGACCGACCATCGGCGCAGCAATTCCCATTCGAAATAGCCCGCGGAAAGGCCCGGTGAACCCTTGCCGGACGCCTGCCCGTCATGCTGCCGAAATGCTGAACCGAAATAGCCGACGGCCACCACCCGGTGAGCATGTGCGAAGAAATTGGTGTAGAGGGCGACGTCGGTCAAAAACCGCATGCGGCGGCCTTGCAGCAGGAAGGGCTCGCCCATCTCGCGCAGCGTTTGTGCATGCAGCAGGATGTTGGTCGGCTCACCGATCAGATTGATGCAGGCACCCAGCAGCTGCTGGAAGAACTGGGCACGCTCGATCACGGCGACGCTGCCCGACGGCACGCTGCATGGAGAGGCCAGTTTGCAGCCGTTGCGATCGATGAAGTGCCGACTGTGAAATGCCATCTGTGCGTGGTTGTCGCGCGCGGCCTTCAGCAGCAACTCAACCGAGCGAGGCAGCAGAAAATCGTCGTCGAACAGAAACTTCACATATTCGCCTCGGGCCTTTTGCAGCAGGTTGTTTCGGTTGCCACCAGGCTCGTTGCGTCGCGGATTTCGGAAGTAGCTGATCCGCGGATCGTCCCATTTGGACATCACCGATTCGATGTCGCCTCCGGTCGAGTCGTCGCTGACCAGCAGCTCGAAGTCGCCGTGGGTCTGCGCCAGGGCGCTGGCGACAGCCGTGTCCAGCCAGTCCGGACGGAAGGCTGGAATCAGGATCGAAACGGCGGGGCTGGTCATTTCGAGAACGCGAAGAAGGGCTCGCGCGCATTGCAGCCGTATGCCTTGGCGTCCAGATCACCGAGGACCATGGAATGCTCGAGCAACTCGCCAGAAAAACCGGCCTGGTGGAAATAGTCGACGATATCAGCGCCGAACAGACGCACGTGATCTTCCTGACCGAAGAACAGCTTGGCGAAGCCAGCCGATACCGGCCGATTCAGTTCCATCGTCTTCAGCAGAACCGGTGCGTAAGGAGTCTGCGCGATCAGGAGACCGCCGGGTACCAGGCAACGGTGGAACTCGCCCAGCGCACGCGCCGGACTCGCTACATGTTCGAGTACATGGTTGCAGATGATCAGATCGAAACTGCCATCGTCGAAGGGCAGCGATTCGATATCGAGTGGCAGGTGGTCGGCACGTCGCGGATGAAGATCGCCTCGCACATAGGCCATGGGATGCAGGGCCTCGATCAGCGCTTCGAGGTGAACTTCGGGTGCGATATGCAGGATCTGGGTCGACGACAGTCGCTGCAGCAGGCCGATGGCGCGCATGTAGTGCCACAGGTGTCGATCACGGTCGGTGCAACCGCAGTTCGGGCACTGATAGACCGACAGGTCGGACCCCACCGGGTCGAGCAGCTTCATGAACTCGCTGCGCATCGCAGTCTGTGGGTGAGGCGACCAATGGGCCACTGCCGTGCCGCAGATCGAGCACTCAGGCATGCCGGCGGCGTTGGCTGCGAGCGGGGTTTCGGTCGCCGATGAATTCGCACTGGCTGCGCTGGCAGTCGCCGCAATGGCCGCCGGCGGTGCGATTTTCGCTGGCTGCGTCGAACTTGAAGAGGCCGTGTCGGCCGGCTTCGACAGACGCTCGACGAAGGCGGCATCGATCATGCCGCTCAGCGTGGGTATCGGACCAAAGCCAGGAAACTTGTCCAGCAAGCGGGTGGCAGAGGCATGCAGCTTCGATGATCCCGGCTTGGCCTCGGCGCGGTTGAGCAGCGGCATGCGGACGATGCGCGGAAACACCTTGTGCTCGCAGATTGCCGCCAGGCAGAGATCGGTCGCCCACAGATCCCAGCCCATTCCCGGGTCGATCTGGTGGGCCGTTCGCCTGGAGATGACCAACGCCAGTTCATCGATCGAGGTGGCCGTCAGGCAGTCGGGATGATCTTCGCGGTGCAACTGCTCGATCACGAAACCGGCCGGTGCGAACGACTGGCTTGGTTCGTCGACACCGATGCCGATGAATCCGATCAGGCACGCTTCCTGATCGGCCGGCGGGATATCGGAGAGCAAGGCATTGAGGCGATGACCGAAGCCGGCCGGGAAGTAGGCGCTTTCATGGCACAGCAGGATCCACTCGCTTTGCGTCTGGTCGAGCTGAAGACCCATCGCGAATGCGTGAGCGGCCGAGGTCGCATCGGCCGCCATCGCGACATGCGCCTGCACTTCTGCCAGTCCCGGTGAGGTGACGGCGGCGGGGGGCCGGGTAAACGGGGAGCGGCTGGCGACGACGACCGAGAAACACGCCGGTGCGGGTTCATGCCTTGGCGTGCTGTCCTTCGCGAACTGACGGGTGGCCTGGATCAGGCGGATCTGCTCCCGCTTGTCCGTTTCCACCGTGGCACTGTGCTGGGGAACCAGATCCGGCATCCAGCCGCTGTTCGCGAGCAGTTCGAACAGTTTGTCGATCGGCTGTGTTGCATGGGTATCGCAGATGAACAACTCGGCCTCGGGCGCGCAGCGCGCCGCGAGAACTTCCAGCAAGCGGCCGGCATCTGCCTGGGTGTCCACCCCATTTGCGAAAACGAACAGATCACGGCCATCGGCAGCGTCCGATAAGCCCGCTCCAAGCGCAATCCGGTCGCAGGATTCGGGCTTGTGTGTGCGACGGTAGGTGGACAGAAGCTTGTCCGATGCCTCGCCGACAAACAGCACATGGGAGGCCCTTGGCAGTCGCGCCAGCAACGCCAGGTGATGGGCAGCGACCGGATCTGCAGTGGGCGATGCCGTCCGCGGTGACGTCGGAGGGCGGGTGCCCGGTTGCATCACGTTGAAGGTCTGATACGGCACGGCAGTGGACGGATGGTTCATGTTGCGATCATGCTTGGCATGCTTGCTGGCGAACCGACGAGGACCGCCGAGAAAGTCCCGCAATTCAGAGAATTTCAGACGCTGCTGGTTCGCGTCGCCGGGTGATCCGCCAGGATCCCGTACTCAGGGCATGCCGAAACCGGAGGGCGCAGGGGGCCGTGCGCTTCTATCTGGCGCTCGGCGACTCCTCAGGCTGCCATCAAGTGCTTGGTCGGCCCGGCCTCGGGTCGCGCCGCCGGTTGCGGAGGCACAGCCAAGTCGTCTTCGATCCCGCCGAAGTCGGCCAGATGGGCGCGTGCCAGTGTGCGCTCGTGGGGCGATGTCTCGATCTTTCGCAGTCGCACCTTCATGTAGGCCGCACGGTCTTTCGCGCATGATGTTCGCTGCATATCAAGCCAACTCGACGCGACCATTTCGAAGCGATGTTCGAACCAGCCCATGTGCCAGAACGCGTCGACGAAATAGGCCCACGAGTTTTCGTTCATGGCCCGGCGGTAGCTCGGATCCTGCCAAGCGGCAAGAGACTTCTCATAAGGGGCCTCGACCTCTATCTCGCCACCCGGGCCCAGCAATTGCATTGCATTGCTCATCAAAGCGTCGAGGTTGGAAACCCGGGGCAGCAGATCGCTGGCTCGCAGCATCATCAGTTGCCCGGCTTCCAGGTGAACCCGGCCGCCGCTGCGACTGGTTGCATCGATGGGCAACTGCAACGGCTGTCCCAGGTCGAGGATCAGATCCGGCTCGGAAGCAGGTGCTGAGTCGATGTTGAGCCAGCCCGGCTCGTAGCCGCGGCCCAGCATCAGGTGAGTCGGACGGTGCGCGGTCTTGTCGCGTCGCCCGAGGTGCCGTTGGTGCGCGGCACTTGCAAATTCAAGCAGGCGAGAATAGCTGTCGATCGGATCGAGACGGCGGAAGGTGCCGAGCTGTGCGCGAGCCGCATCGAAGAATGCTGGCGTCGCGAAGCGATCGGTGAAAAAGCTCTCCAGTTGCGAGTCATCGAACCAGTTGACGACTGCGTCGAATCCTGCGGAAGGTCGGGTCTGGGGTCGCCGTTCCGATACAACTGGCGTTCCGAGCGACAGGCAATGCGCCGCGCGGACCTGCTCGAACCGGCTGCTTTCATAGAAATGGCAATTCAGCACGGCCTTTGCCTGACGAATGAAATCGTCACGCTCCGGACCGTAGATCGCGTGATCGAAGATCGAGATCGCCACGCCGCAGGCTTCGATCCGGTCGAACAGGCGCTGGCGACGGGGGTTGATGCTGCCGAAGAACAACAGATCGATCGGACGGTCCTCGATGGGAGTGCTGCCCTTGACGTCGAGGTAGGGTGCGTAGGCCATCGGCACCACCGGTACCGTGCTGCGGTCCTTGCTGTAGCTGGCGACGTTTTCCGGGTCGTAGTCGACCACCGCATTGCCTCGCAACAGATTCAGATAGGCGGGCCGAAGCTCGGCGCCACCGTTGCCGAGTTGTTCGAGATTGAAGAACACGCAGGTGTGTCGGAGCAGGAGCTCTTGGAGAAAGCCCAGGTGTGCGCCGAAGACGATGTTGACGGCGTCTTCGCGCAGCCGGTTCTTCGCCATGCTGACATCCGCGCCCAGGCGACGCAATTGATATCGAAGCAAGCGAGCCGGATCAAGAAATCCAAGCGAGTGCACATAGCCTGGCGGTTGCATCAGGACGAGGTGGACGAGTGGCGTGGAAGGCAACGGCAACTTTCGACCGAGGCGAAGGCCGCGGTTCGGACCGATGCTAGGGCGTGCCGCCCGGCGACTTCGCTCGAAAAGTACTGATATTGCGCGGTAGTTCAGCGCCGTCCGCGACGCGTACCCGCCACGGGGACGAATATCGTTGCCTAGCCTGTAGGAATTTGCCTGACAGCGTCCACAGAAGAACAAGGACTCAAGCCACAGAGATGACCTGATGTTCCGGTCGATTTCCGGTCTTCACAATTCGTTTCACGTTGAGACGACACCTAAACAACTGCCTTCTCCGAAACGAACCGATCCGACCCCTCGCCAGCCCCAGCCTCCAGGAACCCGCCATGAACACCGACCAGATCCTCACCGAAATCCGCGAAGCCAACCTGTCGTATCTGATGTTGGCCCAGAGCCTCATCCGCAGCGACCGCGACCAGGCGCTGTTCCGCCTCGGCATCAGCGAGGAAAGCGCCTCGATGCTGGCGCTGCTGAGCCCGGCGCAGATGATGAAGATCGCCTCGGGCAGCACCCTGCTTTGCCGCTTCCGCATGGACGACGATCTGGTCTGGGGCCTGCTGACCAACCACGGCAAGGGTGGCGCAGCCAATGACACCACCAGCCGGCTGCACGCCAGCATCCTGATGGCCGGGCGCCATCGCGAAGCCGCCTGAGCCACCTGACGAACTGAACTGCGGAGAATCACCATGCGCGTCAAGAGCATTCTGACCGAGGCCCGCCAGATCGAGCGTGCGGTCACGCTGATCAACCTCGGCGCCCGCCTGCAAGTCCTCGAGTCGGAAACCGACCTGTCGTACGAACGTCTGCTGCGCCTGTACAAGGAAGTGGCCGGCAAGTCGCCGAGCAAGGGGCAGTTGCCGTTCTCGACCGACTGGTTCATGACCTGGCAGCCGAATATCCATGCCAGCCTGTTCCTGAACATCCATGAGTATCTGAACAAGGTGTCTGAGCTGGACGAGATCGACGCCGTGATCAAGGCCTACCAGCTGTATCAGGAACAGACGACCGCGCAGGGTCTCGAAGAATTGTTGTCGGTGACGCGGGCCTGGCGCCTGGTCAAGTTCGTCGACAACGGCATGTTGACGATGACGCCGTGCTCCAAATGCGGCGGCCACTTCGTGACGCATCCGCATGAAATCGCGAAACATTATGTCTGTGGCCTGTGCAGCCCGCCGGCGCGTGCCGGCAAGGGCAAGGCGGCCGGCGGCATCAAGATGCACTGAAGTTTTTTTCTCGAATTGCCTCAAGTCGGCAGCCGAGTTGCCGATAAGTAAGTCGTAGTGACTGTCGCCGGACGTTTGCGATGCCGTTCGGTGGCAGGGGGTGACGGGTTCTTTGCTTGGTCCCGTCACTGGGGTGTTTTTCATCGCCGTGTCTCCTCCTCGCCCTTCACATCCGTGATCGGCTTCCAAAACGGGCCTTCGGGCCCGTCTTTTTTGTCCGCATGGTCGGCGCATGCCGATTCTGGTCGCCGGGTGATGGCCAGGCGCGTGTGCACGCGGCTCCGACACCGCCAGCCGATCGGCCGAACAGCGGGTGATTCCCGCCTCGACCCTCAAGCCATCCGGCGGGGATCCGATAAGGAAGGCAGATGGCACACGCATGGTGTGCCGAACCATCGGACCAAAAGACCATGTTCGTTCTAGTTGGCTGGGCCATCGCACTCGCCTGCATCTTCGGTGTGTACATCTTTCACGGCGGCAACATCGGCGTCATCCTGACGGCCTTGCCGTTCGAACTGGTGACCATCCTGGGTGCGGCGCTCGGTGCATTCCTTGCAAGCAACCAGATGAAGGTCATCAAGGCTGCGCTGTCCGGTATCGGCAAATGCTTCAAAGGCAGCAAATACAGCAAGGCGCGCTACATGGAGCTGATGGCGCTGCTGTTCGACATCCTCCAGAAGGCTCGCAAGGAAGGTCTGATGGCGATCGAGGGCGATGTCGAGGATCCGCACAGCTCGCCGCTGTTCCAGAAATATGCGACGGTCGGCAACGATCACCACATCGTCGAGTTCATAACCGACTATCTGCGGATGATGGTGTCGGGCAACCTGAACGCGCACGAGATCGAAAGCCTGATGGACAGCGAGATCGAGACCCATCACCAGGAAGAGCACGCTGCGGTGGCAGCGATCGGCCGTCTGGCCGGCGGCCTGCCAGCTTTCGGAATCGTCGCTGCGGTGCTCGGCGTCATCAACACGATGGGGTCGGTCGGCCAGGCGCCGGCGATCCTTGGCGGGATGATCGGTGCGGCGCTGGTCGGTACCTTCCTGGGCATTTTCCTGGCTTACGGATTTGTCGAGCCGCTCGGCGGACTGCTTGAGCAGAAGGTCGAGGACGGCTCGAAGGAGCTGCAATGCGTCAAGACCACGCTGCTGGCTTCGATGCAGGGTTATGCGCCGCAGGTGGCGATCGAGTTCGGGCGCAAGGTGCTCTATTCCGGAGACCGCCCGACCTTCTCCGAACTCGAAGTGCATGTGAAGGGGAAGAAATGAGTCGAATGACGCCGCGCCGGAGTACCTCAGGTATGGCCTTGCCGCGAAGTGACGCTCACATCCCGGTGAAGCCGGATCGGCGGCGGGTGCCGGATGCACGGCCGACTCCACCGCCTGGCGGGTTGATGGAGATGCAAGATGGCCGGTGACGCGAAGAAGCTGCAGCCGATCATCATCAAGCGGGTGAAGAAGGGTGGGCATTCTGCGCACGGTGGTGCCTGGAAGATCGCCTATGCCGACTTCGTAACCGCCATGATGGCGTTCTTTCTGCTGATGTGGCTGCTCGGCTCGACCTCCGAAGGCGACAAGAAAGGCATTGCCGATTTCTTCCAGAATCCGATGAAGGTGTCGCTCAATGGTGGCGGCTCGGGATCCGGCGACTCGTCGCACATCATCAAGGGCGGGGGCACCGATCTGTCGCGGCAGAACGGCCAAGTCAAGCGCGGCGATGTCGAAGCGCCACGCGCGACGCTCAATTTGCGTGCCCTGAAGGAAGAACAGCGCAAGGCCGAACAGGAGCGCCTGGAAGAACTGAAGGAGAAGGTCAGCGAGGTGCTGGCCTCCAACCCCAAGCTGGCCGGGATGCGATCGCAGATCCGGCTCGACCTGACCAAGGATGGTCTGCGCATCCAGATCGTCGACGAAAACAGTCGGCCGATGTTCGACAGCGGCAGCGCCGTGGTCAAGACCTATATGCGTGACCTGCTGCAGGAGATCGGCTCGGTGCTGGCCGAGGTGCCGAATCGCCTGACCCTCGAAGGGCACACCGATGCGCAATCGTTCGGTGGCGGCAGCCGTGGCTACAGCAACTGGGAACTCTCGAGCGATCGGGCCAACGCATCACGTCGCGAATTGCTGGCCGGTGGCCTGCCGGATGGCCGCGTGCTGCGGGTGCAGGGTCTCGCCTCGAGCAATCCGCTCACTCGCGACGACCCGAACAGCCCGACCAACCGGCGCATCAGCATCATCGTGATGAACCGTGACGCCGAGGATCGCATGTTCATGACCGGTCCGGAAACCGCCGACGCAGCACCCCAACCCGAACTGCCGCCGCCGATCGGGAAGCTGGCTGCGATACCGGCCCAGCGCGTCCCCTGACGAGTTGATTGGCCGGCGCATCATGTTGTTCGGCCAGAGCGGCCGGGCGGATGTTGCTCAGGCTGGTGCCCACATCACCGCGAATCGATCGTCGATATCGGTCCAGTGGCGACCGGCGCCGAAACCGGCGTCGCGCAGCAAGCGTTCGAAACCCTGAATCGTGTATTTGTACGAATTCTCGGTGTGGATGCGTTCGCCTTGCGCAAATTGGCGCGACCCGCCCGGCCAGCTGACCTGCACGTTGCGACGCGCCTCGAGGTGCATCTCGATCCGTGACTGTTCGGCGTTGTAGATGCCGATGTGGCGCCAGTCCTGCGGCTCGAAATCGCTGCCGATCTGGCGATTCAGGTGCAACAGCAAATTGAGGTTGAAAGCCGCCGTCACGCCCAGCGCATCGTCGTACGCGGGCTCGAGGATGCTGGCCGGCTTGACCAGATCCACGCCGATCAGCAGGCCTCCGCCACGGGCCTGCCCGTGCAAGCCGCGGAGAAAGCCCAGCGCCTGCTGCGGAGTGAAGTTGCCGATGCTCGATCCTGGATAGAAGAAGACTGGCCGCCCGACCAGCAGGCTCTGCGGCAGCGCCAACGAGGCGGAGAAGTCGAGACCGACGCCGGCCATCTCGATCTGAGGATGCTCCAGCGCGACGCGGCTCAGTGCTTCGCGCAGGAAATCGACCGAGATGTCGACCGCCACATAACGCGCCGGCTGCAGCGCACCGAACAGGCTGCTGGCCTTCTTGCAATTGCCGGCACCGAGGTCGATCAGGCTGCCGATCGGGCCGATGTTCTGTGCCATCTCGTTCGCCTTGGCTGCGAAGATCGCGGCTTCGGTGCGCGTCGGGTAATACTCGGGCAACTCGGTGATGGCCTCGAACAGCCTCGATCCCAGTTGGTCGTATAAAAACTTGGGTGACGTGAAAGCGGCCGGAGCGGTCAGGCCGTCGAGCAATTCAGCCTTCGCCGCCGCCGGATCTTCGTGGTGCAGCTGCATGAACTGGGGCTGGCCGTCGCGCTGGAACTCGTTTGGCATGGATGCGTCAAGGAATGGGGAGGAGGGCAAGGGCTGGCATTCAGCCGCCGGTAGCAAGCTTCTGCCAGACGGCGACTGCGCATCGTAAAGGCATCGCCTCGTCTGTCTGTCGGCAACCCTTGGCGCCCCTCAGGAGGCCACGGCCTTGCGGTCATGACTGGTCATGTAGGCGACAATCGGCGCCCGGATCGAGCCGTGCCGGCGCCGATGTTCGGCGCACGTCGGCTTCCGTCGAATTTGCTGGCCATGACCGAATCTCCCATACAACCATTCGAAGCGGGCGCGTTGCCGAGCGCTGACAGCGCAACGGGCGAGCTGGCCGGCAAACAGATCGTGCTGGGTCTGTCGGGCGGCATTGCTTGTTACAAATCGGCCGAACTGCTGCGCGAGCTGGTGCGTGCCGGCGTCGGCGTGCAGGTGGTGATGAGTGAAGCGGCCGAGCATTTCATCACGCCGCTGACGATGCAGGCCTTGTCGAACCGCAGCGTCTACACCAGTCAATGGGACGTGCGCGAGCCCAACGCGATGGCCCACATCAATCTGACGCGTGCCGCCGATGCCGTGCTGGTGGCTCCGGCGAGCGGCGATTTCATTGCCAAGCTGGCACAAGGCCGAGCCGATGACCTGCTGAGTCTGATGTGCCTGGCACGCCCGGCGCAAAGCTGCCCGCTGTTGCTGGCGCCGGCGATGAACCGGGAGATGTGGGCGCATCCGGCCACCCAGCGCAACCTGCGCCAGGCGGTCGCCGACGGCGCCAGCTTGCTCGGCCCCGGCGCGGGTGACCAGGCCTGTGGCGAGGTCGGCGATGGCCGCATGCTCGAACCGGCCGAGTTGCTCGATGACCTGATCGCGTTTTTTCAGCCGAAGACGCTGCGCGGCAAGACGGTGCTGATCACCGCCGGCCCGACCTACGAGCCGATCGATCCGGTACGCGGCATCACCAATCGATCGAGCGGCAAGATGGGTTTCGCGCTGGCGCGAGCGGCGCGAGAGGCCGGTGCCGAGGTCACGCTGCTGGCGGGTCCGGTGGCGCTACCCACGCCGCGCGGCGTGACGCGAATCGACGTCTCGACAGCGCAGCAGATGTTCGACCATGCGATGGGCGCTGCCGCGCGGCACGATGTATTCATCGCCACCGCTGCGGTGGCCGACTGGCGGCCGTTGCAGTTGGCCGAGCACAAGCTGAAGAAACAGCAGGGGCAGAAGACACCGATCTTCGAACTGACCGAAAACCCCGACATCTTGGCCGCGGTCGCGGCCCTTGCCAATAACGGCCGGGATCACCGGCCCTATTGCGTCGGCTTCGCTGCCGAAAGCGAGAATCTGCTGCAACATGCGCGTGAAAAGCTGCTGCGCAAACGGGTGCCGTTGATTGTCGGCAACCTGGGCCCGGATACCTTCGGCAGCGACGAGAACAGCCTGGTGATAGTCGACGCCGACGGGCACTGCGAATGGCCGCGCGCCGGCAAGCTGGCCTTGGCGCGCCGCCTCGTCGCCGAGATCGGCAAGCGGCTCGAACGCGCTGCCGTGGCGTGACACTCATCAACCGACCAACCATTTCAAGCTGATGACGATCATCGATTTCCGTGTGCTCGATCCGCGCCTGTCCGGGCAGCTGCCGAGCTACGCCACCCCGGGCAGTGCGGGGCTGGATCTGAGGGCCTGCATCGACGAGCCGCTGGTGCTCGAGCCGGGGCAGACCCGGCTGATCGCCACCGGGCTGGCAATCCACATCGCCGATCCCGGTCTGGCGGCGATGATCCTGCCGCGTTCCGGCCTCGGCCACAAGCACGGCATCGTGCTGGGCAACCTGGTCGGACTGATCGACTCGGACTACCAGGGCCCGCTGCAGGTGAGTGCCTGGAACCGGGGCAGCCAGCCGTATACGATCGCGCCGATGGATCGGATCGCGCAACTGGTGATCGTGCCGGTGCTGCAGGCGCAGTTCCGCCAGGTCGAGGAATTCGAGTCCAGCGATCGCGGCATCGGCGGCTTCGGATCGACCGGCAGCGCCTGACTGGCTGGCTTGCCCGCCGCCGCTTTGCGCCGGTGCCGTCCTGCTTTGCGGCCGCTTTTGCAAGGCTGGCCGAGGCCGGCCGCGCCGCGAGAATTGCCCCGGGCTGCTCAGTGCAGGTGTGAACTCGGCGGGCGGGTCGACAGGATGCTGATCGCCGGCTGGCCCACGCTGCCCGCTTCGATCTCCTGCTCGCTGGCCTCGCGCACTTCCCGCACCGTCAACGCCAGCCTGAGGGCCATGCCTGCCAACGGATGGTTGCCGTCGAGCACCACGTGTTCCGGGTAGACCTCGGTGACGGTGTAGAGGGCTTCCTGGGGCATGTCCGGCGTCTGCGCGCCGTCGGGCAATCCATCGAATTGCATCCCCGGCTCGATGCCCTCCGGAAAGATCGCGCGCGGCTCGAAGAACACCAGATCGCTGTCATAGTCGCCGAAGGCGTGTTCGGGTTCGAGGTGAAGCTCGGTCTCGAATCCGGCCTCCTGATCGATCAGGGCCTCTTCGACTTTCGGCAGCAGGTCTTCACCGCCGACGAAGAACTCGATCGGCTCGCTCAGTTCATCGATCAGCTCGCCTTGCGCGTCGTTCAGACGCCAGACCAGACTGACCACGCAGGGTGCGGATATCAACATGCCGGAATGATGACACAGGGCGTCATTCATCTGGCGGCAGCCAGCACTGTTGGGCCAGGTCAGGCTCACCAGGCTGATTGGCTTCTGGAAACGACTCACCGAGACCACGCAGTCGGCGCCGGGCGGAAGCCGGATCCAGCCGGCACAATCTGCTGATGTCACCCCGCATCGATCCGCACGCTGCCGCCCCGTTGCTGGGAGGCCTCACCCCGACACAGTTCATGCGCCGGCATTGGCAACACAAACCGCTGTTGGTGAGACAGGCGCTGCCACCCGAGGATTCACCGGTATCCCGTGACGAGTTGTTCTCGCTGGCAGCGCGCCAGGATGTCGAATCGCGGCTGGTGCGTCAGCTTCGCGGGCGCTGGCAGTTGAATCAAGGGCCGTTCGAGCCCACGGCGTTGCCAACCGGCAGGTCGTCTCGATGGACGCTGCTGGTGCAGGGTCTGGATCTGCACCTGCCCGCGGCGCATCGCTTAATGTCGCGGTTCCGGTTCATACCAGACGCGCGGCTCGACGACCTGATGGTGTCGTATGCCACCGATGGCGGGGGCGTCGGTCCGCATGTCGATTCCTACGATGTATTCCTGCTGCAGATCCTGGGTCGCCGGCGCTGGCAGATCGGCCGGGCGCCACATCCCGAACTGGTCGCCGGATCGCCGCTCAAGATCCTGTCCAACTTTGTCGTCGAGCAGGAATGGCTGCTCGAGCCTGGTGACATGTTGTACCTGCCACCGGGCTGGGGTCATGATGGCGTGGCGGTCGGCGAGACCATGACCTGCTCGATCGGTTTTCGCGCCCCTTCGCGCGATGAATTCGCCCGCGAGGTGTTGCAGCGAAGTCTCGACGTCGCGGCCGAAGATGACGAAACATCAGCCGCATCGCCGCTGTACCGCGATCGCGGCCAATCTGCAACATTGACCCCCGCCAGGATCCCCGATGCGATGGCGTCGTTTGCCGGCCAGGCGGTGGCCAGGCTGGTGGGGGATCCGAAAGCGCTGGCTTGTTCGCTTGGTGAATGGCTCAGTGAGCCCAAACCGCAGGTCTGGTTTGACGAGGGTGAACCGATTCAGCCCAATTGCGGCGTGACACTGGATATCCGCTCCCGCATGATGTGGGACCAGTGGCATGTATTCATCAACGGCGAATCGTTCCGCGCCGCCGGACGGGATGCCACGCTGATGCGCCGTCTGGCCGATCAGCGTTTTCTCAGCGCGGCTGATCGTGCCCGGCTCGGGCCGCAGGCGGCCGGCTTGCTGGATGAATGGGCGTGTGCCGGGTGGTTGGTGGCGGATCGGCCGTGAGTCTCGGCCTGATGCAGAAGGAGTGAGTCATGGACAGTCGGGAAGGCGATGTCGATCTGCCAGCTGTGCCGGAGAACCGCAGTTTTCTGGGCCGCGGAGACTTTCTGGCAGCCTGGCGGTTGGCGATGGGCCATCTGGCGGACTTCGGTTGCCGCGAGATCTACCTGTGCGACAGCAGCTATGCCGACTGGCCACTTGGCGAGATCGCAACCATCGAGCTGTTCAACCGCTGGGCGATGTCCCATCGCAAGCTGTTCGTGCTGGCGGCCCAGTTCGACACCATCACGCGGCAGCATCCGCGCTGGGTCAACTGGCGGCGGACATGGTCGCATGTGGTCCATTGTCGCCAGGTGTGTGATGCCGACATCACGTCGATCCCCAGCATGATGCTGGCCCCGGGCACGCTGAGCCTGCGAGTCCATGATCCGGTCAATTTCCGCGGCCGACTGGCATTCACGCGCCCCGAAGAGGTGCGGGACTGGGACGATCTTGATGCGTTTTTACAACGCTCACATGAGTCATTTCCCGTAACCAGTTTGGGACTCTAGGGTAAGTGCCTATTAGGTTTATACTGAGTGGCTAGGCCGGGAAAGGTTCGGAGTTTCCTGCCTTTAAACGTTGAGTTCCGCTCTGGGCTTCGCTGTGCAATTGGGGAACTCACAATTGCCGGTATATCTGTTCGACCTTCTGATCTGAGGAAAATTATGAAATCGTCGCTTCTGATGGCAACCCTGGTTGCTGCGTTCGCTCTGGCCGCTTGCAGCAAGAAAGAGGAGCCGATGCCTGCTCCGGCGCCTGCTCCTGTCGTCGAGACCCCGGCTGCTCCCGCTCCGGCGCCCGCCGCTAACATGGCCGCTTCGGCCGCGATGGATGCAGCTTCAGCGGTTGCTGGCGCAGCCAGCGAAGCTGCAATGGCCGCTTCGAAGTAATCAATCAGCCCGGCTGATCGAAAGCCGCCCGAGGGGCGGCTTTTTCATAACCTGGTCACACGGCCACGCGTTGAGTCGTCACGCCAAGTCGTACCAGATCGTGCCCTGCCTCGGGTCGGCCACCGCGATTTGATCCGGTGAGGCACCAAATGCGTGCGCCAGGGCGGTCTGGGCCAGCGCGGGCTGGTTGTTGCGTTCGCTGAGGTGCGCCGCCACCACATGCCGCAGGGCGCCATGTGTCACGGCAGACAAGATCGACGCGGCAATTTCATTGCTGAGGTGCCCGAGTCGCCCGCCGATGCGCGCTTTCACGGAAGCCGGGTAGGTCGAGCGGGCGAGCAGCTCCGAATCGTGGTTGCATTCGAGCAGCAGGCCGTGGCAGCCCTGCAGGCGCTCGATCAGGTGCGCGGTCGCGCAGCCCGCGTCGGTCAGTACGCCGAGCCGCCGCGCATGGGCATCGTTGAAAACCACCTGCAGCGGTTCACGGGCATCGTGCGGCACGGTATACGGTAGCAGCGACAGGCCGGGAAATTCGATCGACTCCCCGTCGCGGGCAAAGTTGACCTCCACGCCATTGCCCACGTCTGCCGGATCGGCGGCGAGCGCATCATCGAACAGCAGCGCGTCCACTGGAAGCGGCAGCCGATTGACGGCGCGCCAGGTGCCGCGGCTCATCCACAACGGGATCTGGTAGCGGCGCGATATCGCCAGCGCGCAGCCGACATGATCGCCATGTTCATGGGTGACGAAGATGGCGTCGAGCTGTTCGATGGCGACGCCTGCCCGCGCCAGGCGGGCAATCAGCTCGCGCTGGGAAAAACCGCAGTCGAGCAGGATCCGGGTGGTCCAGTTGCCGTCTTGGGCCTCGATCAAGCCGGCATTGCCGGTGCTTCCGCTGCCGAGGCTGCAAAAGCGCATCGGAGAACGACGGTGCCTATCTCAGGTCGTCGACCAGCAGGCTGACGATGCGCCGGCCCGCGTCGCCGTTCTCCACGGCGCCTTCCGAGTTGAGAACCTGAACCGTGCTGGTTTCGCCGCTGCCCTTGACCAGCACGCGGTAGCGGGCGGGCGGTGCAATCTTTGTCTTGTTGCCGAGCATCCGGGCGAAGAATCCGGGCGCCTCCTTGCCAGCCTGACCCGGATCGACATAACGCACGAAATAGGTCCCCTGGCTGCGATCCCGGTCTTCGACCGTGAATCCGCTGCGATCCAACGCGAGCCCGACGCGCCGCCAGGCGCGGTCGAACCCGTCGTCAACCTGCAGGGTGGGCGTGGGCTGATTGGTGAGCAAGCGAGCCCGCGCCGGGCCCGGGGTCGCGCTCGCAACCGCCGTCTTGGCGGTTTCCTCCTTCGCGCCGAGATGAACCATCAGGCGCTGCAGCAGTTCGCCTTCGAGCTGCGGATCGGTGGGGCGTGGCTGCCAGACGGTCGAGTCCTTCGTCTGGGTGGCGTACACCTCGACCATGCCGCGGTGGCTGATATAGACCTCGGTGCCCTTGGTGCCGCGCTCGACGCGGGTGCGGAACTTGTCTTTTTCGCCGGTCGAGTAGACCGCATCCAGCACCGAACCCAGCGTCTTGCGGATGATGTCCTGCGGCAGCTTGGCCCGGTTTTCCGCCCACTCGGTTTCCATCACGCCGGCCGACGGGTTGTCGAGGGTGAGGGTCAGGCCGCGGTCACGCCAGAATGACTGCAACTGCGGCCAGACCTTTTCCGGGGGGAGCGAGGTGACCAGCCAGCGCTCGTCGCCTTGGCGCTCGACCCGCAGGTCGGCGGTGCCTTCGGGAATCGCGGCGGCGGCCGTCGGCAAACCTGCGCCAGGAACCCGTTGCTGGAAGGTCGAGGCACTGACCACACCGCCCGGCTGCGGCGTGCGGGTATCGCGCGCGAGTTGGCTGAGATCGGGCGGAACCTCGAGGCCGCGGGTCTGGTTGGCAGAACCACGGTAATCGATCTTGTCGCCGGAAACCATTTTCTCGATCGACGAGCAGGCACCGAGACCCAGCAGCATTGCAGCGGTCAGACTCAGAAGGGCAACGCGCGGGGCGCGCATGGGCATGGACAGGGACACGTTGGGAATCTCCGAGGGTGCCGGGCTGGGCCGGCTCCAGATACTGGTTGGACGCAGAAATCGAATGGTCAAAGGCCGGTTCAGAGCAGGCCCGAATCTTTCAGTGCCTGCCCGACGGTCGCTTCACCCGCGGCGGTCAACGGAACGATCGGCAGGCGCAGCCCTGCTCCGCATTGGCCGAGGCGGGCCAGCGCCCATTTGGCGGGTGCGGGGCTTGGCTCACAGAACAGGTGCTGGTGCAGCGGCAGCAGTTGCAGATGCAGGGCGGTGGCTTCGCGAACCCGGCCCTC
>JANNNE010000179.1:0-3417 GCA_031398385.1 Ideonella sp.
CCCGTCCGATCTCCTGTCCAGTGAATTCTGCGAGCCGATGTTCGGGTCCGAGTTGAGCGTCTCGGCAGGGCGCATCGTCGATTGCGATTCGACGCCCGAAGCGCAGCTGGCCGAGGCCGACATCCTGCTGTGCCGTCCGCAGGGTCCGCGGCTGGAAATCGATGGCCTGGGCGAGTGCCTGCTGGCCGAGTCGGTGGTCGCCGCGATCACCGTGTTGCCCCGCCTCGATCTCGACGCGATGGGCGCAGCCGTCAGCCGCGCGCGGACCATCAAGACCTTGCGGCGCAGTGGCCTGTTGCCGGCCGGCGCATCGTTCGCCGACCCGGCTGAGCCCGACGCGCTCGACGACGCCGTCCGGGCGATTCCCTGCTACATCGTTGCTTTCGATGGCCCTGCGGACATGGCCCAGGCGCATCTGTGGCTGAAGGGTGCCTATCGGGTGCAGGGGATCGTCGAGCCCGACCTGCCGGACAGCGGCGAGGGGCGGCGACGCTTCGCGAGCCCGGCGGTTGACGGGGTCTTCGTGATCGGCCGCGGCCACCTGAATTTCGACAACACGCCGCTCGGCTACTTCGACGATGAGTCTCGGCGAGCCGCATTCGGTGCCTGCTGGAGCATGGCCAGCACGGAAAACGGCAGCCTGATGTCGCTGTTCGTCCAGATCACGCTGGCTGCCGCCGTGCTGGCCGGCATGCGCCTGGATCCGCGCCGCTACCTGGCGCGGTTGCCGGCCGCCACCGTGCGCCTGGGCAACTGACGCAGCGGGAATGACGCGCCGGCTGATCAGCTCGGGTTCGTCGTTCGAGGCCGACATCGGCTATTCGCGGGCGGTGGTCGATGGTGACTGGGTCTTCGTCTCCGGAACCACGGGTTTCGACTACCGGTCGATGACGATCGACGACGATCTGCTGGCGCAGACCGAGCAATGCCTTAAGAATGTCGAGGCGGCGCTGCAGCAGGCCGGCGCGGCAATGGCCGATGTCGTCCGGGTGCGCTACATCCTGCCGCGCGCGGCAGACTTCGAGCCGTGCTGGCCGGTGCTGCGGCGCTGGTTCGGCGACATCCGGCCGGCGGCCACGATGATTGCGGCCGGGCTGGCCGATCCGCGCATGAAGATCGAGATCGAAGTCACCGCGCGCCGGCGCAGCCTCGATCGGGTCGAACCGGGCCCTTGAATGTGTGTGCGGGCGATCGAATTCGTCCGATCGCCCGCCCCATAAGGTCAACGAACCGGCGTCACCAGATCGTCGCCCGCACGGAAGCGACGCAGGTTGCTGATGAACAGGGCGACCGACGCGGCGACCGCCTCCGGCGAGGTTCCGCCGATGTGCGGCGTCAGCACCACGTTGGCGAATCCGAACAGCTCGCGCGGCGGCTCGGGTTCGCTTTCGTAGACATCGAGTCCCGCGCCGAACAGGCGGCCGTCGCGCAAGGCGATGACGAGAGCGGCGGTGTCGACGACGCTGCCGCGGGCAATGTTCACCAGGCAGCCGTGTTTGCGCATGCGCGCCAGGATGTCGGCGTTGATCAGGTGGTGGGTGTCGGCGCCACCGGGTGTCGCCACCACCAGGTGGTCGCACCACTCGGCCAGCGCACCCAGGTCGGCGAAGTAGGGCAACGGCGACGCATCGCGTCGGGATCGCGCGTGGTAACCCGCCTCGGCATCACAACCGATGATGCGTTGCGCGATCTTGCTGCCGATGGCACCGAAACCCACGATGCCCACCCGCTTGCCGGCCAGCTGGCCAAACATCGGCAGGCTGTCGCGCCAGATGCCTTCGCGGCAGGCGATATCGAGCCGGCGGATGCCGCGAATCACTGCCAGTAGCAGGCCCAGGGCGTGGTCGGCGACACAGCCGGCATTGCTGCCGGCACCGTTGACCACCGGCACGCCGCGGCCACGCGCGGCTTCGATGTCGATTCGTTCGTAGCCGACGCCGAGCGCAGCGATCAGGCCCAGTCCGCTCATCGCGGCGATCTCATCGGCGCGCAGACCGGTGGTGCCGTTGGTCAGCACGATCTGCGCCCGTGGGGCGACTTCGGCGACGACGGCGTCGCGCTGGCTGCGCTCGTCGACGACGCGCAGTTCAAGGTCGAATTCGTCGCAGGCGTCGGCAAGCGACTGCCGGCTGGGTTTGGACAGGGGAATCAGGCTGAGCAGCAGACTGTTCATCGACGGGGCGGGGCACTGCGGACGATCGGCAAGTATCGCCGCTGCCCGCTGCCCGCTGCCCGTCGCCCGGGGCGCCCCGCCCGTTCAGCTCAGCAACTGCTTGCGTGCCCGATGCAGGCGCACGAACAGGTTCTCTTCGCTGATCGACAGGCTGGCGCAGACTTCTTCGGTCGGCTGATCGAACAGCACCCGCAGCCGCATCACATCGCGCAGGCCGGCAGGCAGCTGGTCGATGCGCGCCAGCGTGTGCTGCAGGGTCTGGCGCTGCTCGGCCACTTCGTCCGGGCGGGCATGCGGACACTCGACATGGTTGGCGCCGCTCTCGTCGCTGCCATCGACCGTCTCGAAGGCGTCGTAGTGAACCCGCTGGCGAACCAGGTCGATGATCTTGTGCTTCAGGATCGCCGTCAACCACGAGCGCAGCGCCGCCCGGCCGGCAAAACTGGCGCGGCCCGAGATCACGGCCTCGAATACGTCGTGCACCACGTCTTCGGCCAGCACCGGATCGTGCAACTTGCGCTGCGCGAAGCGGATCAGGTAGCTGCGGTGCGACACCATTTCAGGCCAGGAAATCGGCACCACCGGATCGGCGATGCGGGCGGTGTCGACGCCGGCGGCCGACGCTGCGGCCCGCGCAACGGCGGGATGAACATGGGGGTGGCTGTCGGACTGCAGGTCGTTCGTCATTCGGGGCTCCTTCAGGTGGGGCAGCGGGGCTGCTGAATCGATGCCTGAACTCTGAGCCGCCGATCTCGCGGGAAAGTCTCCAAACCTCACAGGAAGATCACATCGACGTAAGGAACACCGATACCGGCCGACAATCCGGCCATGTCCGCCAAGCTGCTTGTGGCCGAAGATCAGGCCGATATCCGTGATCTGCTGGTGATGAACCTGCGTAATGCCGGCTATGTGGTGCACGCCGTCGCCGACGGCGTGGCCGCGCTGGCGAGCCAGAGCGAACAGGAAAGCGACCTGCTGATCCTCGATCTGATGATGCCGGGAATGGACGGCCTGGAGGTCTGCAAGGCGCTGCGCGCGCGCGGCCGCAGCACGCCGATCCTGATGCTGACCGCCAAGTCGACCGAACTCGACCGCGTGCTGGGACTGGAGCTGGGCGCGGACGATTACCTGACCAAGCCGTTTTCGCTCGCCGAACTGCTGGCACGGGTGAAGGCGCTGCTGCGCCGGGCCGACCTGCTGCGCGCCGCACAGGCCCAGGCCCAAGGCCCCGGCACGGTGCTGCG
>JANNNE010000332.1:0-2730 GCA_031398385.1 Ideonella sp.
TTGCAGACGTCGGCGCGCAGCATGTTCTCGCCGAAGAACTGGTGGAACATCTGCCCGACCGGGCTTTTCAGAAAGGCGACACCGCCGCTGTGGCCCGGGCAATGCCAGGAATACGAGCCGTCCTGCGCATAGTCCATCAGCGCCTTGAAGAACGGCGGCGCCAGACCGTCGAGGTAGCTCTTGGCCTCGCGGATGATGTGGCGCGCGACGAACTCCGGCGTGTCCTCGAACATGTGGATGAAGCCGTGCAGCTCGCGCAGGATGTCGTTGGGCAGATGCTGCGAGGTACGCGTCTCGCCGTACAGGTAGATCGGGATATCGGCGTTCTTGAAGCGGATCTCTTCGATGAACTTGCGCAAGCTCAGCACCGCCGGGTCGAGGTCGGGGCCGCCTTTGAACTCTTCGTCGTCGATCGACAGGATGAAGGCCGACGCACGGCTTTGCTGCTGCGCGAACGACGACAGGTCACCGTAACTGGTGACGCCGAGCACCTCGAAACCCTCCTTGATGATGGCATCGGCCAGGGCGCGGATACCCAGGCCCGACGTATTCTCGGAGCGGAAATCTTCGTCGATGATGACGATCGGAAAACGAAAGCGCAGCATGGCGTTCCTGAAGCTGACCGGCCACGGCCGGGGACGGGTGCGACTGCGGCGACCCTGGGCCGGACCTTTCGGTGGCCGGCCCGGGGCCGCAACCGGCGGGAGAACAACTGGAAGTGTAGGTTGGCTTGCACCGAGCGATTCCGCCAGTGAGTCAGGGCCGCCATACACTGCTGACAATTCGGATGCACCACGAGGAGCGCACGATGGACTGGAATCCGGCAACATGGTGGTGGCTGGCCGCCGGCGTGGCGGTGGCCGCCGAGCTCGCCACCGGTACGTTCTATCTGCTGATGGTCGCGTTCGGGCTGTCGGCCGGCGCGCTGGCCGCCCACCTCGGTCTTGGTAGCACGGCGCAGATCGTGGTTGCCGCAGTGGTGAGCGGCGGCGCCACCGCCCTGTGGTACCTCAAACGCTCTCGATATCCGGCCACGCTGGCCGCGCGCGAGAATCGCGATGTCAATATCGACATCGGCGAACAGATTCGGGTCGACGGCTGGACGCCGGAGCGCACCGCCAAGGTGGTCTACCGCGGCAGTACCTGGATCGCCCGCCTGGCGCCCGAAGCCGATGCCAGACCGGGCCTGCACCAGGTCAGCGGTGTTGAAGGCAACTGGCTGGTGCTGAGCCCGATCAACCCCCATTGAGCCACCTGCATTGAACCGCCGGCCGGCATCGCTTGCCGGACATGATCACCTTGTTTCATCCCGCTGAGAAACCGCCATGGAAATCGCCCTCATTCTTGCCTTCATCGCCGTGATCTTCATCGTGCGCACGTTCAAGATCGTGCCGCAGCAAAATGCCTGGGTCGTCGAGCGGCTCGGCAAATACGACCGAACCTTGACACCGGGCCTGAAGTTCGTGATTCCCTTCGTCGACCGGGTGGCCTACAAACATTCGCTGAAGGAAGTGCCGCTCGACGTGGCCAGCCAGATCTGCATCACGAAAGACAACACCCAGTTGCAGGTCGACGGGCTGCTGTATTTCCAGATCACCGACCCGATGCGCGCCAGCTACGGCTCGTCCGACTACCTGTTCGCGATCTCGCAACTTGCGCAGACCACGCTGCGCAGCGTGATCGGCAAGATGGAGCTCGACAAGACCTTCGAGGAACGCGATCTGATCAATGCTGCAGTGGTCAATGCGCTCGACGAGGCGGCTGCCACCTGGGGCGTCAAGGTGCTGCGTTATGAAATCAAGGACCTGACGCCACCGGCCGAGATCCTGCGCTCGATGCAGGCGCAGATCACCGCCGAACGCGAGAAACGCGCGTTGATCTTTGCATCTGAAGGCCGCAAGCAGGAGCAGATCAACATCGCCAACGGCGAGCGCGAAGCCTTCATCGCACGCTCCGAAGGCCAGCGCCAGGCCGAGATCAACAATGCCGAAGGCGAGGCGGCGGCGATCGTCGCGGTGGCCGATGCCACGGCTGACGCGATTCGAAAGATCGCCGCCGCCATCCTGCAGCCCGGTGGCGAGCAGGCGGTGCAGCTGAAGGTGGCCGAACGCGCCGTCGACGCCTACGGCGAATTGGCGAAAAAGAACAATACGATGATCGTGCCGAACAACATGGCCGAAGTGTCCGGCTTGATCGCCACCGCGATGGCACTGATCAGACAACCGCAGCCGCCCGCCGCCTGAAGGGTCGACCAACGATGGCCTTGAACGTACTCGGCACCGAACTGCTGCCCTGCTCCTACGACCCGCTGACCGGCTTCTACCGCGACGGCTGCTGCAACACCGGCCGCGACGATGTCGGCAGCCACCTGGTGTGTACCAAAGTGACCGCCGAGTTCCTGGCCTACTCGGCCGGCCGCGGCAACGATTTGTCGACACCGCGGCCCCAATACCGCTTCCGCGGCCTGGAACCCGGCGACCGCTGGTGTCTGTGTGTGCTGCGCTGGAAAGAGGCCCACGCCGCAGGATTCGCACCGACCGTCGTGCTGGAGGCGACCCATGAGAAGGCACTCGACCACGTCAGCCTGGCCGATCTGAACAACCATGCGCTGCGGCCGGTCAGCTAGAATTGCCGGCTCCGGAGAGATGGATGAGCGGTTTAAGTCGCACGCCTGGAAAGCGTGTGGGGGCTAATAACCCCCCGCGGGTTCGAATCCCGCTCTCTCCGCCA
>JANNNE010000264.1:0-12620 GCA_031398385.1 Ideonella sp.
AGTGGGCATCAGCGGCGCGATCCAGCATCTGGCCGGCATGAAGGACAGCAAGGTGATCGTCGCGATCAACAAGGACGGCGAGGCGCCGATCTTCGGCGTCGCCGACTACGGCCTCGAGGCCGATCTGTTCACTGCGGTGCCTGAGCTGGTGAAGTCGCTCTGATTTCGGGTTGAATGCGGCGGCGATGCCCGCCGCCCAGGTGATTGACCGAACAGGAACCAGGAGACAGCGATGACTTACCGAGCACCCGTCAAGGACATGTTGTTCTGCATGCAGGAACTGGCAGGCCTCGACGATATTGCGTCGATGCCGGGTTTCGAAGACGCCAGCATGGACACCGCGCGGGCGGTGCTCGAGGGCTGCGCCACGTTCAATCAGGAGGTGGTGGCGCCGCTGAACCGCGATGGTGATACCAATCCGTCGCGCTGGAACGCCGGCGTGGTGACCACCACACCCGGTTTCAAGGAGGCATTCCGCCAGTTCGGCGAAGCCGGCTGGCAAGGCCTGCAGCACCCGGCCCAATTCGGCGGCATGGGTCTGCCGAAGACCATCGGTGCGGCCTGCATCGAGATGCTGAACAGCGCGAACCTGAGCTTCGCGTTGTGCCCGCTGCTGACCGACGGCGCGATCGAGGCGCTGCTGACCGCCGGCACACCCGAGCAGCAGCAGACCTTCATCCCGAAAATGATTGCCGGCGAGTGGACCGGCACGATGAACCTGACCGAGCCGCAGGCCGGCTCCGACCTGGCAATGGTGCGCACCCGCGCCGAGCCGCAGCCCGACGGCAGCTACAAGATCTTCGGCACCAAGATCTACATCACCTACGGCGAGCACGACATGGCGCACAACATCGTGCACCTGGTGCTGGCGCGGGTGGTCGGTGCGCCCGAAGGCGTAAAGGGCATCAGCCTGTTCATCGTGCCGAAGTTCCGGATCGATGCCGACGGCTCGCTGGGTGAGCGCAATGACGTGCAATGCGTGTCGATCGAACACAAGCTCGGCATCAAGGCCAGCCCGACCGCGGTGCTGCAGTTCGGTGACGAGGGCGGCGCCATCGGCCACCTGATCGGCGAGGAGAACCGCGGCCTCGAGTACATGTTCATCATGATGAACGCCGCGCGCTACGCGGTCGGCATGCAGGGCATTGCGGTGGCCGAGCGCGCCTACCAGCAGGCAGTGGCGTATGCGCGCGACCGGGTGCAATCGCGCCCGGTGGACGGTTCGGTGGCCGGCAGTGCCACCATCATCCACCACCCCGACGTGCGCCGCATGTTGATGACGATGCGCGCCTACACCGAAGGCTGCCGTGCAATGGCGATCACCGCCGCCTCGGCCTTCGATGCCGCGCACCGGCATCCAGATGCCGAGGTGCGCAATCAGAATCAGACCTTCTATGAGTTCATGGTGCCGCTGGTCAAGGGCTACAGCACCGAAATGAGCATCGAGGTGGCGAGCCTGGGTGTGCAGGTGCACGGCGGCATGGGCTTCATCGAGGAAACCGGCGCAGCGCAGCATTACCGCGACGCCCGCATCCTGACCATCTACGAAGGCACGACCGCGATCCAGGCCAATGACCTGGTCGGTCGCAAGACCGCGCGCGACGGTGGCAAGGCCGCGAAGGCGATCGCAGCCCAGATCGAGTTGACCGAGGCCGAACTCGGACGCGGCGACAGCGAGGCCGCGAAAGCCATGCTGAAGCGGCTGCAGGCGGCGCGGCTGGCGTTCGTCGATGTCGTCGAGTTTGTCGCGGGCCACAGCAAGGCCGATCCGAACGCGGTGTTCGCCGGTTCGGTGCCCTACCTGATGCTGGCGGGCAACCTGATGGCCGGCTGGCAGATGGCGCGTGCCCTGCTGGTGGCCGAGCAGCACCTGAAAGCCGGTGCAGGCGATGCCGAGTTCCTGAACGCGAAGGTGGCCACCGCGCACTTTTATGCCGACCACCTGCTGAGCAAGGCGCCGGCGGTGCGCGATGCGATCGTCGAAGGGGCGCACAGCGTGACGGCGCTGGCGCTCGAAGCCTATTGACCCGCCGCAGCGCTGATCCGGCCGGAATGTTGCGTGTCGGATTGCTGCCAGGCCTTGCCCCACCGGGCACCCCACATTGGTCCGGGCCGATTGATTGATCGCCCGATTCACGCAGCCCTCACGCCCGTCGGGCCTGAATCCCCATCGTCGCCACTAAAACGGAGTTTCAACGTGCCGCTTCCCACCATCCTGCAGAACCTGCCGCTGCCGATCATCGGCGCACCGCTGTTCATCGTCAGCAACCCGAAACTGGTGATCGAGCAATGCAAGGCCGGTGTCGTCGGATCGATGCCCGCGCTGAATGCCCGCCCGGCCGAGCAGCTCGACGAATGGCTGGCCGAAATCACCGAGACCCTGGCGGCCTACAACCGCGAGCATCCCGAGCGACCGGCCGCACCGTTCGCGATCAACCAGATCGTGCACAAAAGCAACGACCGCCTCGAGCACGACATGGGCGTGTGCGCCAAATACAAGGTGCCGATCGTCATCACCTCGCTGGGCGCGCGCACCGATGTCAACGATGCGGTGCACAGCTGGGGCGGCATCGTGCTGCACGACATCATCAACAACTTCTTCGCGAAAAAGGCGATCGAGAAGGGCGCCGACGGCCTGATCGCGGTGGCCGCCGGGGCCGGCGGGCATGCGGGCGTCAAAAGCCCGTTCGCGCTGGTGCAGGAGATCCGCGAGTGGTTCGACGGTCCGATCGCGCTGAGCGGTGCGATCGCCAATGGTGGTGCCGTGCTGGCGGCGCAGGCCATGGGGGCCGACTTCGGGTATGTCGGATCGGCCTTCATCGCCACCGAGGAGGCCCGAGCCGACGAGGCCTACAAGCAGATGATCGTCGACAGCAACTCCGACGACATCGTCTACAGCAACCTGTTTACCGGTGTGCTCGGCAACTACCTGAAAGGCTCGGTGCGCAACGCCGGCCTCGACCCGGACGACTTGCCGCAAAGCGATGCCAGTGCGATGAACTTTGCTGGTGGCAGCAGCAAGCCCAAAGCCTGGAAAGAGATCTGGGGCAGCGGGCAGGGCGTGGGTGCGGTCAAGGCGGTGGTGCCGGCGCGCCAACTTGTCGAGCGGCTGCGCAGTGAATATGAAGCTGCGCGGGAGCGGTTGAACCTGGCTGCGTGACGGGTATCGGCGGCTGGGGTTGACTGCCAGGTCGCCGCCGCGTCATGCGGTCGTTCGCCCGGTTTTTCGCTCGAATGGGCGATGCGCTTCGTCACGAAAGCCGATAACTTCGCTGAGGTTCAAACCTCAACCGGATCGTGTCCATGTCTTGCAACAGCGTGAGCCCCCCGCAGCCCTTGCCACTCGGCTTCAGCGCCAACCGCTTCGATGCTGCCGAGTGCAGGCGGTTGCGCCTGGCGCTCAGGCTCACGGCCGACAAGATGGCGATCGTGGCCCGGATGCCGGGGCGCTGGGCCTGGTTGTCGGTTGAAAACGGCTACGAGGCCATCGATCCGGAACGCTGGGCGACGTGCCTGGCTGAGCTCGACAGCCGCCCGCCAGGCGGCCCGAAAATCCCCACCACCCCGAACCATCGGCTCGATTGGCCGGGTTGCGGACAGTTGGTCGGCCCGTGAGGCCGGCTGCGCCGCTCAGGTCGGGCGGACGCCCGGGCTGGCAGCCTTGAAGACGCGCCGTAACAGTGGCCAGAACCAGATCACCAGGGTCACCACCCCGAGCACGCCTGCGATCGGCCGTTCGAAGAACACCAGGAAATTGCCGTCGGCCTTGACCAGGCTGCTGAAGAAATGCTGCTCGAGCATGGTGCCGAGCACGACGCCCAGAATCGTCGGCGCCACCGGGAAGCCCCAGCGCTCCATGAAGAATGCCGCCACACCGGCGACCAGCATCACGATGATGCCGAACGCGGTGTTGTTGATCGCGAAGCTGCCGACGATGCAGAACAACATGATCAGCGGCATCAGCTGGCCGGCCGGTATGCGCAGCACCTGCTTGGCGGCCTTGATCGCCATCCAGCCGAGCGGCAGCATCAGGATCTGCGCCAGCATGAAGACGATGAACACCGCATAGATGTTGTGCGGGTTGTTGACGAACAGCATCGGCCCGGGGTTCATTCCCTTCAGATACAACACGCCGATCGCGATTGCGGTGATCGAGTCGCCGGGGATGCCGAACACCAGGGCCGGAATCCAGGCGCCGGCGAGAGCCGAGTTGTTGGCGGCGCCCGACTCGACGATGCCTTCGACGTGCCCGGTGCCGAACTTTTCCGGCTCTTTGGAAAAACGCTTGGAGATGGCGTAGGCCATCCAGGCCGCGATGTCGGCGCCGGCTCCTGGCAACGCTCCTACCGCCGTGCCGAGCGCGGAGCCGCGCAACAGCTGGATCGGATACTTCTTCACCAATGCCCACATGCCGGCAAACACGCTGCCGAACGGTCGTTCGATCGCCATCTTCGGCTTGACGACGTTGACGGCAAAACGCAGCACTTCGGAAATGGCGAACATGCCGATCATCAGCGGGATCAGCGAGATGCCGCCCATCAGTTCGGCATTGCCGAGGGTGTAGCGCGGCGCGCCGGCCGGATTGTCGAGGCCCACACACGAGATCAGCAGGCCGAGCAGCAGCGACACCGTGCCTTTGAGCGGATCGTTGCCGGCGATGAAGATCGCACAGCTGAAGCCGAGCATCACCAGCCAGAAATACTCGAACGAGCTGAACTTCAGCGCGACCTCGGCCAGCGCCGGTGCGCCGACACTCAGCACCACGACGCCGAAGATGCCGCCGAGCACCGAGAACACCAGGCTTGCACCGAGTGCCAGTTCGGGCCGGCCGCTGCGCGTCAGCAGATAGGCTTCGTCGGTATACGCGGCACTGGCCGGTGTGCCGGGCATCCGCAGCAAGGCGCTCGGAATGTCGCCCGAAAAGATCGCCATCGCGGTGGCGGTCACGATCGATGCCACCGCCGGGATCGGGTCCATGAAAAACGTGACCGGCACCAGCAATGCGGTCGCCATGGTCGCGGTCAGCCCGGGAATCGCGCCGACGAACAGCCCGTAGATGGCTGCGACGACGATGACCATCAACACATACGGCTGGAAGACCAGTCCCAGCGCGGTGGCGAATGCGTCCATCGATTCGGCGGCCCGGTTTCAGTAGAACGGCCGCAACAGACCCCAGGGCAGGGGCACGCGCAGCAGCTTGTAGAAGCCGACATGGACCAGCAGCGTGCCGCCGAGCGCCCACATCAGGGCCGGCGGCGTAGCCACCCGCATCGCCTTGAAGACGGCGAACAAGCACAGCGGCGCAACCAGCAGAAAACCGAGGCGTTCGGCGAACGCAATGTAGAACACGATCGCGCCGATCACCACGATCGAGCTGCCGAAATGTTCGCTTCCCGCAACCCGCGCAGCCGTCTCTCCGGCGTAAGCCGAGGCACGCAGGCTGCGCGCCAGCAAGGCTACGCCGCAGGCCAGCAGGCCGGCGCCGATCAGCATCGGCAGGAAGCCGGCGCCGACGTTCTGGCCCGGCACGTCGGGAAAGGCCCGTCCCGACCACAACAAGGCGCCGCCCAACGCCATCAGCGCCAACGCCAGCCAGCGATCGACGCGCCGCATCCCGTCGCCCTGCCTGGCCGTCTTATTTGGCGATGCCGACCGCGGTCATCACCTTCTTCATGTCGGCATCGCCGCGGGTCATGAAGGCGGCGAACTCGCCCGAATTGCCCCACAACATGCCGAAGCCGCGCTGAGACATGAAATTCTTGTACTCGGCGCTGTCGTAGGCTTTCTTGACCGACGCTTCCAGGCGCGCTGCGACATTGGCCGGCAATCCCTTCGGCGCCGCGATGCCGCGCCAGGCGCCGGTGGCCCAGTCGGAGCCGGTCGCCTCCTTCAAGGTCGGCACATTGGGAAACAGATCGGCGCGCGATTTGGACATCACCGCGAGTGAGCGCACCTTGCCGGCGTCGATCAGCGAACGCGCCTCGGGCAGCGAACATGGCACGAATTCGACGCCACCAGCGACCAGATCCTGCAAGCCAGGCGCAGCGCCGTTCGACGGCACCCACGGCACGCTGCCCGGATCGACCTTGGCGTCGCCCAGCCAGCCGGCCAGCGCCAAGTGCCAGATGCCGCCCTGGCCGGTGCCCGAGGCCTTGAATTTGCCGGGGTTGGCCTTGATCGCCGCCAGCGCGTCGTTCATCGTCTTGTACGGCGAATCGGCCCGCACCTGGAAGCCGGCCGGGTCGAGGTTGACCAGCGCGATCGGTGTGTAGCTGGCCGGATTCAGTTCGGTCAGTTTCTGGTGATGCATCATGGTTATCTCGACCGTGATCATGCCGATGGTGTAGCCGTCGGGCGCCGCGGTCGCAATCGCCGAGTGGCCGACCACGCCCGAGCCGCCGGTCCGGTTGACCACGTTGACCGGCTGGCCGAGATCCTTCTCGATCAGGCTGGCCAGCATGCGCGCCACCGCATCGGTGCCGCCGCCGGCGCCCCAGGGCACGATCAGGGTCAGCGGCCGGTCCGGGTAGTTCTGTGCCCAGGCGCCGCCGACGCAAGCCGCCAGCGTCCATCCGATCAGCAGCCGACGAGGAATGGAAGTCTTGGACGTCATGTCGTTTCCTTTGGTCATATGATTGATTGGGGAAACCGAATTTTGTCGGGATGCGATCACATCGCAAGCAGGGAAAGCCCTGCCGGCCTGTCTACCGCAGCAGCACTTCGTCGCTGGCGTCGCAGCCGATTCCGCTGGCGATGAAGCGTGCCGCGGCGGCCCGCACCAGGCGGTTGACGATCGGCGATTGGGCCCGGCTGAACCGCGCCGGCTCGGTGATCAGACCGCAGACATATCGCGCGGCGTCGTCCTGCCAGACCAGGGCGCTGCAGCGGCCGCGGCGCCGCCGCGAGACCAGCATGCCGACCGGGCAGGGCTCGCTGGCGCAGCACACGCCGCAGCCATTGCAGGCCGCGCCGAGCGCCGGTTTGGGCGGCGCATCGCGGTGCAGGTGAATCGTCTGATAGGTGGCCTGGGTGGCGGGCTTGCTCACCGCCACAGTATGTCGCCGCACAGCGACAGCCGGTCCGGCGAAATGATGGGATGGTGGCGCGGGTGTTACAGTGCTGGGCGTTTGGAAAATACATCCTTCCCGTCCCCTTTTCTGGCAACAGTGAAGGCGGGTCGCAATCCGCCAACCGGTCAAGCCGAGCCGCGGAAGGTTGATCAACCCACTATCGCGTCGGAAGCCGGCGCACGAGGTGAGCGAACATGATGCAGGAATACAGGGCAGACTCGTATCTGTTCGGGGGCAATGCGCCCTACGTCGAGGAAATGTACGAGGCCTACCTGGACAACCCCGGCTCCGTGCCGGACAACTGGCGTGCCTATTTCGACGCGCTGCAGAATGTCCCGGCCGTCGATGGCTCTGACAACCGCGACGTGGCGCATGCGCCGGTGGTCGCGTCGTTTGCACAGCGGGCCAAGGCCAATGCCTTCGGCAACAAGTCCAGCGGCGCCGATCTGGCGGTCGCACGCAAGCAGGTTCATGTCCAGTCTCTGATCGCCGCCTACCGCTTTCTCGGTGCGCGCTGGGCCACGCTCGATCCGCTCAAGCGCGTCGATCGCCCGAAGATTCCCGAACTCGAGCCGGCGTTCTACGACCTGAGCGAGTCCGACATGGACATCCTGTTCAGCGCGACGAATACCTATTTCAGCACCGCCGAGAACATGACGCTGCGCGATATCGTGCAGGCCTTGCGCGAAACCTATTGCGGTTCGATCGGCGCCGAATACATGCATTGCACCGACCCGGCTGAAAAGCGCTGGTGGCAGCAACGGCTGGAGAGCATCCGCTCCAAGGGCAGCTATACCGCCGAGCAGAAGATCCACATCCTGAACCGCTTGACTGCGGCCGAAGGTCTCGAGCGCTACCTGCATACCAAATATGTCGGCCAGAAGCGCTTCTCGCTCGAGGGTGGCGAAAGTTTCATCGCGTCGATGGACGAACTGGTGCAGCGCGGCGGCGTCGCCGGGGTGCAGGAAATCGTGATCGGCATGGCGCACCGCGGGCGCCTGAACGTGCTGGTCAATACGCTGGGCAAATCACCGGCCGAGCTGTTCTCCGAGTTCGACCACAGCGCACCTGAAAACCTGCCGTCCGGCGACGTCAAATATCATCAGGGTTTCTCCAGCGATGTCAGCACGCCGGCCGGTCCGGTGCACCTGAGTCTGGCGTTCAATCCGTCGCACCTGGAGATCGTCAATCCGGTGGTCGAAGGCTCGGTGAAGGCCCGCCTCGATCGGCGCGGCGACAAGCGCGGCGCCTCGGTGCTGCCGATCATCGTGCATGGCGACGCCGCGTTCGCGGGCCAGGGCGTGGTGATGGAAACGCTGGCGCTGGCGCAGACGCGGGGTTACTACACCGGCGGCACGGTGCACGTCGTCATCAACAACCAGATCGGCTTCACCACCAGCGACCCGCGCGATACGCGTTCGACCTTGTATTGCACCGACGTCGTCAAGATGGTCGAGGCGCCTGTGCTGCACGTCAACGGCGACGACCCGGAGGCGGTGGTGCTGGCGACGCAGCTGGTGCTCGACTACCGGCAGGAGTTCAACAAGGACGTGGTGGTCGACATCGTCTGTTTCCGCAAGCTCGGTCACAACGAGCAGGACACCCCGGCGCTGACTCAGCCGCTGATGTACAAGAAGATTGCGCTGCACCAGGGCACGCGCCGCCTTTATGGCGAGAAGCTGGTTGCGCAGGGTGTCTTGCCGGCCGAGGGCCCGGACCAGATGGTCAAGGAGTTCCGCGCGGCGATGGATGCGGGCAAACACACGGTCGACCCGGTGCTGACCAATCACAAGAGCAAATACGCGGTCGACTGGGCGCCATTCCTCGGCAAGAAGTGGACCGACGCGGCCGATACCTCGCTGCCGATGACCGAGGTCAAGCGGCTGGCCGAACGCATCACCACCCTGCCGCCGAATTTCAAGGCGCATCCGCTGGTCGAGAAGGTGCTGGCCGATCGCGCCGCGATGGGTCGTGGCGAGATCAATGTCGACTGGGGCATGGGCGAACACCTCGCCTTTGCATCCCTGGTGGCCAGCGGTTATTCGGTGCGCCTGTCAGGCGAAGATTGTGGCCGCGGCACCTTCACCCACCGCCATTCCGTGCTGCACGACCAGAACCGCGAGCGCTGGGACGAGGGCACCTATACGCCGCTGCAAAACGTGGCCGACGGGCAGGCGCCATTCATCGTCATCGATTCGCTGTTGTCTGAAGAGGCCGTGCTCGGTTTCGAATACGGTTATGCGTCGGCCGAACCGAATACCCTGGTGATCTGGGAGGCGCAGTTCGGTGACTTCGTCAACGGTGCGCAGGTCGTCATCGACCAGTTCATCGCGTCGGGCGAGGTCAAGTGGGGCCGGGTCAATGGCCTCACGCTGATGTTGCCGCACGGCTACGAAGGGCAGGGCCCGGAGCACAGCTCGGCCCGCCTCGAGCGCTTCATGCAGCTGGCGGCCGACAACAACATGCAGATCGTGCAGCCGACCACCGCCAGCCAGATCTTCCACGTGCTGCGGCGTCAGATGGTGCGCATGTTCCGCAAGCCGCTGGTGCTGATGACGCCCAAGTCGCTGCTGCGCCACAAGGATGCCGGCTCGCCGCTCAGCGATTTCACGCGCGGCGAGTTCCGCACGGTGATTCCCGAGACCAATGCCGATGTGCAGGCCGACAAGGTCAAGCGGCTGATCGCGTGTTCGGGCAAGGTCTACTACGACCTGGTCAAGAAGCGCGAGGAGAAGAAGAGCGGCGACGTGGCCATCATCCGTGTCGAGCAGCTCTATCCGTTCCCGCACAAGGCGTTTGCGGCCGAGATAAAGCGTTACCCGAACCTGTCCGAGATCATGTGGTGTCAGGACGAGCCGCAGAACCAGGGCGCGTGGTTCTTCGTCCAGCACTACATCCACGAGAACATGAGCGATGGCCAGCGGCTCGGTTATGCCGGGCGGCCCGCGTCGGCCTCGCCAGCGGTCGGCTATGCGCACCTGCACCAGGAGCAGCAGAAGGCCTTGCTCGATCAGGCATTTGGCAAGCTCAAGGGCTTTGTTCTCACCAAATAGGCTGGTTCACCGTGCAACCAGCCTGCCGCAAGCTGCCGACGCGACGGTCGGCAGCTTCGATTCATCACCCCCTCGTCGGTGATGTGAAAAACCCAGAAAGAAAACAATGGCTATCGTAGAAGTGAAGGTCCCGGAACTGTCTGAATCGGTTGCGGAAGCCACCTTGGTCGAATGGAAGAAGAAGCCCGGCGAATTCGTCCAGATCGACGAAATCCTGGTCGAGATCGAAACCGACAAGGTGGTGCTCGAAGTGCCCGCTCCGGCGGCCGGCGTGATGGCGCAACTGGTAAAAGGGGACGGCGAACTGTGCGTCAGCGGTGAGGTGATCGCCAAGATCGACACCGAAGGCACCGAGGCGACCAGCCCGCTGGAAGTCAAGCCGGTTCCCGCGCCTCCTCCGCCGCCTGCTGCGCCGGCCCCTGCCGCCGGCAGTGGCGAAGGTGGCGGCAAGAAGGGCGATGTCGCGATGCCGGCCGCCGCCAAGCTGCTGGCTGAAAACAAGATGTCGGCTTCCGATGTCGCCGGCACCGGCAGGGATGGCCGCGTCACCAAGGGCGATGTGTTGTCGGCAGTCGAATCGGGCGCTGCGAAACCGGCTGCTCCCGCACCCGCGCCGGCCGCTGCAGCATCGACCTCGTTGCCTAAAGTGGCACCGCCGCCGTTGCCGCGTCCGCTGGCCAAGGCGGCTGCCTCGACGCTGGCCACGCTGGCCGATCGCCCCGAACAGCGGGTGCCAATGAGCCGGCTGCGCGCCCGCGTTGCCGAGCGGCTGCTGCAATCGCAGTCGACGAACGCCATCCTGACCACGTTCAACGAAGTGAACATGGCGCCCGTGATGGAGATGCGCAAGCGTTTCCAGGAGAAGTTCGAGAAGGAGCACGGCACCAAGATCGGCTTCATGAGCTTCTTCGTGAAGGCTGCGGTGGCCGCGCTCAAGCGTTATCCGGTGATCAATGCATCGGTCGATGGCAACGACATCGTCTATCACGGCTATTTCGACATCGGCATCGCGGTCGGCTCGCCGCGTGGCCTGGTGGTGCCGATCCTGCGCAACGCCGACCAGATGAGTTTTGCGGACATCGAGAAGAAGATCGCCGAATTCGGCCAGAAGGCGCGCGACGCCAAGTTGTCGCTCGACGACCTGACCGGTGGCACCTTCTCGATCAGCAACGGCGGCACCTTCGGCTCGATGTTGTCGACGCCGATCATCAACCCGCCGCAGTCGGCCATCCTCGGCGTGCACGCGACCAAGGACCGCGCGGTGGTCGAGAACGGCCAGATTGTGATCCGGCCGATGAACTATCTGGCGATGAGTTACGACCACCGCATCATCGACGGCCGCGAAGCTGTGCTGGGACTGGTCGCGATGAAGGAAGCGCTGGAGGATCCGGCCCGCTTGCTGTTTGATATCTGAACACCGGAGCGCAGTCGGCGCGCCCGCGGGGGTCGACGCCGGTGGACTGGCAGAGCCGGATCTGCGGCGTCTGCCAGAACCCGTTGATCGCGAAGTCAGGCTTGAGCGTCACGTCAACGCGGGACACACCGGATGGCCGGCAGGATGGGACGCAGTTGAAATGGCCGTAGCAGCGGCTTCAGCGGCGATTCGGGTTGGTGACAGGGTGACGGGTCGGGAATCGCGGCTGAAGCCGCTCCTACGAAAGAGGACACAAGTGAGCAAAGAATTTGATGTGGTCGTCATCGGTGGCGGCCCCGGTGGATACATCGCGGCGATTCGTGCGGCGCAGCTGGGCTTCAATGTCGCGTGTGTCGACGAGTGGAAAAACGCCAAGGGCGGACCGGCCCCGGGTGGTACCTGCACCAATGTGGGCTGCATTCCGAGCAAGGCGCTGCTGCAGTCGAGCGAGCATTTCGAGCAGGCCGGCCATCACTTCGCCGACCACGGCATCGGCGTCGGCAAACTGAGTCTGGATCTGGCCAAGATGCTCGGCCGCAAGGATGGCGTCGTCAAGCAGAACAACGATGGCATCCTGTATCTGTTCAAGAAGAACAAGGTGGCGTTTTTCCATGGCCGCGGATCGTTCGTCGCGGACAAGGACGGCGCCTACGAGATCAAGGTCAGCGGCGCGGCGAGCGAAGACCTGCTGGCCAAACATGTGATCCTGGCAACCGGCTCGAACCCGCGCGCCTTGCCCGGCGCCGATTTCGACGAAGACAATGTCCTCAGCAATGATGGTGCGCTGCGCATCACCGAGGTGCCGAAAAAACTCGGTGTCATCGGCTCGGGCGTGATCGGTCTGGAGATGGGGTCGGTGTGGCGTCGGCTCGGATCCGAGGTGACGGTGCTCGAAGCCTTGGCGACCTTCCTCGGCGCGGTCGACGAGCAGATCGCCAAGGAAGCCCACAAGGCGCTGACCAAGCAGGGTCTGAAGATCGAGCTCGGCGTGAAGATTTCCGCCGTCAAGGCGTCGGCCAAAGGGGTCGAGATTGCCTATGCCGACGCCAAGGGCGGTGAGCAGACGCTGAAGGTCGACAAGCT
>JANNNE010000281.1:0-2971 GCA_031398385.1 Ideonella sp.
GCTTCAGCCGCGCTTTCGGGGTTTCGGGGGGATCTCGAAGCGCGGCTGAAGCCGCTCCTACAGAACAAATAGCCGCTCATGTATCGCCGATCCGCTTGATCGCCCGTGTCAGCGATTGCCGCGATTTCCAATAGGCGGCCCACGGGTCTTCGGATTGGAACGACAGATATTCGCGGGCGTTCGCAATCGCCCATTGAGCGCCGCTTTTCAAATCTGGCAACTGCTCCCACGCAACCGGCGTCGATACCCCCAGCCCGGGCCGGGAGCGGGCCGAGAATGCCGCCACCGTGGTGGCGCCGCGGCTGTTACGCAGGTAATCGATGAAGATTCTGCCGACCCGGTTTTTCGGACCGCTCTTCGATACGAAGCGCTCGGGTATCACCCGGGCGATATGTTGCACCACGTCGCGCGAAAAATCCTTCACCGTCGCCCAGTCGTATTTCGGCGCCAGCGGGACGACCACGTGCAGGCCCTTGCCGCCGCTGGTTTTCAGCCACGATTGCAGGCCGAGTTCGCTCAGGAACGAATGCAGCAGCGCGGCACCGTCCTGAACCTTTTTCCAGGCCACGCCTTCGCCAGGGTCGAGGTCGAATATCAGGCGATCGGGGTAATCGAAATTGTGGGCCTTGCCGTTGCAGGTGTGAAACTCGATCACGTTCATCTGCGCGGCGCCGAGCAGTGCGGTGAGGCTGGGCACCTCGATCAGCGGTTCGTGATCGGGCATCAGGTCGGGGTCGAGTTGCTTCAGGCCGGGGATCTTCAGCGTGTCGGCGTGTTTCTGGAAAAACAGCTGACCGGAAATGCCGTTGGGACCGCGCACCAACGAGCACGGGCGGGCTTTCAGATGCGGCAGCATCCATCCGGCCACGCTTTCGTAGTAGCGGACGAGATCGAGTTTGGTGAGCTTGGTGGATGGATCGACGATGCGATCGGGGTGGGTGATTTTCATCGGAGTGGGTGGCTTGGGCGAGGCGGCAATCGCGCCTGAAGGCGCTCCCACAGAATTCGGATGGGCGGTTTTGCGGTGTTTACCTTCGGGATCCGGATGGGCGCTTGCACGGGCCGATTCAGCAGCATTGAGATGAGCACTTGCACGGTGCGATCCGGCAGCATGGGTCGGCGTTTCGCGCGTAACTTCACTGGCGGGTTTGTCTTCGCGCAGCGAGACGAAGCTGGCGTGACGGATCTGCCCGTCGGGGGTCCATTCGGCAAAATTGACTTCGGCCACCAGCAGCGGCTCGACCCAGCGTTCGTCGCCAGGCTTGCGTTTGGACCAGCGACCGCGCTTGATCTGGTGTTCTGTGGGAGCGCCTTCAGGCGCGATGGCCACCCCGCTGGCCACCGAATCGCGATCTTTCTGTTTTGTAGGAGCGGCTTCAGCCGCGCTTGCGCTTTCCGCCGCAACCCGAAGCGCGGCTGAAGCCGCTCCTACGGCGCGTCCTTCGGCCCGAAGCGCGGCTGAAGCCCCTCCTACGGCGCGTCCATCGGCCCCGATTGCGGCTGCAGCCGCTCCTGCCTTGCCACGGCGCCGGCTTCGGCCTTCTGTGGGAGCGCCTTCAGGCGCGATGGCCATCCCGAACGGCGCCGCACTCCGTTCAATCGCCACCAGCTTCGATTTCAGCTCACCTGCAGCGGCACTGCTCCACCCCGTGCCCACACTGCCGACTGAAACCAGCACACCGTTGTTGTCGACCACCCCCAGCAACAGGCTGCCGATCTCGGCAGCGTCCTTGTTGTTGCCGCGATCGGTGAATCCGGCGATCACGAATTCCTGGCGTTGTCTGCATTTGAGTTTCAGCCAGGTTGGCGCCCGGGCCGATACATAAGGCGAATCGAGCCGCTTGGCGATCAACCCTTCCAGCCCGAGCTTCGCGGCCGACGCCAGGATCGCAGCCGGATCGCCATCGAAATGGGCGCTGAGGCGGATATCGGGGTGGTCGCCGGTGTCTTGCAGCATCTGCGTAAGCACCGCACGTCGGTCGCGCAGCACCAGCGGCCGCAGATCGCGGCCGTCGAAGAGGGGGAGGTCGAACAGGAAATAGACGATGTCGGCACGCCCGCTCTTCGCAGATTCGGCTTCAGCCGCGCTTGCGTTTTTCTTGCCAGCCCGAAGCGCGGCTGAAGCCGCTCCTACGGCGCCGCGGGGGGGCTGGTGTTTTGGTGGGGTGGCGGCTACCGCGACGGCGTCATTCTTGGTCACCCTAAGCGCGGCTGAATCCGCTCCAACGGCGCCGCGGGGGGGCTGGTGTTTTGTAGGAGCGGCTTCAGCCGCGATTCGCCGAACCACCACGCGGTCGAACGACTTCTGCAACGCATTGAAATCCGGCAGCCCGTTGCGATCGAGCACGACAATTTCGCCGTCGAGCCAGCAGTTGCGCAAGCCCATGCCGTCGAGGGCGGCGGCCAGCCGCGGCATCTTGGATGTCCAGTCGTGCCCGTTGCGGGTGAACAGTGTCGCCCGGCCCTTGGCGTCGATCCGGGTCAGCAGCCGGTAGCCGTCGAACTTGATCTCGAACAGCCATTGCACATCGGCGGTGCCGCTCGGAATGGTGGTCGACAGCGTCGCCAGTTGCGGCGACAAGGTGGCGGGAAGGGGCGCTTTCTTGGCGAGCTTGACGATGCGAGAGGCTTCTGCAAAAGGTGCTTTGCGGCTGCTCGCGCCGGAGCCTGAAGTACCCGCAGCCGGCACCGGACGCGTTGCCGGCGGCTTGCTCACCACGCTGTCGGGCAGCGCGCTGATCACGTCGTACGCGGCATGCGGTCGCTCGAAGGCATCGTGCTTCTTGAACAGGATCCACGGCGGCTGTTTTTCGCCGCCCTTGGCAATGCGCACCAGTTCCCACAGGCCTGCCAGCTTGTGGCCGTCGAGCGTGAACAACAACTTGCCCGCAGCCAGGCCGTCGTGCGGATCGCCTTCGGGGATCCAGCGGCCGCGGTCCCAGACGATCACGCTGCCGGCTCCGTACTGGCC
>JANNNE010000305.1:0-9844 GCA_031398385.1 Ideonella sp.
TCGAAACCGGCCGGCGGCACCAGCATCGCGAAGTTGGTCTTGCCGCAGGCGCTCGGGAAGGCGGCGGCCACGTGGTGTTTCTTGCCTTCCGGGCTGGTGACGCCGAGCACCAGCATGTGCTCGGCCAGCCAGCCTTCGTCACGGCCCATGGTCGAGGCGATGCGCAGCGCGAAGCATTTCTTGCCGAGCAGCGCATTGCCGCCGTAGCCCGAACCATAGCTCCAGATCTCGCGGGACGCCGGGTAGTGGACGATATATTTGGTCGGGTTGCACGGCCAGGTCACATCTTTCTGGCCGGGCTCGAGCGGCGCGCCGACGGTGTGCACGCAGGGCACGAACTCGCCGTCTTCGCCCAGCACATCGAGCGCCGCCTTGCCCATGCGGGTCATGATCTTCATGTTGACCGCCACATACGGGCTGTCGGACAGTTCGACACCGACATGCGCGATCGGCGAGCCCAGCGGGCCCATGCTGAACGGCACCACATACATGGTGCGGCCACGCATCGCGCCCTTGAACAGCGCCGGCGTACCGTCGGCCTGGCCGGTCTGCAGCAGCGCACGCATCTCGGCGGGTGCCATCCAGTTGTTGGTCGGGCCGGCCAGTTCGCGTGTGTCGCTGCAGATGAAGGTGCGATCTTCGACGCGCGCCACGTCGCTCGGGTTGCTACAGGCCAGGTAGCTGTTCGGGCGCAGTTCCGGATTCAGCTTCTTGAAGGTGCCGGCGGCGACCAGTTCAGCACACAGGCGGTCGTATTCGGCGTCGCTGCCGTCGCACCAATAGACGCTCTCGGGCTCGGTCAGTGCGGCCATCTCGGCAACCCAGGCGGCAAGCCGCGCATGGCGCAAGTAATTCGGTGGATTGGTGCTGGGCTCCGCGTCGTCGGGTCGGGTCATCGTCGGTCCTTGGTCTGAGAAGTCAATTGGGCGGGATCGGGCAAGCCATGTCGCACGGCGACCAACACAGGGCACAAGTGCCTTCACGCTGGTGACAGCGGCATGACTTGCCCCATCCCGAGCCGGAAATGGGCCGGGACGGGCCGTGGTGGCGGCACCGTCCGGCGCAGGCTGGCGCGGTTGCGTCGGCCTGCTGCTGGTGAAAAGAAGGCGCAGTGTAATCGCCATGTAACTCGATGGCGCCAGGGGGTTTGCAAAGCCGCGGTGCCGCGGCGGTTGCCTGCTCAGGCATGATCGGGCGATGCCGCGCCTGCTCAGTATCAACATCGGACGGGCGAGCGACCTGCAGGTCGGCGACCGGCTCGTCCGCTCGGCCATCGTGAAGGCAGCCCGGGCCGGTCCGGTCGACGTGACTCCGCTCGGCCTGGCGGGCGATGAACAGGTCGATCGGTCGGTGCACGGTGGCTTGTCGAAGGCGCTGTACGCTTATCCGAGCGAGCACTTTGCGTTCTGGCAGACGTTGCGTGCCCAGGCCGGGGTCGCGGCCTGGAACGACACGCTGCGGCCCGGCGCCGTCGGCGAGAACCTGAGCTTGTCCGGCCTGCTCGAAACCCAGGTCTGGATCGGCGACGTGCTGCGCTTCGAATCCTGCGAGCTGGCGGTCAGCGAGCCGCGTTACCCCTGCTACAAGTTCAATGCCGTGATGGGTTTCGATCAGGCGGCGAAGATGATGACGCACAGCGCCTGGTGCGGCTTCTATCTGGCGGTGCGCACCCCGGGCCGCTTGACGGCGGGCGAGGATTTCCAGGTGGTGCCGGGGCCGCGCGAAGTCGGGATCCGCGAACTGTTCGAGGCCCGCGCCCGAAAGCGCTGACTGGTCGATTGAACGGGTATGCGATCTGCGCGGTCGGATCGGCCGGTTACGATGGCTGCGAGTTGCTGGCAGCGCAGTTGCCGAGTGCCGTCTTTTCACCATCGTCAGGAGGATCCATGGGTATCGTCAGTTTTTTCAAGGAAGCCGGTCAGAAACTGTTCGGCCAAAAGGACGCCGAGCCGGCAGTTGCCGATCCGGCAGAGAAGCAGGCGCGCGTGGCGGCGGCCAACGACAAGGCCGCCAAGGCGATCGAGGCCTATATCGCGAGCCAGAAACTGAGCGCCGCCGGGCTCAAGGTCGAGTTCGACGGGACCACCAGCACGGTCACGGTTTCCGGGCAGGCCGAAGACCAGGCCACCAAGGAGCGAATCGTGTTGTGCTGCGGCAATGTGCAGGGGGTGCATGCCGTGAACGACCTGATGACGGTCTCGCAGAAGGCCGAGGAGTCCCGCTTCTATACGGTGGTCTCAGGCGACACCTTGTCCGGTATCGCCAAGACGCAATACGGCAAGGCCAACGCCTACATGAAGATCTTCGAGGCCAACAAGCCGATGCTGGCCGATCCCGACAAGATCTATCCGGGCCAGGTTCTGCGCATCCCGGCCTGATCGGGCGGCGGCGCGGTCAGGCTGGCCGGCCGAGCCGAAACAGCGGGCCGGCCAGCACCACCACCGCGACCATCCGGGTGACGTGAAAGGCGGTCACCACCGGCACGCCGAGTTGCAGCGCCTTGGCGGTCAGGCACATCTCGGCAAGTCCGCCCGGTGCGGTGCCGATCATCACGGTGGCCGGATGCAGCCCGGTGAGCTGGGCGACGACCCAGGCATAACCGGCGCTCAGCCCGATCATTCCCAGGGTACCGATCGCCACGCTCACCAGCCAGCGCGGCGCCGTATGCATGAAACCGCGGGTGAAACGGGTGCCGAGCGCGACACCGATGAACAGCTGGCCGAGGTTGGTCATCCAGCGCGGCAATGCCGACAGCTCGATGCCGTTGGCGGTCAGCAGAATGCCGACCGCCAGCGGGCCCAGCACCCACGGGTTCGACAATCTGTAGCGGCGCATCAACAGCGCGCCGGCCAGGCAGGCGGCGCACAGAACGATCAGGCCGACCGGGCGAACCACCTGCGGGCCCGGCACGCTGGGGTCCAGCCCCTGCAGGCCGGCCCATTGAAAGCCGAACGGAACCAGCAGCACGACCATCAGTATGCGCAGTGAGTGCGCACTGACGATGAGATCGATGCGGCCGCCGTGACGCTCGGCGAGAACCGTCATTTCCGAAGCGCCACCGATCGCGCTGGCAAAGAAGGTGGTCGGTCGATCCAGACCGGACAGCCCCCGGTTGCTGAGCTTGAGCCAGAGCCCGAATCCGGCGCCGAGCGCCAGCGCCCAGACGATGCCGGACAGGATCACTGCCCAGTGGCTGGCGACGAAACCGATCACCTGGGGCGTGAAATAGAGCCCGAGCGCGGTACCGATCGCCCATTGGCCGGCGTTGCGAAGCAGTGGTGCGGCCACCATCGGCACGCCCGACATGCCGGCGATCGAGGTGGCGAGCAGCGGGCCGATCATCCACGGCAGCGGCGTGTTCAGCAGCAGGCAGACGCCGGCTCCGAGCGCGCCCAGCAACAACGACAAGGCCTGGTGTTTCGCGAAGGTGGACCTGGCCGACATCGACGGTTGTGAACAGGAAAGGCTGAGAATGGCACGACCGATGCTGCATTGCAGCACGTGGCGCGCCATTGTCGCGGATCGGCGAAGATTCAGGCCGCGTCGGGTTTCGGCGAAAGCCTGGCGCGCGGCCAGGTGCGGCTACAGTGCCGGTTCTTTCTCGAGGTTCATCCCATGCTCGCCTACCGCCATGCCTTTCACGCGGGCAATCATGCCGATGTCCTGAAACACATCACGCTGTGCCTGCTGATTCGCTACATGAACCAGAAGGACAAGCCGTACCGGCTGGTCGACAGCCATGCCGGGGCCGGCGGCTATTCGCTGGAAGGGGACTACGCGCAGAAAAAAGGCGAATTCGAGCAGGGCATCGGCCGGCTGTGGAGTCGCAACGATCTGCCCGAAGCGGTGGCCGACTATCTGGCGCTGGTTCGCAGCTTCAACCCGGAAGGCCGCCTGGAGCAATATCCGGGCTCTCCGGCATTCGCCCGCATGTTGTTGCGACCGACCGATCAATTTCGCGCCTACGAGCTGCATCCGACCGATCACCGCATCCTGGCGGCTTTTCTGGGCGACGCCAAACGCGCCGAGGTGACGATGGGCGATGGTTTCGAGGGCCTGAAATCACAGTTGCCGCCGTCGACGCGGCGTGCGCTGGTGGTGATGGATCCCAGTTACGAAGGGCACGGCGACTACGGCAAGGTGGTGCGGGCGATTCGCGACGGCGTGCAGCGTTTCGCCGAGGGTGTCTACATGGTCTGGTATCCGCAAGTGCAGAAAATCGAGGCCGCCCAGCTACCCAAGCGCCTGGAAAGCCTGGCGCCGAAGGGCTGGCTGCATGCCCGGTTGACGGTCCAGCGCCCCGATTCACAAGGTTTCGGCCTGGCGGGCAGCGGCGTGTTCATTCTCAACCCGCCGTATACGCTGCACGAGGAATTGCTGACTGTGCTGCCGTATCTGACCGAGGTGCTGGGCCAATACGACGGCGCCAACTTCCTGCTGGAGCACCGCGCCGCCTGAGCCCACGCCCGGCGCGGCACGGCGCGGACCGCATCGCCGATGCCTATCTGGCCGGTGCCTTGCTCGACTCGGCGTGGTACTTGCGCAGCATCGCCAGCCATTCGCTCCAGTCCATCGGACCCGCCTTGAAACGTTTCTGGAGGTTGGCCAGCACATTGCCCCAGCTGGTATCGAAATAGGCGAAGCTCTTGTCCCATTCGCCACCGCTGCCCCAGCCGGTGTGGTGAAGGTCGACCCGGGTCTTGCCTGGTTCGAGACTGGTCAGGCGCACGACCACGAACGTGCGCTGCTGGCGGGCCTGCGGCAGCGAAGGCGGCGCATTCCAGTCGAAACTGAGCATCGTCGGCTCCTGCAAGGCCATGAAGCGCATGTCGTCTGCGCCCTTGTTGCCGGGTCGGGCCAAGGGGTCGATGTGGATAAAAAAGGCGCCCCCGACCCGGGCATCGACCACGGCTTCGGGCGCGAAGAACGATTCGATGCCTTCACGCGTGGTCCAGTTTTTCCAGACCTCGGCGATCGGCGCCTCGACGACGACCTGCTTGTCGATGGCGCGCTCGGCGGCCGGTGCCGTTGCGCTCAGCATGCAGACGATCGACAGCAGGAGGATCCGCAAGCTCCGGGCGGTGATGGGCATGGTGTTCTCTCCGACAAAGGCCTGGCCATTCTGACCCGGTTCGATGCGCATGCAAGCGCAGGCCCCGCGCCATCACGGATCGCGCTTGAACTCGATGAAGGCCCCGAACATCCACGAGCGCATCGCGACAACCAGGGTGTAGGCGTTCTTGTGCCGGGCCGGCAGACGCTGGTCGGCCAGATGCTGCTGCGCGAAATCCTGGCCGATGCGTTGCAGGCGCTCGACGAAGCTGCTCGCCAGGCTGGTGCCGATCTGTCCGTGCACCAGCATCAGGATTTCGCCGTCCTGATCGAAGCCGCCGCTGAAATAGTCGGCCGCCACGTGTTCGCGGAAGAAGGCCATCACCGGCCCGTCGGGCAACCAGCGAAAGGTCTTGGCCAGGCGCAGGTGATAACGGTTCATCGGTCGGCAGGTAATGATGCCCAGACGATCGAGCACGGCCATGTAGGCCTCGCATTCGGAGTGACTGATGGTGTAGGTGTTGATGATCTGATCGAAGGTCCAGTGGCTCAGACAGCTGATCGCCACCAGCAGCAGCTTGCGGTCGGCCACCACGGCGGTCTCCTGGGCGAGCGTCAGCTGGTGGCGCAGCGGCTGCTGGTCGGCGATGCGGCGCGCCAGATCGGCGAAGTCGAGCCCGAGCACGCCCAGCACCTCGTCGACTCGCGACAGCGGCATGTCGGCCCGCGAGAAGATCCGTTTGACGCTGCTTTCGGCCAGGCCGAGCCGGCGAGCCAGATCGGCATAGGTGATACCGGCCGCTTTCAGCTCGGCTTTCAGTGCGTTGACAAGGTCCAGGCTGGCTGCCATGTGATGCTGGATCGAAGAATATTGACCGAAAGTATCACAAGACGGTACTTGAAGTCCTTTGCGGGCGCCTCCCTCCCGAGGGCGATGGCTGCCGGCTGCGGAAGTGCAGACCATGGCGTCTCTTCAACCACTTTTGAGGGCGCCATGCAAAACACGTTTGTCCGTCAGGACAGCAAAGCCTGGAGGGTCCAGGTCTGGGCCTCGTTCGCGATTGCCATCGGGCTGTCGGTGATCGGCCTGGCCTATTTGCCAGGCGAAGATCTCGACCGTGCATTCATGATGATGGGCTACGGCTTCTGCATCTCCACGGCGTTTGCGCTGGCCAAGCATGTGCGCGACGTTCAATCCGGCCGCAGCGACACCCCGGGCTGGAGCATGGTCGTCTGGGGCGGCTTCAGCATCGCGATGCTCTTGACTGGCTGGGGTCTGTGGCGGATGCAGATCAGCCCGTCGTACAAGGCATTTCTCGGGGTCAGCTGGCTGTTCCTGATCTCCAGCGTATTCACGTTGGCGAAAACGCTGCGCGATGCCCACGAAGCCTTGTTGTTCGAGGTCCGGGCCCGCCGCCGCGTTGACGAACAGGAGACGACATGACCACGCCGCGCATCGGTTCTCGCTGGACGGTTTGGGCTGGCCGCTGGCTGCTCGCGGCTACGATCTTCGGTTTCAGCTTGCCGTCCGGCGCGCATCGAAATGGCGGCTCGGAAGCCAGCGCGTTGTCGGCATTGCCGATTGCAGTGTCGGTGGTCGCGCCGGTGGTGGTGCTGTCTGCCGGGGTGGTGTTGACCACCGTCGCAGTTGAAGCCTCGGCGCGCGGGACGGTCTATGTGCTCGAACGGGCATCGGACGGTGCGCGCATGAGTTTTACCGTCGGCAGCGAAGCCGCAGCGGCGCTTTCTCTGGGTGTCGGGACGGCAGTCGCGGTCAGCGTGATCGGCACCGGCTGGGTTCTTTCGGCGGCCGGGCAGGCGGTGGCGTTCATTCCGAACGAAATCGGCAAGGCCCTGCTGTACAACGAGCGGGTGACGCGGTGAGCCAGTGGCGCGCAGGAAGCCGGTTGCGGTGGCTGGCATCGGTCGTGTGCACCGGGCGCCTGTTGATCAGGCTGCTGGTGGTCGCGGTGGCTGGTCTGCCGGCAACCCAGGCGCTGGCGGGTCGTTCATGCGAGGCGCATCGTCCGCTGGCGGTCAATGTCGAGCGCTCGATGAATCTCGCCACGGCGACCCTGCGCGCACTCGACGCCAGTGGTGCCCGAGTGGTGGTGCTGGCAAGGGTCGGGCAGGATTTGCGGCCATACGGCTTGCGCTATTCGCATCTGGGGCTGGCCTATCGGGATGACGTGGCAGGCGGTGCGGCCCCTGTGTGGCGGGTCGCGCACAAGCTAAACGAATGCGGCAGTGCCCAGGCGGCGGTGTTTCGACAGGGGCTCGGCGAGTTCGTGCTCGACGATCTGTTCGATTACGAGGTCGGATTCGTCGTGCTCGATCCGGCCCTGCAGGCCCGGCTGCTGCCGATCCTGCGGGACAACCATCAGCTCGCCCGCATGCACACGCCGGCCTACAACATGCTGGCCTATCCGTGGTCGCGGCGTTATCAGCAATCCAACCAGTGGGCGATCGAGACGCTGGCAATGGCGCAGGAGCCCGCGGCGCGCGACCGCGAGCGCGCCCAGGCCTGGTTGAAACTGGAGGACTATCGACCCACCAGCCTGCGTCTGGGGGCGATGCAGCGGCTGGGCGCCCGGGTCACGACCGCAAACATCGCCTTCGACGATCACCCCAATTCGAAACGCTTCGGCGATCGGATCGAGACCATGACCGTCGATTCGGTATTCGACTGGTTGCAGGCCAGCCGCCTGGGGGCCGCACCGGTGGTGGTGCGATGAGTTCTGGAGCAGACATGACCGGCGCTACATTCAGCCGCAGACTCGGACCAGGCGGACCCATGAATCAATCAGGCAGCGGCGGCACCATCCAGGCGATAGAACCCATTGCGATGGAAGCCGAAAACGAGCATCCCAGCCAGTTCGCGCTGTTGTCGCAACGGCGATTCGCGCCGTTTTTCTGGACCCAGTTTCTCGGCGCCGGCAACGACAACCTGTTCAAGTTCGCGTTCACCGTGATGGTGACGTATCAGTTGCAGGTCAGCTGGATGCCTCCCGACCTGGCGGGCCTGGTGATCGGTGCGCTGTTCATCCTGCCCTACCTGCTGTTCTCGGCCACCAGCGGCCAACTGGCCGACAAATACGACAAGGCGATGCTGATCCGCTGGATCAAGGCACTCGAAGTCGTGATCATGGGCTTGGCCGCGTGGGGCTTCTATCGCGCCGATGCGGCCTTGCTGCTGGTGTGCGTCTTCCTGATGGGGCTGCAATCGACGCTGTTCGGCCCGGTCAAATATGCCTACCTGCCGCAGCATCTGAGCGAGCGCGAACTGACCGGCGGCAACGGCATGGTCGAGATGGGCACCTTCGTCGCGATCCTGCTCGGCAGCGTCGCCGGGGGCCTGTTGATCGCATTGCCGCAGATCGGCGCCGTCGCCACCGCCTGGGCCTGTTTCGCGCTGGCGATCGCCGGCCAGGTCACTGCGCACTACGTGCCGGTCAGCCCGTCGACTGAACCCGGCCTGCAGATCAACTGGAATCCGTTCAGCGAAACCTGGCGCAACCTGAAGCTGGCGCACCAGAACATCGTCGTCTTCCGCTCGTTGCTCGGTATCTCGTGGATGTGGTTTTTCGGTGCGGTCTTCCTGTCGCAGTTTCCGTCGTTCGCGCGCGATGTGCTGCACGGCGACGAGCAGGTGGCGTCGCTGCTGCTGGTGGTCTTCTCGATCGGCATCGGCACCGGATCGCTGTTGTGCGAGGTGCTGAGCCGCCGCCATGTGGAGATCGGCCTGGTACCGCTCGGCGCAATCGGCATGAGTGTGTTTGCGATCGATCTGTACCTGGCGTCTCGCGGGCTGCCAACGGTCGAGCGTCTGGGTCTGGCCGCCTTTGCAGCCGAACCGGCGCACTGGCGGGTGATGGCCGATCTGGCGCTGCTGGCGCTGTTTGCCGGCCTCTACAGCGTACCGATGTATGCCTTGATCCAGATCCGCTCGCAGCCGAGCCACCGGGCGCGAATCATCGCGGCCAACAACATCCTGAACGCCTTGTTCATGGTGGTCAGCTCGGTCGGCGTCGGGTTGCTGCTGAAGGCCGGGTTCAGCATCCCGCAGGTGTTCCTGACCACCGCGCTGCTCAATGCAGTGGTTGCGTTCTACATCTTCATGCTGGTGCCCGAGTACCTGCTGCGCTTCGTCGCCTTCGTCGCGAGCCGTCTGGTCTACCGGTTCAAGGTCGTCGGCGACCGGCACATTCCGGTCGATGGCGCGGCCATCCTGGTCTGCAACCACATCAGCTTTGTCGATGCGGTGCTGCTGATGGCGGCCAGCCCGCGGCCGATCCGCTTCATCATGGACCACCGCATCTTCCGCGTACCCGTGCTCGGCTGGCTGTTCCGCCTGGCCAAGGCGATTCCGATCGCTTCGCAGCGCGAAGACGCGCAGACCTACGAACGCGCCTTCGCGCAGGCCGCGGCGGTGCTGGCCGACAACGAGATGGTCTGCATCTTTCCCGAAGGCGGCATCACGACCGATGGCAGCCTCGGCGAATTCAAGGGCGGCGTGATGAAGCTGCTGGCAATGCAACCGGTGCCGGTGATCCCGATGGCCTTGAACAACTTGTGGGGATCGTTCTTTTCGCGCATCGACGGTGCGGCGATGCGGCGACCGTTCCGGCGCGGCATCTGGAGCCGGGTCGGTCTGACGATCGATGCGGCCGTGCCTGCGGCCGAGGTCACGCCGGGGTTGCTGCGGGAGCGTGTGGCGCGGCTGCTGGTCGTCGCCTGATCTTTGCCCTGCAGGAGCGGGGTGACCCCCCCGGGGGGGGGGGTAAAAAAACAC
>JANNNE010000347.1:0-2477 GCA_031398385.1 Ideonella sp.
GGCTGATCCGCGATTTCAGTCGATCGCCAGAAAAACGCGCCCGCCTTCGATCTTCACCGGATGGCTTCGGATCGCTTCGGTGACCGGCGCGCAGGCCGGCTGGCCGGTGCGGATATCGAAGCGGCCCTGGTGCATCGGGCATTCGATCTCGTAGCCCTCCAGAAAGCCATCGCACAACTCGGCCTGACCGTGGCTGCAGGTGTTGTCGGTGGCGAAGACCTCACCGTTGACCCCGTACAGCGCGACCGGGCGGCCCTCGACCACGATGCCGATCACGTCGTCTGCGGGCACATCGTCGAGTGCCGCGGCATCGACCCAGTTGGTGTTGTCGCTCATGGCGTCGGTCTCAGATCGGATAGATGATGGAGTTGGGGATCATCTCGCTGTCGTAGACAACGAGTTTCGATTCGAACTTGAGGCCCTGCGGCGTGCGCACGATGGTGTCGATCGACCGCCCCACATTGAACGCCGTCGACAGTTCCGAGAGCTTGGTGCGAAATACCGCATAGTTGGCTTCGCACTCGAAGCGACCAGCCCCTGCCTTGCGCAGCAGCGGCGCACCGACCACCAGGCGCTGGTAATAAGGATCGTGGAACAGCGTCTCGCGGATGCCGTAGACCCGATCCTTCAGCATGCCCTTGCTTTCGAACGACAGCGTGGCCAGTGGATATCCGCGGTCGAAATTCTCACGCGGTTGCAGGCGATAGCTGCATTCGTCGATGAAAAATTCCGGCCACAGATCCCAATTGCCCGAACTCAGCGCAGCGGCATAGTCGGCGTACAGCTGGCTCAGCGCAAAATGATCTTCGAAATCGATCCTGATCATGATTCCATCACCTGGCGCCAGTATTGGTACATGCCGCGGATCAGTGTCTCGGTCACCATGTGATCGGTATCGCCGACCTCGCGGCCACCCAGTTCGGCCAGGGTGCGGTGAAACGGCTTCTGTTCGAAACCCTTCTGCGACAACTCGATCACCTCACCGTCGTCGGCCGAGACGAAGCCCGCCGGGCCGAACAGGTTGGCCTGGCGCAGCCGGCGCTGCGTCATCTCGTCGCTGTCGTCGTCGAAGCCGAAGTGGGTCCAGACGAAATCGAAGCTGCCGACCCCACTGGGCTGGATGTGCCGGGTCGACACGCTGTTGACCTGCTGCTGCAGGATCACACTCGGAAACAGCGTCGTCATCACCGCGGTAGGGCCACCCCACCACGCCTCGGGCACGATGTCGAGAAAGCGCGGGTCGTGCAACTGCATGCTTTCCTTGAAGCTCGACACCTGCGTCACCTGATCGGCACGGCCGGTGGCGCCGCGGGTCGAGATCATCGCAGCGTGGCGGTGCTGGGCATCCATCTTCAACTCGGACTTGTTGTCGGCGCGCCAGAGTCCGAAAGTGACGAACCAGGTGTGCAGCAACCCGGGGTGATACGGGTCCTTGATGTTCTCCTGCATCAGCTTCCAGTTGCCGGGGATGCGTTGCCGGTTGTAGCCCAGGATCTTCAGCTTGCGGCCGTTGAACAGCCGGTCGAAGTAGGCCAGCACCGCGGGTCCGATGAAATCCTCCAGCGATTCGATGTCCGGATCGAAGCTGGCGAACACCACGCCCCCGCGGCTCGCCACCTGCAGTTTGTTGAGGCCGTGTTCGGCATTCTTGAAGTCGGCCGGCATGCCGCCGTTGACCTTGCCGTCCTGCTTCACGCCACGCCGGAACGGCACGCCCTGCAGATCGCCTTGCAGGCTGTAGTTCCACTGGTGGTACGGGCAGACGAACTCCTTGCGATTGCCGTGGCGCTCGCGGCAGAACTGCATGCCGCGGTGTGCACAGACGTTTTCGACGACGTTGATGGTGGCCCCGTCGTTGTCGCGCACCATGATGACCGAGCGCTCGCCGATCACCGTGCGCTTGAAATCTCCGGCGTTCGGGATCTCGGCCTCGAGGCCGACATAACACCAATGCCCACGGTAGAAAAACCGCTCGAGTTCCTTGCGATGCTGCTCGGCCTCGGTATAGGCCATGAACGGTATGCGGCTGGTGCCATCGCTTTCCCACTGAATCTGCTGGGGAAAAACCGGGGCGGCGGTGTCCATGTGTGTCTCCTGCGATTAGTCGAATGCGGTGGCGCAGACGGCAAGAACGCAATGATCGCAGGCTCCGGGAATCAGCGTCGATCCACCGGCTTCATTCCGGGTCATCGTCCGGTTGACAGCCTGCCGAGATCATCATGCCGATGTTTCCGAGTTCCGGTACCGGGCAGATCAATGCCGTCTTCCCGGTGTCGGCGATGCCGCGAGACCTGTCCGGCATCGGCCAGCCGCGCACGCCGGTGCTGGCCTACCCGGCGGCACATTTCGCGGTGGCCGATGGCAGCGGCGATCACGGCTTCATCTACCTGCAGTTGCGCATGGCCACCGGCCGCAGCGCGGGCATTCACCAGGCGGTCGGCGAGACCTTGTCAGCCACCGCCCGCTCGCACTTCGCA
>JANNNE010000366.1:0-4322 GCA_031398385.1 Ideonella sp.
GGTGGCTTAGCGCAGGTTGTAGAACGCGGCGCGGCCGGGGTAGGTCGCGACATCGCCGAGGTCTTCCTCGATGCGCAGCAGCTGATTGTATTTGGCCACGCGGTCGCTGCGGCTCATCGAGCCGGTCTTGATCTGGCCGGCATTGGTGCCCACCGCGATATCGGCAATCGTCGAATCCTCGGTCTCGCCGGATCGGTGGCTGATCACCGCGGTGTAGTTGGCGCGCTTGGCCATCTCGATCGCCGCGAAGGTTTCGGTCATCGTGCCGATCTGGTTGATTTTGATCAGGATCGAATTGGCGATGCCTTCGTCGATGCCGCGCTTCAGGATCTTCGTATTGGTCACGAACAGGTCGTCGCCGACCAGTTGCACCTTTTTCGCGAGCCGCTCGGTCAGGTGCTTCCAGCCTTCCCAGTCGCCTTCGTGCATGCCGTCCTCGATGCTGATGATCGGGTATTTGTCGACCCAGGTCGCGAGCATGTCGGTCCACTCGGTGGCGCTCAGCACCAGGCCTTCGCCTTCGAGGTGGTATTTGCCGTCCTTGTAGAACTCGCTGGCGGCGCAGTCGAGGCCGATCGCGATCTGCTCGCCGGCGCTGTAGCCGGCCTTGTCGATGGCTTCGAGAATCAGCTGGATGCCGGCCTCGTGGCTGGTGACGTTCGGTGCGAAGCCCCCTTCGTCGCCCACCGAAGTCGGCATGCCTTTGCCGTGCAGGATCTTCTTCAGCGCATGAAACACCTCGGCGCCGTAGCGCACCGCTTCGCGAAAGCTCGGCGCGCCGACCGGAATGATCATCAGCTCCTGCAGGTCGAGGTTGTTGTTGGCATGGGCACCGCCGTTGATGACGTTCATCATCGGCACCGGCATCTGCATCGCACCCGATCCACCGAAATAGCGGTACAGCGGCAGCCCGCTTTCCTCGGCCGCCGCGCGCGCCACCGCCATGCTGACCGCCAGCGTGGCATTGGCGCCGAGCCGGCTCTTGTTGTCGCTGCCGTCCAGATCGATCAGCGTGCGATCGAGAAACGCCTGCTCGCTGGCATCGAGGCCCAGCACTGCTTCGCTGATTTCGGTATTGACGTGTTCGACGGCGCGCAGCACGCCCTTGCCAAGGTAGCGGTTCTTGTCGCCGTCGCGCAACTCGATGGCTTCGCGCGAACCGGTCGACGCACCACTCGGTACTGCGGCACGGCCCATCGTGCCCGACTCGAGCAGGACGTCGCATTCGACTGTCGGGTTGCCCCGACTGTCGAGAATCTCGCGGCCGACGATGTCAACGATTGCACTCATTGTTTTCCTTGTGGAAGTCAGACCGGGGCGTCCACGCCCTCGACCAGAACCATGTTGAAGAATTCGGTGGCGCCTTCGCGCTTGGCGCGAGCCTGGCGGTAGAGCTCGTCGTCGTAAAAGGTCTTGGCCTGCTCGAAGCTGGGGAAGCGAAGCATCGCCAGGCGGGCCGGCTGCCAGTGGCCTTCCATGGTTTCGTGGCGGCCGCCGCGTACCAGGTACTCGCCGCCGGCCGCCTTCACCGCGGCCGGAGCCGCTGCCATGTAACCCTTGTATTGCTCGGCATCGGTGATTTTCATGTCGACGATGATGTAGGCGACCGGCATCCGGTTGACTCCCGTTCAGCAGCTGAAATCATTCTCGAGCAGCGGCTGCTGCTTGATGACCCGATCGAGCGCCAGCAATTGCTCGAGCAGCGCCTTCATGTGTTTCAACGGCACCGCGTTCGGACCGTCGCTCATCGCATTGGCCGGATCGGGGTGGGTTTCCATGAACAGGCCGGCCACGCCGACCGCCACCGCCGCTCGCGCCAGCACCGGCACGAATTCGCGCTGACCGCCGCTGCTCGTGCCCTGGCCTCCTGGGAGCTGCACCGAATGGGTGGCATCGAAGACCACCGGCGCGCCGGTCTCGCGCATGATCGCGAGCGACCGCATGTCGCTGACCAGGTTGTTGTAGCCGAAGCTGACGCCGCGTTCGCAGGCCATGAAGTTGTCTTCGGGCAGACCTTTCTCGCGCGCCGCATCACGTGCCTTCTGGATCACGTTCTTCATGTCGTGCGGCGCCAGAAACTGGCCCTTCTTGATATTTACCGGCTTGCCGGACTGGGCGACAGCGCGGATGAAATCGGTTTGCCGGCACAGGAAGGCGGGCGTCTGCAACACATCGACCACCGCGGCCACGCTGGCAATCTCGGCCTCGCTGTGCACATCGGTCAGGATCGGCAGGTTCAGGTCGCGCTTGACCTTGCCCAGGATTTCCAGGCCACGCGCCATCCCCGGGCCGCGGAAGGTACTGCCGCTGGATCGGTTGGCCTTGTCGTAGCTGCTCTTGAAGATGAACGCAATGCCGAGTGCGGAGGTGATTTCCTTCAGATGCCCGGCCACGTCGATCTGCAGTTGTTCGGATTCGACCACGCAAGGTCCGGCGATCAGAAAAAACGGCTGGTCGAGTCCGACCTCGAAACCACACAACTTCATGCTGCAAGCTGCTCGTTGGACGCTGCCTGAAGGGCCAGCGCGGCGCGGATGAACGAGATGAACAGCGGATGCCCATCCCACGGCGTCGACTTGAACTCGGGGTGGAACTGCACCCCCATGAACCAGGGATGCACCGAGCGCGGTAACTCGACGATTTCGGTCAGGCGCTCGCGCTGCGTGAGCGCCGAGATCACCAGTCCGGCTTCGGCCAGCTGGTCGAGGTAGTTGACATTGGCCTCGTAGCGGTGCCGATGGCGCTCCGAGACGACATCGCCATACACCTCGTGGGCCAGCGTGCCCGGCTTGACGTCCGAACTCTGTGCGCCCAGGCGCATCGTGCCGCCGAGATCCGAATGGACATCGCGCTTCTGGATCGAACCATCGGCGTCCTGCCACTCGTCGATCAGTGCGATCACCGGTTCGGGTGTCGTCGCATCGAACTCGGTGCTGTTGGCCTTGAGGAGGCCGGCCTTGTGGCGGGCGAATTCGATGGTTGCAACCTGCATGCCCAGGCAGATGCCCAGGTACGGTGTGCGGTGCTCGCGCGCATATTGCGCCGCCAGGATCTTGCCCTCGACACCACGCACGCCGAAGCCGCCCGGCACCAGGATTGCGTCGAAACGCGCCAGCTGATCGATGTTGTCGCGGCTCAGGCCTTCGGAGTCGACATATTCGATGTTGACCTTGGCACCATTGTGGATGCCGGCGTGGCGCAAGGCCTCGTTGAGCGACTTGTACGAATCCGACAGGTCGGTATATTTGCCACACATCGCGATCGACACCTCGCGCTCGGGGTGTTCGACCCGGTTCACGAGGTCGTCCCAGCGCTTCAGATTCGCCGGCGGCGTGTTGATTCGCAGCTTGTCGCAGATCAGGCCGTCGAGGCCCTGCTCGTGCAGCATGCGCGGCACCTTGTAGATGGTGTCGACATCCCAGACCGAGATCACGCCCCATTCGGGCACGTTCGTGAACAGCGAGATCTTCTCGCGCTCCTCGGCCGGCACGGCGCGGTCGGCGCGGCACAGCAGGGCATCGGGCTGGATGCCGATTTCGCGCATCTTCTGAACCGTGTGCTGGGTCGGCTTGGTTTTCAGTTCACCGGCGGCAGCGATGTACGGCACGTAGGTCAGGTGCACGAAGGCCGAGTTGTTCGGCCCCATCTTCAGGCTCAATTGACGCACCGCCTCGAGGAAGGGCAGGCTCTCGATGTCGCCCACCGTGCCGCCGATCTCGACGATGGCGACATCGACCGCCTGGTCGGTGCCCATGCCGGCGCCGCGCTTGATGAAATCCTGGATCTCGTTGGTGACATGCGGGATCACCTGCACCGTCTTGCCCAGATAGTCGCCGCGGCGCTCTTTCTCGAGCACGCTCTTGTAGATCTGGCCGGTGGTGAAATTGTTGGTGCGCTTCATCCGCGTGGTGATGAAGCGTTCGTAGTGGCCGAGATCGAGGTCGGTTTCGGCGCCGTCGTCGGTGACGAATACCTCGCCGTGCTGGAACGGCGACATCGTCCCCGGATCGACATTCAGGTACGGATCGAGCTTGATCAGGGTGACCTTCAGGCCACGCGATTCCAAAATGGCCGCGAGGGAGGCTGCCGCGATGCCCTTGCCCAGCGAGGACACCACACCGCCGGTGACAAAGACAAACTTGGTCATTGATTGCAGCCGTCGTGACAAAGGCTCTGGTGGTAAAGCGTAATTATAGGCGTCGGGGTCGGGCCCCGGCGTCGCGGTTGTGCCGCTCGGCGTCCAGCCGGCGCAGCCATTCGATCACCGCGGCGGCGGTTTCCTGTGGCCGCTCGAATGGAAACAGGTGGGTGCCTGTGATCCA
>JANNNE010000349.1:0-4801 GCA_031398385.1 Ideonella sp.
CACCATGGCCTGAGCCGCAGCGACCTGTGGCCGTCGATACGCGCCAGCGTCGTCGTGGTCGTGCTGTTCGCGATCGGCCACTGGCTGACGCGCCACTATGCAGGGCCGATCAAGGAAACGCTGGTCGACAACAACGCCCTGGGCGTTGCCATATTCTTTGCCAGTTCGGTGGTGGCGGTGCTGCTGCCGCTGCTCACCAATCTGCCGCTCGTGCCGTTGGCCGTGCTGGCCTGGGGTCCGCAGTGGTGCGCCGTTATTCTGCTGCTCGGCTGGGTGGTCGGCGCGGCGCTGTCATTCCTGCTCGGGCGCCACGCGCGCGAGACCATCCTGCGTCGACTCCCTTCGATCCGCCGGCATGCCGAGATCGACAGGCTGGTGCGCCCGCAGCATCGGTTGTTGTCGCTCGTGATGCTGCGCATGACGTTCCCGGTCGACGTGTTGTCGTACGCGCTCGGCATGTTCAGCCGCAGCACCACGCTGACCGAGGTCATCGCCTCGACCGCCCTCGGCGCCGCGCCTTTCGCGATCCTGTTTGCGCTCTTTCCGACCCTGTCGGACACCGCTCAGGCAGCCGTCTTCGCAGGCTCTCTGCTGGCATTCGTGGTGTATGCATGGTGGGCGTGGCATCGGCCCGAGAATCAGGTCGCGAGCGATGAAGCATGAGCGACTCAGCGACACGAGGTCAATCGGCCGATTGGAGTCGCGTGCGTCACGATCTGCATGCGCCGTGGGACTCATCCCTCAAACAGATCGGCGTGTGAGCCAGCACGCACAAAGATGATGGCGTCGCTCCGTCCGTGCGATTGTCCATCGCCCGCCGGCTCGGCGTCGACATTGGTGCCTTGGCCCCGGTCCCGTCACGTCGAAGGGGTGGTCGAGATGGTGCTCGATGCCACTGCCCACTGCAACGATCCGATCACGGGAGAGTCTGTTCGGCTGGCATGCTGCCTTGTTCGCCACGGGATGTTTGGGACTCGTCCGGATCGACGTCGACGGCTGGCGCGACGATTCGGCCGGTCCGATGCCGGTAGTCTCCGGACCGTTGAGGCGCCAGCGCGTTCATTTCGAGGCGCCGCCGGCAAAGCGGTTGGAGTCGGAAATCACCAGCTTTCTGGCCTGGGCAACACCGTGTCGAACGAGCCGCCGCTGATCAAGGCCGCGCTAGCGCACCTGAGGTTCGTCACGCTGCACAGGTCCGATGATGGCAACGGCCGCATCGCGCGTGCCGTCGGCGATCTGTTCCTGGCCCGTGCGGAGTGCAGCCCACCGCGCTTCCTCGCGCAGAACGACGAGTGGAACTTGAACCGTCGCTACAGAGCGTGTCAGGATTTTTGTGTGCGAGGCATAGCATGACGAAAAGGGGCGTGTATGCCACGTAAGACCAAACCCGCTACTGCGGACCAAGCGGCGCTGTCGCGGAGGAGAATGCACTGGTGCGGTGATCACCGCCGGTGGGCTGCATTCTGATCACACGATCAATGAAGACCCTGACTTGGTCCCCCGCTTGCGGACGTATACCAAATGCTATACATTGAGCTGATGAGTCGCTCCGCCACTTTGCCACCCATTCGTGTTGCGCCCGAGACAAAAGCCAGCGTCGAGGCTGTGCTGCGAGAAGGCGAATCGCTGACGCAGTTCATCGAGAACGCCGTTTGCCGCGAGGCTGAGTTCCGGGCCGAGCAGAACGCCGCGGTCGCGCGTGCGAAGAAGGCGTTGCGCAGCGCCGACAAGGGTGTGGGCCTGCTTACGGCTGAGGACTTGCTGGCGGGCATGGAACAGCGGGCCAAGGCTGCACAGCAGCGCATCCGTGAGGCAGTGGCGGCCAGGAGCAAGCGGGTCGCCGGTTGAGCGAACGGTATCTGGTTGTTCCGACCGTCACCTTCCAGGAGGACATCGAGCGTCTCGAGGAACACATCATTCAGCGCGAACTGGCCAGTCATACGCCGGATGACACGTGCTTGTTTCGGTTCCATGACACGCTGGAGCGTGCGATGGGAATCCTCTCGTTTGCGCCACACACCTGTCGTCGATCTGAAGAGCACAGGGAATTTCGGGAGCTGATCATCCCGTTTGATCATGGAGGGTGCATCGTTCTGTTCGCGATTCGCGATGTCAATGTGGTATTGCTCGCCGCGAGGGACCAGCACGAACACGACTATCGCTGACGGACTTGACGGGTGGTAGGCTGGAGCCGGTCGGCAGCAGCCCGCGACACACCCACACCTGAATGGGCCTGAGCAAGGGTGCGTCAGGAAAGCCGCCCACAGGCTTGATTACCGTTCGGCCGACCGTACTCGTCGCAACCGGAGACCTCATGAAGCCTATCTATTCGATCCGAACTTGCGTCAGGTTGGCCACGGCCAGCATGGTCACCGCACTCGCCCTGACCAGCAACGCGCTGGCCCAGGACTTCAACAAAATCGAGATCAAGGCCGAGAAGCTGAACGTGACGACCTGGATGCTGGTGGGCGCAGGCGGCAACATGGCGCTGTCGGTGGGCGAAGACGCGGTCTTCCTCGTCGACGACCAGTACGCGCCGATGGCGCCGAAGATCAAGGCTGCCATCGCCGCAATCACGAACAAGCCGGTGCAGTTCGTGCTGAACACGCACTTCCACTTCGACCACACCGGTGGCAACGAAGCGCTGGGCCGCGAAGGCGCCCTGATCGTCGCCCACGACAACGTGCGCCGGCGCCTGAGCGCGGAACAGGTCATCAACTTTGCCGGCAGCAGCGCGCGCCAGGCTGCCAGCCCCAAGGTGGCGTTGCCCGTCATCACCGTGCCCGGCGCCATCAGCTTCCACATCAACGGCGAGGAAGTGCAGGCGTTTCACGTGCCCGCCGCGCATACCGACGGCGACCTGATCGTTCACTTCAAGGGCGGGGACATCGTGCACATGGGCGATGTGTTCTTCAACGGCAGCTACCCCTTCATCGACATCGGCAGCGGCGGCAGCCCACTGGGCATGATCGAGGCCTTCGACCGCGTTCTGGCGCTGGCTGGCGAGAAGACCAAGATCATCCCCGGCCATGGCCCGCTGGGTGACCGGGCGGCGCTGCAGCGCACGCGCGAGATGATGGCCACGCTGACGCAGCGCATTGCCGACCAGCGCCGCGCCGGCAACAGCGACGGACAGATCCGCGCCGCCAAGCCCACCGCCGACTTTGACGCCGTCTGGGGCCAAGGTTTCATCAGGCCCGATCAGTTCGTGCAGCTGGTACTGGACGGTCTGCCGAAGTGACCGCGCCGCCGCTGAACGGCTAGGTCTTCGCAGACTTCTTTGCCGCTCTCTTCGCGGCTTCGAGCGCCTCCGCCTTCTTTGCCGCCTTCTCGGCTCGCGAGATGTGCGGCTTGGCCGCCTTCGCAGTCTTCGGCGCCTTCTCGAGGTGCTCCTTTGCTGCCTGGGGCTCCTTCTTCGCCTTGGCTTCCTTGACCATCTTCGAGGCCTTGGGCTTGGACCGCAGCGCCTGCGCCCGACGGGTCGCCTGCGCGTCCTTGAGAATGCGGCGCTCGTCCATTAGTGCACGCTCCTGATCGGACGGTGCATGGTCGGCGCCGTGCGAATGAATGCGGCTCACCATCGCACGGTGCAGTATCGCGCCACTCTTCTCGATCTGGCGGTGCAGGGATGCAATGCGGATCGGCATGACGGATTCCTTCGGGTTGAGGCGGAATGGTCAATGTAGGCCAGTCCAAACCGAACATCAACTTGTTGACGTGGGCCAGGCCACCGCGCTTCAAGCAGGATTGGCTCCCCGAAGCGCGCCTTGCGCCCAGGGCCGCACATACGCAGCAGCGGTTGCGCCGCTATTGGCTGGGCTTACTTGCCGTCGCGGTCCGAGTCGCCGGGAACCGCACGTTCCACGGTGTCCTTCACGCGGGTCCAGGCGTCGCGCGAGGCGTGCTTGGCATTTTCCCATTCGAGCGGCGAGTTGCCGCGGGTGGTGCCCCAATCGCGACCCAGGTCCGATTCGATCTCGTCAAAGGGACGATTCGGATAGCGCGTGTGAGCTTCGACACCATGACGGTAAGCCGGCGCGTAGTCGTCATATGCAGCACCGCCGGTCACGTATGGCCGCGTGCGGTAGTTGTCCTTCCAGTACGAATCCTCTGCGGCCGGGTCGACCTTCTTGCGGCCAACCAGTGCCCCGACAACTGCGCCGGCGGCAGCGCCGATCGCTGCGCCGACCGGGCCAGTAACGCCACCTACCAATGCGCCGGCGAGCGCGCCGCCGGCCGCGCCGCCAGTCACAGCGCCAACGACAGCGCCGGTACCGGTACCGGTGCGGGATTCCTCGTTCGTATCCAGTTTCGTATTCATCTCTACTCCTTGGTGGGTGGGCACTGATGTCAGCGTCGCTGCTAGCGCCGGTGAGCGCCCAGTGCGGGAAGAAGTAGCCTAGGCGGGCTTGTGGACGGCCCATGTCGTCCAACTTTCCGTTCGCCCGTAGGACGGGACCGCCTCGGCCCCCCCCCCAGCCAGCCGGGTACCCAGACCTTCACCTGTGCTCGGTGAGATCGATGTCCAGCGTGGTGACAAACCAGACCGACAGAGCGTCGAAAATTTTCTGATCGACGCCGGCTCGACGTGCCGAGACTGCGCGAAACCTCGCTGGCGCTGAGGATCGGGCGCAGGTCCGGCGGGATCGACCAGCGCCAGCACCAAACACCGAAACGGTTCCTGCGGATCGCGTCGCCGTAGGCCATCGAGCATCCTCCGATTGAGACACCCAACTGGCACACCAGCGATGATCGACAGCGAAAAAACCTCTATTAATCAATGACTTACAAAAATCTGGTG
>JANNNE010000005.1:0-8421 GCA_031398385.1 Ideonella sp.
ATCGGCTTGCAGCTTCGCTCCGCGCTTCCTTCCCACACTCAGTCACCCTCATGCAGTTGCGCTTCGCTTCGTTCGCTGTGATCAACTTACGGCGGGACTTACACCCGCAAGAATGCGCCCATGCTGGGCGCACAGGAGGAGCCGACGCCCCCAGGGCGGCGGGGGGGGACACGGAGCCATCCGGCCACCCGCTGCCCTCGGCCTTGCGCCACCGTTGAAAACGCCGAATTTTGTGGGCGCTCGCCCAGCAAGCGCCATGCTTGGCAAGTCAGTCCACAATCCCGGAATGACACGACAACCGAGCGAATCTTGAGCGACAGCCGAATCGAAGACACCAGCGTCGCCACGCTGCCGAACGGCGTGCGGGTCGTGACGATTCGCCTGCCTGCGGCACAGACCGCTTCGGTCAGCGTGTTCGTGCGCAGCGGCAGCTTGCATGAATCGAAACGGCTGAACGGCATCAGCCATTTTGTCGAACACATGGCGTTCAAGGGCACGGCGCAGCGCAGCTGCCAGCAGGTCAATTTCGATGCCGAGCAACTCGGTGCCGAGGTCAATGCGCATACCGACAAAGATCACACCGCGTTCCACATGAACGGGTTGGCGACGCATGCCGCAGATTTCATCGGCATGCTGGGCGATATCGTTCGAAACGGCAGTTATCCGCAGGACGAACTCGAGCGCGAACGCCAGGTCATCCTGCAGGAGTTCGATGAAGACGCCGACGATGCGGTGTCCGCCGGCTTCAAGCTGTTCGACCAACTGTGCTTCGGCCTGCATGCGTTCGCACGGCCGGTGATCGGCACGCGGCGCAACATCGAACGGATCACACGCGACGATCTGGTGGCCTATGTCGAGCGCCAGTACACCGGCCGCAACATCGTGGTCGCGGTAGCCGGCGCGGTCGATCCGCAGCAGATGATCCGGGCCGCCGAACAGGCCTTCGGGTCACTGCAAGCGGGCGAGGACAACGGCATCGATGCGCCGGCGTATGTTGGCGGCGTCGGCACCCGCAAGTTTGGCGGCTATAGCCAGGCGCATGTGGTGGTCGGTTTCCCGATCCCGACACTGCGTGAACCTCATCATGCTGCCCTGGTGGCTGCTGCGGCCTTTGGTGAAGGCATGAGTTCGCCGCTGCTGGATCAGTTGCGCGAGCGGCGCGGCATGGTCTATCACGCGGCCTGCTCCGCGGACATCAGCGAGTCCTGCGGCCAGTTCGTCGTCGAAGCATCGACGACCCCAGTGCAACTGGATGAGTTCTTCGCCGAGCTGACGCGCTTGCTGGCGGCTCATGCCACGAACATCGCGTCGCCGGACCTGGCGCGTGCGCGCAACCAGATCATGGTGCGCAGTCTGCGTGCCAGCGAGCGGCCGGCGCAGCGTGTCGAGGCGGCGGCGCAGGACCTGTTCACGTTCGGACGGGTGCGCAGCCAGACCGAGGCGCTCGACCAGATTGCCGCCGTCGAGGCCGACCAGGTGCGGAGCGTTTTCGCGCAGATGCTGGCTCGACCCGCTGCGGTGGCGATCACCGGCAAGACCGGTTCTGCGATCGGCCAGCGCGTGGCGGGTGCGCTGGGGTCGCTCGGGCGCTGAGCGGCTGAGCCGCTGCGCCGAAGCCTCAGTGCAGTACCGCGATCACGCCGAGCACGAACAGCGCAATCCACAGCGTCTCGATCACGATCAGGGCCAGCGGCTTCCAGCCGGAGCGCGCCAGCTGCGCAAAACTGGTCTTCATGCCGAGCGCCGCAATCGCTACCACCAGACAGCCGCGTGAGACCTCGTTGAAGCCGGCTTGAACCGGCGCCGGGAATGCGCCGACCGAATTGAGCACCACCATCGCGATGAACAGCCAGAGGAACCAAGGCACCAGGGCCTGACGGGCCGGCGTGCGGCCGGGCGACGCCTCGGCCTGGGCGCGTTCGCGCGATGTCTTGAAGGCGGCAGCGACGATTACCACCACCACCGTCAGCATCGACACCCGGAACAGCTTGACGATGGTCGCAATGTCGCCGGTTTCCTGGTTGAGCGTGTAGCCCGCGCCCACCACCTGCGCCACATCGTGGATGGTGCCGCCGAGAAACAGGCCGGCCAGCGCCGGCGGCAACTCCAGCAGCCGGGCGACCAGCGGATACAGCACCATCGCGATCGTCGACATCACGGTCACCGTGACGACCACCATCAAGGTAAACCGGTCACCGTCCTTCTCGCGCGGCAGCACGGCCGAAATTGCCAGCGCGGCCGATGCACCGCAGATCGCGACCGCACCACCAGACAACACCCGCTGAGGCCGCGTCATGCCGAGCTTCTTGCCGATCAACAGGCCGCAGACCATGGTCGTGACCAGACCGGCCACGACGGTCAGCGCGGTTTCCCAGCCCAGGCCGACAATCTGTGCCGCGGTGATGCGTGCACCGAGCAGGCCGACACCGAGTCGCAACACGGCCCGCCCACAGAATTCGATTCCGGGCCGGGTCTTCACTTCCTGGCTCAGGTAGTGGAACGCCACGCCGAACAACAGCGCGTACAGCAGCTGCGGGCCGCCGTGCAGCGTCGAGACCGAGGTCGCTGCAATCGCGAGCACCGAGGCCAGTGCCGTGCCTGGCGCCAGCTTGCGCACCAGCTCCCAGCCGTTGGCGGCCTGGGTGTAGGCGCGCGGATGTTCCGCGCGTTGAGGCGCAACGATCACGACGCCGATCCTCCGCTGCGCTGGCTGGCGAGCACCGCCAGCGCACATGAGGCGACCCGGCTGGTCACCGAATCGGACCGGCTGGTCAGGATGATCGGCACCTTCATGCCGAGCACCAGACCGGCACACTCGGCGCCCGCCAGATAGATCAGCTGCTTGTACATCATGTTGCCGGCTTCCAGGCTCGGCATCAGCAGGATGTCGGGGCTGCCGGCCACTTCGGACCGGATGCCCTTGTTGCGGGCCGACCGGGCCGAGATCGCGTTATCGAATGCGAGCGGGCCGTCGAGCTGCGCACCGGCGATCTGTCCGCGGTCGGCCATCTTGCACAGGGCCGCCGCATCCAGCGTGCTCTGGATCGCCGGATTCACGGTCTCGACGGCCGACAGGATGGCCACTTTCGGCGTGGCGATGCCAAGCGCCTGCGCCAGCTCGATGGCGCTTTGCACGATGTCGCGCTTGTCGGCGAGCGTCGGCGCGATGTTGACGACGCAATCGGTCATCAGCAAGGGCCGGTCGACGCTCGCGATATCCATCACGAATACATGGCTGGCGCGCCGCGTACCGCGCAATCCACCAGCGCTGCCGACCGCCGCGCCCAGCAGCTCGTCGGTGTGCAGCGAACCCTTCATCAAGGCCGCGGCCGAGCCATCGCGACACAGCGCGACCGCGGCGACCGCCGCGACGCGTGCATCGTCAGCGGTATCGTGGAAATTGAAGCGGTCGATCGCCAGACCGGCCTCGGCCGCAGCCGCCTCGATCCGCTCGCGCGGGCCGACCAGCATCGGCAGGATCAATCCGGCGCGCGCCGCGGCATCTGCCGCCTCGATCGACGCCGCGTCGCACGGGTAGGCCACGGCCACGGTGATGGCGCCCTGCCCTCGGGCACGCTCGACGATGGCGCGCAGATGGGGGTGCGAGTAGTCGCTGAACACGGCTTGGCCGGCTTGTTCCAGATGATCTTGCATGGTGGATCCTCGGGCGAATCGGCCCTCGTGGGCCGGGAATCAATCGAACAGCCTGGCCGCGAGGCGACCCGCACGCATGGACGATCGGCACTGACCCGCGGAGTCGCAGTGGGTCAGTCGTGCCGATCAAACGAGCGCGCCGAAGCCGCGCCCGACCGGGACTAGACGTAGTCCTTGTACTTGTCCAGCAGACGAACCGGCTTGGCCAGTGCATCGCGGCGGAACGGATCGCCGAGTTCGCGGGTGCACATGATCTCGATGACGCAGGTCTTGCCTTCGTTCATCTGCATGTCGGTCGCCTTTTTCAGGGCAGCGCCCACTTCGTCCAGCTTGTCGACGATGATCGCTTCGGCACCCATGGCCTTGGCCAGTCCTGCGAAGCTTTCGTTCTCGAGCTCGCCGGCAACGAAGCGGCGGTTGTAGAAGTCGACCTGGTTCTTCTTCTCGGCTCCCCACTGGCGGTTGTGGAACACGACGGCGGTGACCGGGATGTCATGGCGCACGCAGGTCATGATCTCGACCATGCTCATCGCCCAGGCGCCGTCACCGGCGTAGGCGATCGCCGGGCGATCGGGGGCCGCCAGCTTGGCGCCGATGATGGTCGGCAGCGCGTAGCCGCAGTTGCCGAAGCTCATCGGTGCAAAGAAGCTGCGCGGCTCTTCGAAGCGCAGGTAGCTGTTGGCCACCGAGTTGATGTTGCCGATGTCGGTCGACACCATCGCGCGCTTGGGCATCGCCTTTTCCAGCTCGCGCAGCACCTGCCGCGGGTGCAGGTATTCGCCACCGGAGAATGGTGTTTCCTTCTTGTTCTCCTCGATCATGTCGAGGCTGAACGCGTCCTTCTCGTGGGTCCATCCGTCGAGCTCCTTCTCCCACGCCGCCTTTTCGCTGGCGATGGTTTCGGCGCGTTGGCCCTTGGTGGCGTCGCAGGCCAGCGTGCGGCCCTCGAGTCGGGCGGTCAGCGCCTTGGCGGCAGCCTTCGCGTCACCGCAGATGCCGACCGAGATTTTCTTGACCAGACCCAGGTTGGTGTGATCGGCCTCGACCTGAATGATCTTGGCTTCCTTGGGCCAGTAGTCCAGGCCGTGTTGCGGCAAGGTACCGAACGGGCCCATGCGTGAACCCAGCGCGATCACGACGTCGGCCTGCGCGATCAGTTTCATCGCCGCCTTCGAGCCCTGGTAGCCGAGCGGGCCGGCCCACAGCGGGTGGCTGGCCGGGAAGGCGTCGTTTCGCAAGTAACCGACTGCGACCGGTGCACCCAGGCGCTCGGCCAACGCCTTGCATGCCTCGACCGCATCACCCATCACGACACCGCCGCCGGCCAGGATGACCGGGAACTTGGCATTGGCCAGCAGTTCTGCTGCCGCGTTCAGGCTGTCTTCACCGCCCGGTCCGCGATCGACCCGCATCGGCTTCGGGATCTCGCAGGTGATCTCGCCGTAAAAATAGTCGCGCGGGATATTGAGCTGGGTCGGGCCCATGTCCGACATCGCACGATCGAAACAGCGCGCGGTGAACTCGGCCATGCGTGCCGGATGGCAGACGTGGCCCTGGTATCGGGTGAACTCCTCGAACATCGGCAACTGGTTGGCTTCCTGGAAGCCGCCGAGGCCCATGCCCATGGTGCCGGTTTCCGGCGTGATGATCACGACCGGGCTGTGCGCCCAGTAGGCGGCGGCGATCGCGGTCACGCAGTTGCTGATGCCGGGGCCGTTCTGACCGATCGTCACGCCGTGGCGGCCGCTGACGCGGGCATAACCGTCGGCCATGTGGGCTGCGCCTTGCTCGTGCACGACGGGTATGAGCGTAATGCCGGCAGGCGCGAAGATGTCCATCGCGTCCATGAAGGCAGACCCCATGATGCCGAACATGTGGGTCACGTTGTTGGCGACCAGTGTCTCGACAAAAGCTTCGGACGGGGTCATCTTTTGCCGGCCGGTCACGGCTGCGCGGCGGTCGGTGGTTTGCGATTGGCTCATGTTGAAGTCTCCAAGGTGGTGGCTGAATGTCAGTTTCCGGTACGTGAAGTTCCGAAAAACATCAACGTGACTGAACTATAGGATCGCCAGACAGAAGGTGTCAACTGATATTTTCATTTTTCCGAACTCTATGTACAGTTTTTTATAAGTTCGCTACAGTCCAGCCATGGACACCGCCAACACCCATCCCGACCCGGTGATCGAGATCGCCGGCGACACCCCGACGATTCGGCTGTTTTCGCTGCTCGAGGTAATGGCCTCGCGCGACCAGCTGTATTCGCTGCAGGCACTGGTCGAAGCGACCGGGATGCCGAAGCCGACCCTGCACCGCATGCTGGCTCAACTGGAGTCGGCCGGCCTGCTGCAGCGGGAAAGCGACGGTCGCCACTACAGCACCGGAGTGCGCCTTCGTCGCTTGGCCGAAAACCTGCTGCTCAACAACAGTGCCCATGGGGCGCGCCACGCGGTGCTTCGGCGCCTGGTCGAGGAAATCGGCGAAAGCTGCAACCTGACCGCGTTGTCGGGCAACGAAGTGATCTACCTCGATCGGGTCGAGACGCCGGCCCCACTGCGCTTTTATCTGCACCCCGGTTCGCGGGTGCCGGCACATTGCTCGGCCAGCGGCAAGCTGTTCCTGGCGCAGATGAGCCCGGCACAGCGCCGACGGCTGCTGGCCCATGCGCCGCTCGAAGCGTTCACGCCGCGCACGCTGACCGATTTCGACGCGCTCGAACAGGAGATCCAGCGCGTCGGGCGTGAAGGCTGTGCGCTCGACAACGAGGAATTCCTGCCCGGTTTGTTGTGCATCGCCGTGCTGGTGCCGAACCCGAGCGGTCGTTCCAATCTGGGCATCGCGGTACAGGCGCCGATCATGCGTCTAGGAATCGACCGGGTGCGAGACCTGCTGCCGGCGCTGCGCAAGGCCGCCGACGCACTGGCCGCCATCGATGCCGACATGTGGGAAGAAAACGGCCTGCGCGCCGAACCAGGAGCCAAGGCATGACCGATACCGCCCAGCTGCAACCCGACCTGATCGTCTCGGTGCGCGACACCTTCGGCATCGATTCCGACCTGCGCGTGCCGGCATTCAGCGAACGCGACGACCATGTACCCGACATCGACGACGCCTACCGCTTCAATCCCGATGTGACGCTGGCGCTGCTGGCAGGCTTCAACCGCAACCGCCGCGTGATGGTGCAAGGCCTGCACGGCACCGGCAAGTCGACCCACATCGAGCAGGTGGCGGCGCGCCTCAATTGGCCGTGCGTGCGGATCAACCTCGACGGCCACATCAGCCGGCTCGACCTGATCGGCAAGGACGCGGTGGTGCTGCGCGACGGCCAGCAGGTGACCGAGTTCCAGGAAGGCATCGTGCCGTGGGCGCTGCAGCGGCCGGTGGCGCTGATCTTCGACGAATACGACGCCGGCCGGCCCGATGTGATGTTCGTGATCCAGCGCATCCTCGAGCGCGACGGCAAGATGACGCTGCTCGACCAGAACCGGGTCATCAGCCCGCATCCATATTTCCGACTGTTCGCCACCGCCAATACATTGGGCCAGGGCAATCTGAACGGCATGTACCACGGCGCGCAACGGCTGAACCATGCACAGATCGACCGCTGGAATATCGTCGCAACCTTGAACTACCTGCCGCGCGACGAAGAGATGGCGATCGTGCTGGCCCGCGTGCCCGGCAAGGATTATGAGAAGGGCCCCAAGCTGATCGGCCAGATGGTGGCGCTGGCCGACCTGACCCGCAAGGGTTTCGCCGCCGGCGATCTGTCGACGCTGATGTCACCACGCACGGTGATCACCTGGGCCGAGAACTGCGAGATCTTCCGCGATCCGGCGCTGGCGTTTCGCCTGTCGTTCCTGAACAAGTGCGACGATGCCGAACGGCCGATCGTTGCCGAATATTTCCAGCGCTGCTTCGATATGGAACTCGCGGAGTCGCTGCAACACCCGAGCGGCCCTTCGGCGTGAACACGTCGACGCTGGCGACGCCGGCCTCGACACGCGCGCAGCAGCGAATCGAGGAGTTGTGCGCGGCATCGATCCGGGCCATCAGCGGCGAGCGCGACCTGTATTTCCGCTCGCGCCGGTTGCACCGCGGCAACCGGGCGCTGCCGCTGTTCGGCCCGCACCTGCAGCCATCACTCGAACACGACGACTTCGCATCGTTTCGCGGTGCCGCCGACGGCATCGCACTGCGCCTGCGGTGGTCGGATGCCGCGCTACACCGTAGCCTGTGCCCCCTGGACCCGGTGCAACGCTGGGTGTTCGAATTGCTCGAGCAATGCCGGGTCGAGGCAATGGCCGGTTCGGACATGCCGGGCATCGCCAGCAACCTGCGGCACCGCTTCGAAGCCTGGTCGGCCGAGTTCCACCACAGCCGGCTGACCGAGACCACTCGCGGCATGTTGCTGTACACCGTCGCCCAGGTAGCGCGCAGCTGGCTCACCGGCCAGCGTGTGTTCGAGGAAACCGAAGACCTGATCGAATCGACACGCATCGCGCTGTCGCCACTGATCGGCACCGCACTCGCCGGACTGCGCCGCGAACGGCACGACCAAGCGGCCTTCGCGGTGCATGCCCTGCAGGTTGCGCAGCGCATCACCGAACGCATGCGGATGGACATCGACGACGCCCGCGCGGCCGGTGCCGCAGACGGTGGGGACGACGAGCCGGACGAGGCCGACCGCGATGCCGGCTTCAGCCTTCTGATTGATTTCGACGCCGAAGTCGATGACGGCATCGCCACGGTGGCCAGCGGCCAGAGCAAGAC
>JANNNE010000043.1:0-20669 GCA_031398385.1 Ideonella sp.
CCAAGACCGCAAACCCACATGTCCTCAAAAATCCCAGCCACCCTGATCGCCGGCGATGGCATCGGTCCGGAAATCATGGCAGCAACCATTTCGGTGCTCGACGCCCTGGGTGCGCCGTTCGAATGGGACAGCCAGACTGCCGGGCTGGGTGGCGTGCAGGCAGTCGGCGACCCGCTTCCGAAGGCCACGCTGGACAGCATCCGCTCGACCCGCCTGGCCCTGAAGGGGCCGCTGGAAACCCCGTCGGGTGGCGGCTTTCGCAGCTCCAACGTGCGCCTGCGCGAGGAGTTCCAGCTGTTTGCGAATCTGCGTCCGGCACGCACCATCGTTCCGGGCGGGCGCTTCGACAACATCGACCTGATCGTCGTTCGAGAGAACCTCGAGGGCCTGTATATCGGCCACGAGCACTACATCCCGATCGGCGACGATCCGCATGCGGTGGCGATGGCCACCGGCGTCAATACCCGCCAGGGCAGCCTGCGCCTGCTCGAGTTCGCGTTCGAACACGCGATTGCGCAAGGCCGCAAGAAGGTCACCGTGGTCCACAAGGCCAACATCATGAAGGCGCTGACCGGCATCTTCCTGGAGGCTGCGCATGATTTGCATGCACGCAAGTACAAGGACCGGATCGCGATGGACGCGGTGATCGTCGACGCCTGCGCGATGAAGCTGGTGCTCAACCCCTGGCAGTTCGACGTGCTGGTGACGACCAACCTGTTCGGCGACATCCTGTCCGATCTGGTGGCCGGCCTGGTGGGCGGGCTCGGCATGGCGCCGGGCGCCAACATCGGCGTCGACGCCGCCATCTTCGAAGCGGTGCACGGCTCGGCGCCCGACATCACCGGCAAGGGCATCGCCAATCCAACCGCGCTGCTGCTGGCCGCCGCGCTGATGCTCGATCACTGCGAATTGCCCGACCTGGCAAGCCGATTGCGCAGCGCGATCAACGCCACGCTGAACATCGACCAAGTACGCACCGGCGATCTGGGCGGCAAGGCCACGACCGACGAATTCACTCGCACGCTGGTCCAGCGCATCGAGCGCGGATGACAGGCGTGAGCACAGCGCACAAGCGGGCGGTGGGCGTCGCATCGAGCCGATTGGTGAAGACACGTTGAGCAGCACGATCCAGCGCGGCCGGCTGGTTGCCAATCTGCTTGCCCACATCGCATTCGGCCTGCTGGCGATGACGATCTGCCTGCCTTCGATGCAGGAATGGGGCACCATCTTCGGCAGCAGCCAGGCCAGCGTGCAACTGACGTTCAGCGTCTACCTCGTGGCCTACGGCGCTCTGCAACTGATCTACGGACCACTGTCGGATCGTCTCGGACGCAAACCGGTGCTGATGGCCGGCCTGGCGATGGCAGGCGTCGGCTCGGTGGCAGCCGCGCTGTCCACCGATCTGCCGATGCTGATTGCGGCACGTGCGGTCCAGGGCGCCGGCGCGGCAGCCGGCATGGTGGTCGGTCGCGCCATGGTGCAGGACCTGTTCCAGGGCCCCGAGCGCACCCGGGTGATGGCCTATGTCGGCATGGTGATGGGGCTGTGTCCGCCGATCGCGACCGTTGTCGGTGGGCAGTTGCACGTCAGGCTGGGCTGGCAGGCCAATTTCGTCCTGCTGGCTCTCATCGCTGGCGGCCTGCTGCTCAGCGCCTGGCGAGGGCTGCCGACCCGACCCCGGGTAGCCGCGGGGCCCAGCAACTGGCTGGCCAGCATGGCCGGATCGTATCGGCGCCTGTTCCGGGAACCGCGCTTTCTGCTGTATGTGGCCGTTGTGTCACTGACCACCGCGACCTTCTACGCCTTTATCGCCGGGGCGCCGCTGGTGCTTGGCAGCCAGGGTGTGGGACCGGAAAACATCGGCTTCTACATCATGTTCGTGCCGATCGCCTACATCGTTGGCAACTTCCTGACGAGCCGCCTGATCCATCGCTCAGGCGAGCGCCGCATGATGCAGTTCGGCCAGCTGTTCACGCTCGGCGGCATCAGCCTGATGCTCGGCATCGCGCTGGCGGGCGTGAATACGCCGCTGGCCTTCACGCTGCCACTGATCCTGCTCGGCATCGGCCACGGGTTTTTGCAACCGCCGGGCCTGGCGGGGACGGTCAGCCTGATGCCCGCGCTGGCCGGCTCAGCGTCGGCAGTTGCCGGCCTGATGCAGCAGATGCTGGGCGCGGTCGGCGCATTCGCAGTCGGTCTGTTCGCGCACCGCGGGGCGGTCAATCTGGGCCTGCTGATGCTCGGCATCGCGGCATGCGCGTTGATTGCACAACTGCTCCTGCACCGCGATCGGGCCACAAGCCCGGATTGATCGCCACGGCGGCAGCCGCCGCTCAGGGCTCCTCGACGTCGATTCGCAACTGGACCGCGGCGGCAGTCGTCGCCGATGGCTGACCGAGCTTGGCCGCCGGCACGCCGGCCGAACGCAGATGTCGCCTGATCTGCGCCGCGCGTTGCAGCCCCAGTCGGTTGCCGGCAGCATCGTTGGGGGCAGCGATCAGGCTCAGGCCCGAATACGGCAGACGCCGCATGCTCTGCGCGACCTTGTCGAGCACCGCGGCCAACGCCGGCTTGACCCGCGTGCGACCGGGATCGAAGCAGAATTCGGTCGGCACGTCGACGGTGATCATCCGTTCGCCCCGCAGCGCGATGGAAACCGGCGTGCCTTCGAACCATGATTGCAGCCATTGACGCTCGGCCACCACCGCGGCGGGCTGCGCAGCACGCCGATCGGCCGGGGCCGCCGGGACGGGCGGCGGACGTTCGGCGCTGGGTGCAGTCGGCGGCGCCACCGACGAACAGCCGCCAAACAATGCCAGCAGCACCAACCCGGCCGCCACGACTCGCCCCGCCGACTCACCCACCTTCATCCGATATTTCCTTCCGCGATGAATACGCCGCCGAATGCGAGTTCGCGCACGCGCAGCGTATCGATTTTCGCAGCCAGCAGATTCCACGGCTGATCCAGCCCGTTGAACGACGACACCGACAGCATCGCTGCGCCCCAGACAAAGCAATTCACCGGCAGCGCCCACGGCGCGGCCCAGCAAAGGCCGGTGGCCACCACCTGCGCGCCCGGCCGCAGGTGCGCCAGTACGTGGTCGATGGCCTCCGGGCGGCGAATGATGTCGTGGGTGAAATGGAACAAGGCGGCGTCGGCCAGGCCATCGATGGCGGCCTCCTCGGCGGGTGCGCTCAGCAGCTGGACATTGGCATATCGATGTTGCGTCACGCGGTCCCTCGCCTGGGCAATCATCTCGGGACATTGCTCGATGCCGACGATCCGACCGGACACGCCGACGCCGCGTTGCAAGCGATCCAGGCTCAAGCCGGTGCCACAGCCGACATCGAGCACCGTCTGTCCGCGCTGAAGCGCCAGGCTGTCGATCGCCAAGGTCCGGATCGGCTCGAACAAGGCAAGCTGCAAATCGTAGGTCCCCGAGCGGCGGCGGTACTGCTGCAGCGCAGCAGCGCGATCCGGTCCGGGACGCCCGGCGGGAAAAGGCTTCATCGGTCACCCTGGTTGCATGAGGCACACATTAGCGTCGGCGCCTGTGAATGACCAGGGGTCAAACGAAACAATTCGTCTTCGATTCGCCACCCGCATCGCAGCCGCGACATTGCCATTCACATCGAGAAATGACAAACGGACAACGAAGGACCTTGCATATGCAACTATTGCAGCTACAATTTAATGATGGGAAATCAAGTGTCGGACCCCGCACGCCACAAGCTGCAAGGGTGCACCAACTTCAAGTTGCGCCAGCTCGGGCGGCGCATGTCGCAACGATATGACGAAGAACTCGCCAAGGCCGGCCTGAAGACGACCCAGTTCTCGCTGTTGTCCTGCGTGCTGCGGCTGGGTCCGATTCGGCCGGGCGATCTGGCCCGGACCATGGCGATGGATGCGTCGACCCTGACCCGCAACCTGAAACCGCTGATCCACGCCGGCTGGGTCGAACTCGGCGCCGGCGAGGACGGCCGCAGCCGCCTGGTCCGCATCACCGACAGCGGCCGCGACAAACGCGCCGATGCCCAGCGGCGCTGGCGGGTGGCGCAGGAATCGATGAACGAACTGCTCGGCGCCGATCGGGTGATGGCGCTGCACGCGCTGATCGACGTTTCGATGGCGCTGCTCGACCCCTCGCCTCCCGGAGACAACGATGACTGAATCCGCCAAGCCGGTTCGCGCACCCTGGGGCATGGTTCTGGTGCTGATAGCCGCAGCCGGCACCTTCGCGATGACCATGGGCACGCGGCAGACCATGGGCCTTTTCCTCGGCCCGCTGAATACCGCCACCCAGTTGGGCATCGGCAGCATCAGCCTGGCCTTCGCGTTCGGGCAGCTCTGGTGGGGGCTGACGCAACCCTTCGCCGGCGCAATGGCCGACCGGGTCGGCGCCGGTCGCGTCCTGTTCGTCGGTGTGCTGCTGGTCGCGCTGGGCACCTTCATCACGCCGTTCATGACCAGCACCGCCGGGCTGATCTTCGCGATCGGCATCCTGGCAGCGGGTGGTGCCGGCATGGCCGGCCCGGCGGTGTTGATGGCCACCACCGCCCGGCTGATTCCGCCGGAGCGCCGTGGCCTGGCGAGCGGCATCGTCAACGCCGGCGGATCGGCCGGGCAATTCCTGATGGCGCCGATCGCCGGGGCGCTGATCCTGGGCCTTGGCTGGGTCGGCGCGATGCAGGTGCTCGGCCTGCTGGTCCTGATTGCGCTGCCCGCGGCCTTTGTGCTGCGTGGCCTGGGTCCGCAGGCGGTCGCGGCATCGACCTCCCCCGCACCCGCTCCAGTCGGCACGATGGCCGCGATCCGCGAGGCCTTGCACCACCCGAGCTACCTGTTGCTGGCCGGCGGCTTCTTCGTCTGCGGCTTCCATGTCGCCTTCCTCGCCACCCACCTGCCCGGTGTGATCGCCTCATGTGGATTGCCGCTGCAATACGGCGCCTGGGCGCTGGCGATGCTGGGGCTGTTCAACATCATCGGCAGCGTGGCGATGGGCTGGGCGGTCGGCCGCTGGCGCATGAAATCGCTGCTGTCGATGGTCTATGCGGTTCGCGGCTTGGCGGTGCTGATCTTCCTGCTGGCGCCCAAGACCGGGGTCGTGGTGCTGATCTTTGCCGCCGTGATGGGCCTGACCTTCCTGTCGACCGTGCCCCCGACCGCCGGTCTGGTTGCCAAATTCTTCGGCGTCAAGAACATGGCCACGCTGTTCGGCATCGTGATGCTGACCCATCAGATCGGCGGTTTCCTCGGCGCCTGGCTGGGCGGCAAGGTGTTCGAGACCACCGGCAGCTACAACTGGATCTGGTATGTCGACATCGTGCTGGCGGTCGGTGCGGCGCTGATCCACCTGCCGATCCGCGAAGCGCATCTGGTTCGCACGCCGGCCTGAACGATGGAATCCGTGTCGCGCGTCAGCCTCCCGCCCAATGGCGGGCGCATGCGCAACCGGCCCCGGCAACACCATGTCGACGCCGAAACGCTGGCCACGATGAGCCCGCGCACGCAGTTGCTGCTGCGCGGCCCGATCGTGCCGACGCTGGCGCGTCTGGCCTGGCCGAATATCCTGGTGATGCTGGCCCAGGCAGCAACCGGCCTGATCGAGACCTGGTGGGTATCGCGCCTGGGCACCGATGCTCTCGCCGGCATGGCGGTCGTCTTCCCCGGATTCATGATGATGCAGATGTTGTCGGCCGGCGCAATGGGCGGCGGCATTTCGTCGGCGATCGCGCGCGCCCTGGGTGCGAACCGGCAGGCCGACGCGCAGGCGCTGGTGATGCACGCGCTGCTGATCAATCTGGCGCTGGGCGCGCTGTTCTCGGCCATCTTCCTGGTCTTCGGCCGGCCGATCTATCGCGCGATGGGCGCCGAAGGACCGGCCCTCGAAGCCGCGCTGCTTTATTCGAATGTCGTCTTCGCAGGCACCGCGGTGATCTGGCTGATGAACGCGCTGGCCAGCGTGATCCGCGGTACCGGCAACATGCTGGTGCCGTCGTTGTCGGTCTGCATCGGCGTTGCCTTGCTGATTCCGCTGTCGCCGCTGCTGATCTTCGGTTACGGCCCGCTGCCGGCCTTCGGCATCGCGGGCGCCGGCTATGCGGTGGTCGCGACGAGCGCGTTGACGGCGCTGGTGCTGGCGGCCTACATCGCATCGGGCCGCAGCCTGGTCGGATTCAGCCGCGCCCGGTTTCGAAAACCGCTGTTCACCGACATTCTGCGCGTGGGCGCCGTGGGTTCGGTCAGCACCTTGCAGACCAGCCTGACGGTGGCGCTCACCACCGCGCTGGTCGGCACGGCCGGCGGCGCCGCGGCGGTGGCCGGTTATGGCACGGCCGCCCGCCTCGAATACCTGCTGATTCCGCTTGCCTTCGGCCTCGGCGCGCCACTGGTTGCGCTGGTGGGCACCAACATCGGCGCCGGCCAGGAGGCACGCGCGCTGCGCATCGCGCTGACCGGCGGCGCGATGGCGTTCGTATTGACCGAGGCGATCGGCCTGTCGGCCGCGATCTGGCCGGAGGCCTGGCTCGGCCTGTTCGGCGACGACCCGGCGATGATCGCAACCGGCAGCGCCTACCTGGCGCGGGTCGGACCGACCTACGGCTTCTTCGGACTCGGCTTGACGCTGTATTTCGCATCGCAGGGCGCCGGCAAGCTGGCCTGGCCGCTGCTGTCCGGCCTGTTGCGGATGCTGATCGCGATCGGCGGCGGCTGGCTGGCCTTGCAGGTCGGCGGGTCGACGCACTGGCTATTCTGGGCGCTTGCGATCGCGCTGGTGGCCTACGGCAGCACCTTGGCTGCCGCGATTGCATCCGGCGTCTGGTTCGCCCGGCGCGACTGAGCGCCCTCGGCACCCGAGCCTGCTGACCGGCCTGGCCGGCGGCGACCGGCTACAGTGTCTCCACAAGGGCGCAAGCGCCGCCCGCAACACACCGTCGAGCTTGTCAGATGACCGCTGCCCTCAAAATCATTTCATCGATGGCCACCCGGCCCTTGCTGGCCGACCTGGTCGAGCAATACGCACGCGGTCACGACCAGCCCATCAGCGTCGAATCGGTCGGCGGTGTCGAGGCAGCCAGGCGCGTCCAGGCCGGCGAATCGTTCGACATCGTGGTGCTGGCCGCCGATGCGATCGATCAACTGATCGAATCGGGTCATCTGGCTGCGGGAAGCCGGGTCGACCTGGTCACCTCGGGCGTCGCAGTGGCCGTTCGCGAGGGAAGCAGCCCGCTCGACATCTCGTCCGAGGCGGCCGTCAAGCACGCCATCCTGACGGCGCGCAGCCTCGGCTATTCGACCGGCCCGAGCGGCGTGGCGCTGGGCAAACTGTTCGAACGCTGGGGCATCGCCGAGACCATCGCGTCGAAGATCGTGCAGGCGCCGCCGGGCATTCCGGTCGGCTCGCTGGTCGCCAAGGGCGAGGTTGACCTCGGGTTTCAGCAACTGAGCGAACTGATGAACCTGCCGGGCATCACCGTGCTCGGCCCGCTGCCACCGACGATCCAGATCGTGACGACGTTTTCCGGCGCGTTGTCGTCCACATCGGCACAAGCCGACGCGGTTCGTACCCTCCTCGACTTCGCGGCCTCACCGGCAACGGCCGAGATCAAGCGCAGCAACGGCATGGGACCGGCCTGAGCTGCTCCATCGACACGCCTCACCCTCGATGCTCCAACCCCATTCGCCATGAAACAACGACCAATCGGACCCCTGACCGTTTCAGCCATCGGCCTGGGCTGCATGAACCTCAGCCACGCCTACGGCACGCCGCCGCCGGCCGAGCAGGCACAGCAACTGTTGCTGCAAGCGCTCGACAGCGGCGTCACCCTGTTCGACACAGCAGCCTTGTACGGCTTCGGCGCCAACGAGGAACTGGTCGGCAAGACCCTGGCACCCCATCGATCCAGATTCACGCTGGCCAGCAAATGCGGCATGCAGGCGGTCGACGGCAAACGCGTGATCGACGGGCGCCCGGCCACCTTGAAGGCGACCTGCGAAGACAGCCTGCGACGCCTGCGCACCGATGTCATCGATCTCTATTACCTGCATCGCTGGGACAAGCAGGTGCCGATTGAAGACAGCGTCGGTGCGCTGGCCGATCTGGTGCGCGACGGCAAGATCCGCGCGATCGGGCTGTCGGAGGTATCGGCCGGCACGCTGCGCCGGGCCCACGCCGTGCACCCGATCGCCGCGTTGCAGAACGAATATTCGCTGTGGACGCGCAATGCCGAACTCGGTACGCTGCAGGCCACGCGTGAACTTGGCGTCGCCTTTGTTGCCTTCAGCCCGCTGGCGCGCGCCTTCCTGACCGGCAAGCTGCGCGATGTGTCCACACTGGAAGCCAAAGACCTGCGCCGGAGCATGCCACGCTTCCAGCCCGACAACTACGCGGCCAATCTGAAACTGCTGGCAGATTACGCGGCACTGGCGCGCGACGCCAATTGCTCGATGGCGCAGCTGGCGCTGGCCTGGCTGCTGGCCCGTGGCGAACATGTCGTGCCGATCCCCGGAACCACCCGGATCGACCACCTGCAGGAAAACGTCTCGGCAGCCGCCGTGCACATCAACGCAGAAATGATGGCCCGACTCGATGCGCTGATCAACCAGCAGACCGTCACCGGTGACCGTTACGTGGCATCGACACAGGTGGAAATCGACACCGAAACCTATTGACGCCTTGGCCCCACCAGGCGTGGGGCATATCAGGCGGCGGCGGAATTTTACTAGGGTTTACCCTAGAATCGCCTCCATGACAAACAAGACAACACGCCCCACCTCGCTGTTCGGCTTTCTGCGCCACCTGATCCCGAATATCCAGTCTCAACAAGAACGCGACGAGCTTTATCTGGCCGACGCGGTCGACATCTACGATCTCGAACGCCGCATGCGCGAGATCGACTGCCGTGGCCGACACACCCAGGGCGGCATGCCCCTCGGACTCGGCCTGCGCTGATCGGAAAACGGCGTCCACGCGACGCTGCGACGACCAGTCGAAGACTGGTCACGGCCGGTCGGCGCTCACCTATACTTCGCGCCCATGGCACCCCAGACGCTCCCCGGGACCCCCCGTCCCGAAGGCATCGAGCCCCGCCACTTCGCGGGTGATCGGTCGTTTCGGCGGCAAGCCAGTCTGCTGTCGCTGGGAATCCTCGCCGCGGTGCTGGCCTGGGGACTGTCCGGCTACGCCGGCGACCGGCATGCGCAATATTCGATCGATAACGAGGCGGGTCATTTCGAGCTGAACGTACCCGACATCGTGCGTTGCGGCAGCGTGATCGAGACGCGAATCCGCGTGGTGGCGAAGCAACGCATCGCCAAACTCGTGATCGCCGTCGACGCGCCCCTGTGGCGCCAGATCACCACCAATTCGATCTTGCCGGCTGCGAGCAGCGAGGCGTCCGAGAACGGCAGGCACCGCTTCAGCTACGACCCGGTCGCCGCCGGCCAGTCGTTCGACCTGCAGATCCAGCAACAGGTCAATCCGAAGCTGTTCGGCATCAATCGCGGGACTATCGCGATCATGGACGGTGATCGCCCACTGGCCGAGGTGGCGCTCGGCATCAAGGTGCTGCCCTGATGGAAATCGTGATCCGCGCCACCTGCATGTTTGCGGTGCTGTTCCTGCTGCTGCGTCTGCTCGGCAAGCGCGAACTGGGGCAGATGACACCATTCGAACTGGTCACCCTGGTGGTGCTCGGCGACCTGATTCAGCAGGGCGTCACGCAAACCGACTTCAGCCTGACCGGTGCAACCCTCGCGATCGCCACCTTTGCATTTTGGGGCGTCGCACTCAGTTGGGTGTCCTACCTGTTTCCGCGCGCCGAGCGCGCACTCGAGGGCGAGGCACTGGTGCTGGTTCGAAACGGTGAACTGATCGAAAAGAACATGCGCCGCGACCGCATCACCCGTCGCGAGGTCGAATCCGAGATGCGTCTGGCCGGCATCCTGTCGATGCAGGACGTGGCATGGGCACTGATCGAGCCGAACGGCAAGATGAGTTTCATCCGGAAAGACAAGAGCTCGGACGGTACGGGGCTGCGCGCAGAAGAACCTGGCCGCGCCTGACCGCATCCACCGGTTGATGGGGCGCAAGCCGGGCGGGTCCGAACAGCGGCAATGAATTGCCTGACCATCGCAACCCGGCCCTCTGGTTGGGGACGTCGCATCTGCTGAATCTGCAGGCGCTGACGGCGTAAACGCAAGCTGCTGGAGTCCAGACGCCACCGATCACCGCCGCAACCGTCATGTCTGAGCGGCACCGGTCAGATCATCCAGATCGTCGCCAGACCCAGGAAGGCGAAAAATCCCATCACGTCGGTGACCGTCGTCAGGATCACGCTGCCGGCCAGCGCCGGGTCGATGCCCAGACGATGCAGCAACAGCGGGATCGACAGGCCGGCCAATGCGGCGCACAACAGGTTGATCAGGATCGCAGCGCCCAGGATCAGGCCGAGTGTCCAGTTGTCGAATCAGAGCACGACCAGCAGCAGCTTGCCGACCCGCTTCAGGCGCCCGTCACCCAGCGCCTCTCGGACGTCTTGCAGGTGGCTGGACGCGTGTTTGCGTTTGGCGGGCCGCGCGGGTTCGTCGTGCGCAGGGCCTGGCGGCTCGCTGAGGGCATCGGCGGCCGACTGCCCGACCAGGCGCTCCCGCAAGCCGACAGCCAGGTGCTGCAGGATCGACGCCTCACGTTCAGCGGCAACCTGTTGCCACAAGGCATGACGCCCCTCGTCATCGAGCCGCTCGATCAACGCAGCGACCTTCGCCGGATGAAGACGCGCCATCAGCTTGCGCACCCGCTTGTTGCGCCCCTGCGCCAGCGTCTGCATGATGAGCTCGCTGTCGGTGATCGCAGCGTGCGATGTTTCCACAGGGGTATCGGGAGGAGAGTTCGAAGTCTTGGTGGTCAGACGCACAGTATCAAGCGACAGACCTTGCGGATCACTTCGGGATCGATCACCCGCTTCATCACCAGGCCGAACGGCAGCGCGAGGATTATCAAGCGTTGCTTGTGAATGGACCAGAATCGATAGCTTATCCGTGCGGTTGTCCCGCTCCAGACTTGCGGACGCGCCGAGACCTCATCACCACAGGATCCGACCCCATGCTTGATTCGGCCCTCCATCGATCGCTCGCCGGGGAACTGCAGACCGCCGAGCAGACCCGGGTGCAGGTCGAGCAGTTTTCGAAACGCCATCCGTCGTTGACGATCGCCGACAGTTATGCCGTTCAACGTGAATGGATGAAGCTCAAGCTGGCGTCCGGACGCCGCATGATCGGACACAAGATCGGCCTGACCTCACGGGCCATGCAGCTGGCATCGCAGATCACCGAACCCGATTTCGGCATGTTGCTCGACGACATGCTGCTGCGTGACGGCTGCGAGATCGAGGCCGCACGCTTCATCGTGCCACGCCTCGAAGTCGAATTCGCCTTCATCCTGGCAAGGCCGCTGAAAGGCCCCGGCGTGACGCTGTTCGATGTCCTGAACGCGACCGACTACGTGGTGCCGGCGCTCGAGCTGATCGATGCGCGGATAGAGCAGTTCGACCGCCAGAGCAAGGCGCCGCGCAAGGTCTTCGACACCATCGCCGACAACGCGGCCAATGGCGCGATCATCCTCGGCGGACGCCCCTCGCGGGTCGACGCGGTCGACTGGCGCTGGGCCGGTGCGCTGTTGTACAAGAACGCGGTGATCGAGGAGTCGGGCCTGGGTGCGGCGGTGCTCAATCACCCGGGCAACGGCGTGGTCTGGCTGGCCAACAAGCTGGCCGAACACGACGAGGGCCTGGCCGCCAGAGAAATCGTGCTCGGCGGATCCTTCACGCGACCGGTGCCCTGCGCCGCCGGTGATGTGTTTCACGCCGACTACGGGACTCTGGGTTCGATCTCGGTTCGATTCACATGATGGCCCGCGCGACCTCGATTGCGGTCAATCCCGCAAAGGCTCGACCATGAATGTTCTCGACGTCGCGGGCGTTGCCGTTTCGCCCGATCACTACATCAACGGTGCGCGTGTCGCATCCGCCGAAACCTTCGAGCTGTTCAGCCCGATCGACCAGCGCCTGCTCGGCCGCATCAGCGAAGGATCGGCCGATCACACCGAAGCCGCCATCGTTGCGGCGCAGCAGGCATTTCCGGCGTGGAGTGCGTTGTCGGCTGCCGAGCGAAAGCCGTATCTTGACCGATTCGCCGAAGAAATCGGCAAACGCGCCGAACCGTTCTGCCAGCTGGAAAGCAACGATGCCGGCGTGTTGTTGTCGCGCATGCGCCATGGCGTGGTGCCGCGCGCCCTGCTCAACATCGCCTGGTTCGCCGAACATGCGCTGCAGCTGCAGGACCATCCGATCGATACCGAGCAGGCGCACCACATCGTTCGCCACGATCCGGCCGGTGTGGTGGTCATCATCACGCCGTGGAACGCGCCGCTGATGTTGTCGACCTGGAAGCTGGGCCCCGCGCTGGCAGCCGGCAACACCTGCATCCTCAAACCGCCCGAATGGGCCCCGCTGACCTGCTCGCTGCTGGCCGACGCGGCCCATGCCGCCGGTCTGCCGCCCGGCGTGTTCAATGTCGTGCAAGGTGCCGGCGCGACCACCGGCGCCAGGCTGGTGGCCGATCCGCGCATCGCACGCATTTCGTTCACCGGTTCGGTCCCCACCGCCAGGATCATCGCGCAGGCTGCCGGTGCCAACCTCGTGCCATGCAGCCTCGAGCTCGGTGGCAAGAGCCCGTTCATCGTGCTCGCGGATGCCGATATCGACAGCGCCGCCGCCACCGGTGCGCTGATGTACCGCAATGCCGGTCAGGTCTGCCTCGCCGGCACCCGATTCCTGGTGCATGAAGCGGTCGCAGACGCCTTCATCGCGAAGATGCAGATCCAGGTTGAACAACTGCGGGTGGGTGACCCGCGCGAAGAGGCCACCGAAGTCGGCCCGATCATCCATCCGCGCCAGCTCGAACGCGTGACCGCATTCGTCGAGCGCGCGCTGGCCGGTGGCGCCCGGCTGCTGTGGGGCGGCGGCAGACACGCCTTCGGGGCCCAGTATTACCAGCCCACGATGCTGAGCAACCTCAGGCAGCACGACGAAATCGTGCAGAACGAGGTGTTCGGCCCGGTGCTGACCTTGCAGACCTTCGGCTCGGACGACGAAGCCATCGACATGGCCAACGGCACCGATTACGGCCTGGGCGGCGTCTGTTATGGCGAGCAGACCCACGCCACGGCGCTTACCGAACGCGTGCGCACGGGGTTCATCTGGATCAACAGCTTCGGCATTCGCGACCTGGCCGCGCCATTCGGAGGCATCAAGCGCAGCGGTGTCGGGCGCGAAAGTGGCAACTGGAGTTTCGAGTTTTTCTGCGATATCAAGGACATCGTGGTGCCGAAGAAGCCGTTCAAGGCCAGCTTCAGCCAGCGCTGACAAGATAGACCAGCACGCCGCGGCGTGTCGAACCGCAGATCGAGCCGCATGCCCCCAATTTCAAACAACTCAACCAGGATGACAAACCCATCATGAACGGATCCATCGTCGGCGCGGCCATGGTGTCGCACCACCCGGGCCTGATGCAATGCGAGGAATTCCGCGTGCTGCAAGGCGCCGGTGCAGACTCGGACCTGATCCCCGGTTACGGCCGTTTGCGAGCCCGCATCGCTGCTGCCAGGCCCGACGCGGTGCTGATCTTCGACACCCACTGGTTCACCACCGGTTATCACCTGATCGATGGCGGCCAACGCTACAGCGGCAGCTACATCTCGGACGAGATGCCCTGGTATCTGCACGGCGTGCAATACAACTACCGCGGCCTGCCCAGCCTGGCGCTCGAAGTCGAAGCCGTGTCGCGCGAGATGGGTGGCTACAACCGCGCGGTCTTTCACCCGGATCTCGGGCGTCACTACCCCACGATCAATCTGGTCAAGCAGCTGCATCTGGAGCACAGCGACATCCCGGTGGTGACCGCGAGCTCGTGCCAGAACTGCGACTGGCCGGCCTATCTGAAATCGGGCGAAGCCATCGTCGAGGCGATCCGGCGCAGCGGCCTTCGCGTGGTGCTGCTGGCCTCGGGTGCGCTCAGTCACCGCTTCAACAACATCGACTGGAAGCCGAACCATCCGCGCATCTTCCACGAAAGCAATGTCTCGCGGCCCGAAAACATCGAGAGCGACAAGGCGGTGATCGAGCTGTTCAGGCAGGGCCGGCACGACACCGTGCTCGAGCGCTGGAACGACGAGTACCGCAAGCTGCCCTGGGAGGCCTTCGGTGCGCACTACCTGCAGATGGTAGGCGCGCTGGGCGGGGCGCAATGTCGTGCCAAGGGCGAGCCGCTGTCGGCCTACGAAAACGCCCGGGGCACCGGCAACATCCACATCTGGTTCGGCGACTGAAACGCCTGCCGGCCTGCCCATCAAGAGACCATCACGATGAACTTCGAATTTCCGTTCAAGCAGCTGCCCGCGGTGTTGTGCGGCCCGCGCATCGAGCGCCGACGGGTGCTGGTCGGTGGCAGCGCGTTCTGGGGCACGATCGTCGAGCGCGGTGCCGATGCAGGCCGGCTGCGGCTCGATGACGGCCGCCTGCTCGACGCCGACGGCCTGGCCCATCTGCCACCGGTGTCGCCGAGCAAGATCATCGCGGTGCACATCTCGTACAGCTCGCGCAGCATGGAGACGCGCAACAAACCCAAGCCGACCGAGACGCCGACCTATTTCACCAAACCGCCGAGCTCGCTCAACGGCCACGGCGGGCAGATCCTGAAGCCGGCCGATTGCAGATACCTCAACTACGAAGGCGAATATGCGGTCGTGATCGGCAAGACCTGCCGCAACGTGACCCCCGACGAGGCCTGGGATTACATCGACGGTTTCTGCCCGGCACTCGACATGGGCCTGCAGGACTTCCGCGATACCGATCAGGGCTCGATGTTGCGCGTCAAGGGCGCCGACACCTTGCTGCCGATCGGGCCGGGCATCGTGCGCGGCGTCAACCTGTTCGAGCAGACGCTGCGCACCTGGGTCGACGGCCGGATCGTGCAGGAAGCCCACATCGGCGACGAAACGATCTGGGGCCCGCACTATGTGATCGCCGACATCGCCCGCCACATCACGCTGCTGGCCGGCGATGTGATCCTGATGGGCACACCCTGCCATTCGCGGTCGGTCGATCCGGGACATCTTGTGGAATGCGAGATCACCGGCATCGGCCGGATCAGCGGCACGGTGGTCGCCATCGACGCGCCGCGTGCGGCGGCGCTGGGTGTGGGCCATGCGCCGACCGACAGCCCGGAGGTGCGTCGCGTCTCGCTGGGCTTCGACGAACGGGTACCCGAACGCTTGAAGGACAACCTGCGCCAATCGCGGTCGACCTAAGAGGCGGACGGCCCGCGAAAACCCGATCCGGATCATGGCGCGACGGCCTCAGCCGGACCGCAGCTGGAGCTGGTCGACGCCGCACAGCAGGCAGCGGTAGCGCTTGCGAAACGGAAACAGCAGGCGCGCCCAGAGCGGGCGGCGCAGTGCCATCAGGTGCGCTCGCCCACAGCCGCATGAACCGAGCTGCACGATCGTTCCTCCAGGTTGCGCACCCTCCGGCATCCGGATGCCTCTCAGGGCCGCAAGACGGCGCGCGCATCCTCCAGCGCGGCGAGCACCGCGCCCTGGGCCGCGCATTGCGTCACGAAGTCGAGCCCCGAAGCGCCCTGGGCAATCGAATCCGGCACTCCGCGAAGCGCGCAGCCATCGGTGCGGGAGATGGCGGCATCGAGGGTCAAGAGCGCCAGGCTGCGGTAGCGTGGATCACCTTGATGGATCGACGCCAGGTTGATCAAGCCAAGCAACACATTCTGTTGCGCCGGGCCCATCACCTGGTTCGGAGCCAGGCGCCGCACGAGGTCCTGTGCGACACGCAGTTTGTCGGCCGCGGTTGCACCCGGCCGGATTGCCACGACGATCGGGTCGTGATCAGACGAACGGTAGGCATCTGCGCGATAAGGATCGGGCGGGCACAGTCCGCCACAGGTGGTCAAGGGTGCCTTGAACTCGAGGTTGTAGTCGGCCAGCGCAATCTCGTCCGCATTGATGTGCCAGGGAAAGGCGGCGGTCACCTTGGCCGACAGCGCGCCGGTCGAGAACGCGTGGTCGAGGCGCCCGGCCCCGCCATCGAAAACATACGAGTAGGCGGATGGATCGAAGCGGCCGACCTGGTCGACATAGCCGCTGCTGGTCAGGTTGTAGACCGGGTCTTCCTGCGCATAGGCATTGAAATCGCCGATCAACAAGGCCTGATCGGTGGCAGCGGTGTTCTGTACGCCGGCGACGAAGCTGCGCAGCCGCTGCGCCTGCAACAGGCGTTGCGCGTTCCAGCAGCCCTGGCCGTCGCCCGCGTCGGTGTTGCCGGCTGCGTCTGCATCGCCCGGCGCCGGACAGCTTCCCTTCGACTTGAAGTGATTGACCACCAGTGTGAACCGCTCGCCGCCGTGACGAAAAGTCTGCGCCAAGGTGGGCCGGTTGTTGACCGGATCGGTATCGCTGGCCGGTGCGCCGAGCGGGCTCAGGCGAGACGGCTTGTAGATGATCGCGACGCGGATCGCGTCGGTCCCGGTGGCAGTGGGCAGCGCGGTGCTGGCATAGGTGCCGCTGCCCAAGCGCGCGTTCAGCGCGTCCACCAGATTCTGGACGGCGACATTGCCGTTGCTCTGGATTTCCATCAGCCCGAACGCATCGGCGGGTATGGCCACCATCGCCTCGACGATCTTCGTCCGCTGGCGATTGAACTCGGCCAGATTGCTGGCGCCGCGGCAGTTGCCGGCGCTGATCGAGGTGCCCAGTGTGCAGCCCTGTCCGGACAGCCCGTCAGCGGTCCGTCCATCGGTGAAGGTGGTGAAGAAATTCAGCACATTGAAGCTGGCGATTTTCAGCTGGTCGGCGGCGATCGGTACTGGCACGGCGCTGCGCGGGTTGGCGATCATGAACGTCGGCGCCACGGTCGGATGGATCTTGTAGTCGCCAAGGCCCGGGTTGTTGTTGGTTGCCAATCCGAAATCGATCACGCCGGTGATCGAGCCGACGCGATCGCCGGCACGTGGCAGCGTCGTCGACAGCGCGAGGTAAGGTGTGGGATTCGGGTTCTGCGCGCTGCTGCCATCGTCCAGGATGATGCGTCGGCGCGCGTTCTCATCGGCCAGTGCGATGGCTTGTGTCGAGCCCGGACGGTGGCGGTTGGTCGGCGTCTCGAGCCGATTGTTGAAGCCCAGCGTCAGCTGACCGTAGCGCCCCTGGAAAAAATTCTGCGCAATCGTGAAGGGGCCGTTCAGCGTGACCAGCATGCCTTCGTAACGCTCGAGCTCGCCGGCGACAGCGGTCGGCAGATTGACCGGCGTCGGCGCAATCGAATACCCGTTGCCGAGCAGACTCACGCTGGTGATCGTCGTCAGTTCAGTCACGGTCGGGGTCGGCGTGGCGGGCGTCGGAAAGGCACCGGTGTTGAACTCGACCACCGACCCGGTGACACTGACCAGGTTGCCGACGACCACCGCCGGATAAGTGGTCGGGTTGACGAAGACGAAGATGCCGTCGGAGGTCGCCGGGTTGCCATCGCCCGTCAGATCCTGGATGAAGAAGCCGTTGTTGTTGATCCGCGTGACGACTCCGCTGGTGACCACGTTGCGGCCCGCCAACGGGCTTTGCGCAACGGTCCCCTGGATCTCGAAGATGCGTGCAGCCAGGGGCGGCACTACAGGACCACCGCCCGGACCACCCCGACACGGCTGCTGCGCCGAGGCGGCATTGCGCGGCAGCGGAGCCTGCGTCGCGAAGTCGGCGCTGTTGTTGCCGCTGTCGACGCAACCATTGCCGACGCTCGCGCGGATGATGGACAGCGTGTTCGACGGCGCCGGAGCGGCCGCCGTCTCCGAACAGTTGGCGCTGCCGTAGCCGACGAAATCGACCACGCCGACCGCGGGAATCGGGCAGGCGCCGCTCAGCGCAGCCGCATGGTTGACCAGTGCGACCTTGCCGGCGGTCGCACTCATCGCGGTCGAACCGGTGGCGTCCGGTGTCGGCAGCGGCGCCGGACTGGCGGTGCCTGCGCCCAGCTGAACGAGGTAGTAGCCACCGGCCGGAATCGAGCCGGATAGCGGCGTCAGCTGACTGCCACCCCAGGTTGATCCGCTCGACGAGGCATATTGAATCGACCACCCCGCGACGCTGACCGCGGAAGCGCCACTGTTGTGCAACTCGACAAAATCGTTGGTGTACGGGGCGCCCGAATTGCCGCCGCCGCCATAGACTTGGCTGATCATGACCGCAGCGCTCGCCGGACCGGCGAGCAGCCAGCCCGCAGCCAGCGACAAGCTGCCCAGCGAGAACGGGAACAGCGCCCTGCGCGTGGCTGGCAGGAAACCTGGACGATGGGGCATGAAGACTCCTGAATCAGATGTTCGCATGCGGTCGCCCGAAATCGGTCGACACGCGATGGACGAGACCTTAGGCCCCGCCTGTGTCAGTGCGGTGACGACCGGCATCTGCGACACAATCTCGCCGACGGCGGCGGCAGCAGCAGCGATGCTCGATCGCACAAAACATCGGTTGCGCCCGGGGACTCGAGGTATCGACATGTATGCGTCACACAGCACCAGGAGCAAGGCGGGTTCGGCCCGCGGCCGGACATCACACACGGATCGCGCATGCTGGTGAATTACGGCTCCGACAAGGACGGGCTGATCTGCGGCTACCGGTTCACGCCTGGGTCGGCTGGTGAGGTCGTCGACCTCGCGGAGGCGGTCGCCTGGCTGAAACGACCAGCCGACGGCGAGCCGACGGGTTTCATCTGGCTTCACTTCAACCTGACCCATGTCGCGTCAGAACCCGCGATCAAGGCGCATTTCGACATCGCGCCGGAATTTTTCGAGGCCCTGCGCGAAGGCTCGCGGTCGACCCGGATCGAAGATACGCAAGACAGCCTGTTCGCGGTGATCAACGACGTAGCCTTCGAATTTGCCTTCGAGCCCTCGCAGATCGAGACCTTGTGGGTCCATGTCGGCCCCCGCATGGCGATCAGCGCGCGGGTTCATCCCTTGCGCTCGATCGATCGCCTGCGCCAGGATGTCAAGGATGGTTGCCGCTTCGAATCGTCGGTGGCATTCCTGAACCACCTGATGCAGGACCAGGCCGACGTGCTGGTGCGCATCGTCCGCGACGCCACCGTGAAGGTCGATTCGACCGAAGACAGCCTGCTGCAGGGTCGGCTGCAGAACAAGCGGGTCGAACTCGGTCGTTTGCGGCGGGTTCTGGTCAGGCTGCAGCGCCTGCTCGCACCCGAACCTGGTGCGTTGTTCCGGCTGCTGCGGGTTGCTCCCGCGTGGATCTCGACGAGCGATCTCGAGGAATTGCGGCAATCGACCGAAGAATTCACGCTGGTCATCCGTGATCTGGCCGAATTGCAGGAGCGCATCAGGCTGCTGCAGGAAGAAATCGCCGCCCAGCTCGGTGAGCAGACCAACCGAAGCCTGTTCACACTCACGATCGTGACCGTGCTGGCGCTGCCGATCAACATCATCGCCGGTCTGCTGGGCATGAATGTCGGCGGCATTCCGATGGCAGACAACCCGCACGGCTTCGCGCTGATCGTGATTCTCGTCGTCAGCATCACGGTGCTGGCGGTCTGGTTCGCGTTCAGGCGGCGCGAGTAGTCGAAACCCGCGATCGTCCACCGCGCTCGATCATCCGGCATCAGTCGGGCTCGATCGGGCGGCTGCAGAACCACCCCAAGCCCTTCACTCACGCTCAGACGCCAGTCAAGGCCTCGTCCTGCTCCACAACCGCAGCACGTGTGCTCGCCCGGCGCGCGAGCACCAGCTCGGGCAAAGGTAGCGGCTCTTCCCGCGGCGTCGGATTGGCGGCTGGCATCGGGCCGGCCTTCGCGCTGTGGTCGATGATCTCCAGGCGTCCGTCATGATGCTCGACCAGCGCCGTCAGGCTTTCCACCCAGTCGCCATCGTTGCAATACAGGATGCCGTCGATCGCACGGATTTCCGCGTGGTGGATGTGGCCGCAAACCACGCCGTGCAGGCCGCGGTTGGCCGCCTCGCGTGCCACCGCAGACTCGAAGTCGCTGACATAACTCACGGCGCGCTTGACCTTCAGCTTCAGAAAGCGCGACAGGCTCCAGTAGGGCAGGCCCAGCCTGGCGCGCGCCACGTTGAAGGCGCGGTTGACCTTCAGGGTGAACTCGTAGGCGACGTCGCCCACATAGGCCAGCCACTTGGCGCACTGAATCACACCGTCGAACAGATCGCCGTGGGTGACCCACAGGCGTCGGCCGTCGGCGGTGACGTGCACACAGTCCTCGACGATGTCCACACCACCGAAGTTGTGCGCGACATAACGGCGGGCGAACTCGTCGTGGTTGCCGGGGACGAAAACGACCCGCGTGCCCTTTCGCGCCTTGCGCAGGATCTTCTGCACCACGTCGTTGTGGCTCTGGGGCCAGTACCAGCTTCGGCGCAACTGCCAGCCGTCGATGATGTCACCGACCAGATAAAGGGTTTCGCATTCGGTATCGCGCAGAAAGTCCAGCAGCGCGCCCGCCTGGCAGCCGGGCGTGCCCAGGTGCAGGTCTGAGATCCAGACGGTCCGCACCCGCAAACTGCCATGGGGCTTGTCGTCATCCAT
>JANNNE010000073.1:0-1806 GCA_031398385.1 Ideonella sp.
ACCGGCATCGGCTATTTCGTCTGGAACGAATGGAACAACCTGAGCCTGCCGAACGTGATCTTCGCGATCTTGATGATCGGCGTGGTCGGCATGGCACTCGACCTGTCGTTCGCCAAACTCCAGAAGCTGGTGACCTATGCAGACTGATTTCCTGAAGGTCGAGGGGCTGGTCAAGGCCTTTCCAGGCACGACAGAACCGGTCTTCGACAGCATCAACTTCGGCATCGAACAAGGCGAATTCGTCTGCATCATCGGCCACAGCGGCTGCGGCAAGACGACGATCCTGAACGTGCTGGCCGGGCTCGAATCGGCCAGCAGCGGGCATGTGTTCATGGACAACCGCGAGGTCGCCGGGCCGAGCCTGGAACGCGGCGTGGTGTTCCAGGGCCATGCGCTGATGCCGTGGCTGACGGTGCGCCGCAACATCGCGTTCGCGGTGCGCAGCAAGTGGCCGGACTGGTCGTCGAATCAGGTCGACGAACATGTCGAGCGCTATGTCGCGATGGTCGGCCTGTCGTCGGCGATCGACAAGAAGCCGTCGGCGCTGTCGGGCGGCATGAAGCAACGCGTGGGCATCGCGCGCGCCTTCGCGATTCAGCCGCGCATGCTGCTGCTCGACGAACCGTTCGGCGCACTCGACGCGCTGACCCGCGGCACGATCCAGGACGAGCTGTTGCGCATCTGCGCCGAGACGCACCAGACCGTGTTCATGATCACGCACGATGTGGACGAGGCGATACTGCTCGCCGACCGCATCCTGCTGATGAGCAACGGCCCGCAGGCGCGGGTCGCCGAAATCGTGCGCAACACGATGTCGCGCAACCGCCAACGCGCCAGCCTGCACCACGATCCGCAGTACTACCGGATCCGCAATCACCTGGTCGATTTTCTGGTGGCGCGCAGCAAGGATCTGTCGCATGGCCGCGCGCCGGCCCATCCGCTGGAAGTCAGCCCCGGGCTCGACGAGCCCACCACCCCACCCCCGAGTTCCGTCCAACCCGTCCCGCTGAGGAGAATTGCATGAGCCGTCTGGAAGTCACCGAAAAGATAATCACCACCAAGGTCAGCCAGGGGCTGAAATGGTCGGACATCGCCGAGAAGGTCGGCCTGAGCAAGGAGTGGGTCACCGCTGCCTGCCTGGGCCAGATGCAGCTCAATGCCGAACAGGCAGGTGTGGTCGCCAGCATCTTCGGCCTCAGCGAGGACGAGAAGAAGTGGCTGATGATCGTTCCCTACAAGGGCAGCCTGCCGACCGCGGTGCCGACCGACCCGCTGATCTACCGCTTCTACGAGCTGGTCAGCGTCTACGGCACCACCTTCAAGGAACTGATCCACGAGGAATTCGGCGACGGAATCATGTCGGCGATCGATTTTAAGATGGACCTGAAGCGCGAAGCCAACCCGATGGGCGACCGCGTCGCGATCTCGATGTCGGGCAAGTTCCTGCCCTACAAAAGCTATTGATTCAAGCCACCCCACTGGAGCTTCGACATGACCCCGAGCAGTACCCGTCGCAACGCACTGAAGGCCGGCCTGGCCGGCGCACTGGCCGCCCCGGCGATCGCCCGCGCACAGACCACCGCCTTCAACTGGAAGATGACCAGCGCCTACGGCAAGGGGTCGCCGTTCTACATGGAGGGGCCCGGCAGCGCGACCGATCTGGCCAAGCGCATCGAGGCGATGTCGGGCGGCCGAATCAAGATCCAGGTCTTCGGAGCGGGTGAACTGATCCCGGCGCTGGAAGGTTTCGACGCTGTGCGGGCCGGCACGGTCGAGATGAATCACGCCAACAGCTATTTCTGGACC
>JANNNE010000101.1:0-21542 GCA_031398385.1 Ideonella sp.
CGCTTCGGCTGGGTGGTCGAGGTCGATCCGATGGATCCGACATCGACTCCGGTCAAGCGAACCGCATTGGGACGTGCCGCCCACGAAGGCGCCTGGGTCGCTGTGACCCGTGCCGGGCGGGCGGTGGTGTATTCGGGCGAAGACGCCGCTTTCGAATATATCTACCGCTTCGTCAGCCGCGGTGCCATCGCCGTGCCGCGCAACGGTGTCTCCGCGGCGCAGGCCAACCGCGAGTTGCTCGACCACGGCACCCTCTACGTGGCGCGCTTCGACGCCGATGGGCGCGGCCGCTGGTTGCCGATGTTGTTCGGCCACGGACCATTGACTGCTGCCAATGGTTTCGCCGATCAGGGCGAAGTCCTGATCAAGGCCCGCCAGGCCAGCGACCTGCTCGGTGCGACCAAGATGGACCGGCCGGAGTGGCTGGCGATCAACCGGGAGACGCGCGATGTCTATTGCACGCTGACCAGCAACAGCCAGCGCGGCCGCCCCGGCAAACCCGATCCCGATGCGGCCAACCCGCGCGCCAACAATGTGATGGGCCAGATCATCCGCTGGCGCGAGGACGGCGATTTCGACGGCGACCGCTTCGGCTGGGATCACCTGCTGCTGGCCGGCGATCGATCGAACGAACGTGCCGAGGCGAAAGGCAACATCAACGGCGATCCGTTTGCCTGCCCGGACGGCCTGATGATCGATCAGCGCGGGCTGTTGTGGATCCAGACTGATGCCTCGGCCTCGCGCATCGGCACCGGCGAATATCGAGGCATCGGCAACAACCAGATGCTGGCTTGCGACCCGCGCAGCGGCGAGGTGCGCCGCTTCCTGACCGGTCCGAACCGCTGCGAGATCACCGGCGCCACGCTGACTCCTGATGGGCGGACGATGTTCATCAATGTCCAGCATCCCGGCGAGTCGGCGCAAGGCCGCGCAGACCCGGCTGATCCGGGCAAGGATTCGAACTGGCCCGGTGGGCGCCCAGGCGACCGGCCACGCTCAGCGACCGTGGTGATCCGCCGCGACGATGGCGGCGTGATCGGAACCTGAGACTGCTGGCTGCTGTTCAGTAGCTGGGAACGTAACGATTGCCATCGGCCTTGAATCGGGCGGTGGCCTTTTTCAGATCTTCCAGTTCCTCGCAGTTGTTGCACGCGCCGGCGAGTGTTTGCAGGCGTGCTTCGGCCTTCGCGAGATCGCCCTTCATCAGATAGAGCTCGCCGCTGTATTCGAGCGCGCCGAGGTGTTTGGGGTTGATGCGCAGGGCTTCGTCGTAGTGGCGCTCGGCGCCGGCCAGATCGGGGGTCGGCTGTTTGCGCAGCGCATAGCCCATCAGGTTGTTCCAGTCGGCATCACGGCGCGCATTGACACGCTTCAATTCGTCGATCGCCGCCTGCCAGCGCTTGGCAGCGATGTGTTCACGGGCTGCGCCGAGCGGATTCCGGCTGGCGGCAGCGGGTTGCGGATCGGGCGTATCAGCCGCCACCGCCGGCAGTGCCAGTTGCGCGGTGGCCAGCACGATCACGAAAACGGCGGCCAGGTGAGGGACGCTGCGGCTCCCGGAAATTCCGCTGGCAAATTCCTTGCTTGACGACGTATGGCTGTTCATCGATGCCCCGCTGAATGTGGATGGTGAAGTGTCCCGCAGCGCCCGCTGGCGCCGCACCCCTACAATCCCGCCCCCCGCTGCGTTCACCGGCTGTCGGCCACCTGTCTCATGCAACGAAGTCTGGATTCGAACTCATTTTGCGCCATCGATTTCGGCACGTCGAACTCGGCGATTGGCATCCCGGATCGCGACCACCCGGGTTCGATGGCGCTGGTCGAGCTGGAGGCCGGCCACCACACCATGCCGACCGCAGTGTTCTATTTTGTCGAGGGCCCCGAGCATGACGGGCCACCGCGCGCCTTCGGCCGGGCCGCCATCGCGGCCTATGTCGACGGTCTCGACGGCCGGCTGATGCGTTCGATGAAGAGCATCCTCGGCTCGGCACTGGTCGACCAGACCACCGATGCCGGCGGAGGCCGCGGCGTGAAGTACCTGGACGTGATTGCCGGCTACCTGCTGCACCTGAAGCGATGCGCCGAGACACGCACCGGCTCGCCGATCGATCGGGTGGTGCTCGGACGTCCGGTCCGTTTCGTCGACGACGATCCGATGCGCGACGCCCAGGCGCAGGCTTCGCTGGAAGCAGCGGCGCGCCGGATCGGCTTCGCCGAGGTGCGGTTCCAGTACGAGCCGATCGCGGCGGCATTTGCACACGAGCGCTCGTTGGTCGGTGAGGAAATCGTGCTGGTGGCCGACATCGGTGGCGGCACTTCCGACTTCTCGGTGGTGCGGGTCGGGCCGCAGCGCGCAGGCCGTATCGATCGCCGCGACGATGTGCTTGCGAATCACGGCGTGCACATTGCCGGCACTGATTTCGACCGCCGGATCGAACTGTCGGCCATCCTGCCCGAACTGGGTTTCCGGGCCTTCGGCCCCAGCGTGGCGGGTGCGCCGGCGCGCGAAGTCCCCAGTGCCGTCTATTTCGATCTGGCAACCTGGCACCTGATCAATACCGTCTACAGCCCGCAGCGGGTTGCCGAATTGCGCAGCATGCGCCGCTTCTATGCCGATCTGCGCCACCATCAGCGGCTGCTGACCGTGGTCGAAGATCGGCTCGGCCACGACCTCGCGGCACGCGCCGAGCAGGCCAAGATCGATGTTGCGGAAGGCGGGCGAACACACATCGACCTCGGTCTGGTCGAGAACCGACTTGCGGTCGAGCTGACCGAGCCGCAGTCGGCGCAGGCCATCGACGCCGATTTCGATTCGATCGTCGCTGCCGCGTGCGAGACCGCGGCCCAGGCGGGGCTTGCGCCGGATCGCATCACCAGCCTGTTCTTCACCGGAGGGTCGACCGGGCTGCGGCTGCTGGCTCAGCGCATCTCGGCGGCATTCCCGAACGCGCGCGTGGTCAGCGGAGACCGCTTCGCCAGCGTCGTGACCGGCCTGGGCCTGCATGCGCAGCGGTGTTTTGCGCCGGCTGCGTAGCCGGGGTAGCGCCCGATCAACGTCGCTGGGAAGGCCGGCGCAATTTCGAGCCGGGTCGGGAGGGCGGCCGTTTTGCGGACGGCCTGGCCACCGGCCGGGTGATGTCGGCCAGAAGCAGGGTGGCGCGCACCAGTTCCTCGACGGCGACTTCGAGGCTGGCCGGCGGCTCCAGCGCCTCGATCGCCAGCAACATGTCGTTGGCGTCTTCGAGATCATCCGGATCGAGGTGTCGATACAACAGCACCAGCGCCTCGTCGAGCGCGGGGCCGGCGCGTTCCATCAGAGCCGGAAAGTGGTCGAGCGCGGTGACGAAACCGGCCACCCAGGGATATACCGCATCGACCTCGGGCGGCGCGTCGTCGATGTCGGCGGCCGGATCCGGATCGCTTTCGATGTCGAGCTCGAACACCCACGGATCGAACCACTGCCGGCGGCCGATCGCCGAATCGAGTTCGACATGGCGGCGCCGGATCAATGCATGCAGTGGCCCGGTGTCGAAGCCTTTCGGCAACGCGGCACCCTGTTCGATGTCCGTCACCAGCGGCAGCCAGCGGGCTTCGGCAATGCGGGCGGGCTGTACCAGCACCCCGCACAGGAAGCCGTCGAGCATGCTGACATCCAGCGCTTCCAGCGGCGCCGGCACGCTGTCGAGCAGCGTCTGCAACTGCTCGAGTTCGCCCTCGTCGAGGGCAGTTGCGGGCGGCGCGTGCCGAGTTGTCGGGTGATTCACCACAACACCATCTGTGTGCAGCGAAACAAGGCCATCTTCTTGCCGCCCTGATCGGCCGGTGCATAGACCACGGCCGACCAGACCTGCGTGGTGCGGCCGAGGTGCTCGGCCTCGGCGACGCAGCGGATCACGCCGCTGCGTGCGGTGCCGAGAAAGTTGCTCTTCAACTCGATCGTTGTGAAGCCCTTGGCGCCTTCCGGGAGGTGTGCCCGACAGGCGTAGCCGGCGCAGCTGTCGGCCAGCGCGATGACGCTGGCGGCATGCAGGAAACCGTTCGGCGCGCGCATCCAGTCCTGCAGTTCGATCTCGGCCTGCAAACGGCCCTCGGCCAGCTCGGTGATGGTCAGACCGAACAGGCCCGGCAGTGTGCCGTGCTGGTTTTCATGCAGGCTGGCGATGGTGACGGCGGATCTAGGCAAGGCGAACTCCTTCGGGCTGGATGTCGGGCCGCGGGTTGATGCCCGAGGGTGTGTCCCGCTGCAAACGGACCGATCGCGGAGGCAGGACCGTGACCGGTTTGCCCGCTGGCATGTCGAGGGCACGCGCGCGGAGCTGGCCGCATCCGCCGTCGACATCCTGCCCGGCAGACTGGCGCAGTGTGGTCAGGATGCCGCGGCTGTGCAGGCGCCGCGCCATCGCTTCGCATCGCGCCCAGTCGGGTCGGCGCCACGGCAGATCGGGCACGCGGTTGTACGGAATCAGATTCAGGATCGCGTATCGGCCGCCAAGCAGTTCGGCGATGCCGTCGATTTCAGCCGCACCGTCGTTGATGCCGTCGAGCAGTGTCCACTGGTACTGGGTCGGGTAACCGGTGGCGCGTGCATAACGCTCGGCCATCTCGACCATCGCGCCGATGTCCAGCCGCGGCGCGCGCGGCAGCAGGCGAGCCCGCAGATCGGCATCGGTCGTGTGCAGCGACAGCGCCAGCGCCGGCCGGACCTGATCGGCCGCCAGACCGAGTAGCCACTCGAAGGCCCGTGCATCGCCGACCGTCGAGAACACGAGGTTCTTGTGACCGATGCCCCCGGCCGTACCGAGCAGCTGAATCGCAGCCGCGACGTTTTCCAGGTTGTGTGCCGGCTCGCCCATGCCCATGAAGACGACCTTGCGGACCGGCCGCAGCGTGCGCGCCAGCGCCACCTGCGCCACGATCTCGGCACTGCCCAACTGGCGCAGCAGGCCGCTGCGCCCGGTCATGCAGAATACGCAGCCGACCGCGCAGCCGATCTGGGTCGATACACACAGGCCGTCGCGCGGCAGCAGCACGCTTTCGATCAACTCGCCTTGTGCGGTCCGCACCAGCAAGCGGGACGAGCCGTCATCGTCCGGATACTGGGCATGCAGCGTCGCCAGCGCCTGAAGTCGATCGGTCAGCGCGGGCAGGGCGGCGCGCACCGTGGCCGGCAGAAAGTCCTCCGGCCGGCGCTTGCCCGAGTATTGCGGCAAGGCCATGGCCCACAGCCGCAGAATCCGCGCCACATGAGGTGGTTTGGCGCCTGCCGCTGCCAACTGGTGGCGGATTTCGTCGATGCGCATGCGCCGCAATTGTCGCTTCGCGGCATGGACATCGCGGCCCGGCTGTTCAAACCTGCCGAATCGGCGTAAGGTTTTGAAACATTCCGGGTGGCAAGCGGCATCCGGACTTCACCATGAAAAGGAGACCCATCGTGAACCCGGAAGCTCCCATCGATACCTTTCGCCTGGACGGGAACTTTGCGGTGGCGCAGATCCTGCCCCAGGCCGTGGCGACCGTGACCGAGGATTCACCCGCGGTCACGGTCATGACCGACCTGACCAAGGTGCGGGCGGCAACCACCGGTCCGTCGACCGGCCTGCGCCAAGCCGAACAGATGATGATCCATCAGGGTGTGCGGATGTTGTTCGTGGTCACTGACATGCCGTCGATCGAAGGCCTGATCACCAGCACCGATGTCAACGGTGACCGCCCGATGCGGCTGGTCAATGAACGTCAGTTGCATCACGACGAACTGACGGTCGGCGATGTGATGACGCCGCTGCACCTGCTCGATGCCATCGACATGGGCGATATGCAGTCCGCAACCGTCGGCAACCTGGTCGCCACGCTGAAACGTTTTGGCCGCAATCACCTGCTGGTGGTCGAAAAGCCCGGCGCCAAGACCCCGCGTCGCATCCGGGGCGTGATCTCGCGCGCCCAGATCGAGCGCCAGCTCGGCAAGCCCGTCGAGATCACGCAGATCGCCAGCAGTTTTTCGGAGATCGAGCGCGCCTTGTTCTGATGCCGTGCGGGGCAGCGCGGGCCTGGCCGGGTGCGGCCGGGTGGCGCACCCGAAGACTTCACCGCCACCACCGAAATCGGCCATTTCATCGGCGAGTGCGGGTTCGTGATGCCGACCGCGAGCTGAAGCTCGCTTGAGCGTTGCTGCGGTGCAACGCGGCTTCGCTTAGATTGCAAATCGTCACATCAGCGCCGTGGTGAAGTGACGACACTCCTACAGACGGGGCGGGTTCAGCCGAAAACCGCTCAAGGGACCGTGCTGAGACGGTTCCAGGTTGTCGAGGAGTCGAGCATGTGGTTCTCCGGTTGGGTCTGGTTCAAGGGCATGCGTGGCGCGCGCCCGCGACTGGTCGACGACCGCGCCGACATGGGAGTCGAGATCGGTCTCGATGCCAGTCTCGACTCGATGTTGCCGCCTCTGTTGAGCTTTGCCGTCGACAAGACATCGATCGTCGCGGGGGGCGGCGGTGTGATGCCGCTGGGTACCGACCAGCGCTCCCCCTACCGTCCCGGCTGACTCACGCCGCCGCGTTGTCGGCCTGTCCCACGGTTGGATCTCGGCCCCGTCCACGACTGTCTGGTTTTCGATGTGACTTAAGGGTATCTCCGCGGTCGTTGTGCTTCTACAATCGCGGAATGGTTAAGAATTCCTTTCGCCAGCAGATCCTTCAAGTTCGCGAGGACGCCATCGTCTCGTCGGTCAACCGCCTGTTGGCTGAAAAGGGATTCGATGCGATGACGGTCGACGAGGTGGCCGCGGACGTCGGCGTGGCCAAGGCCAGCCTGTACAAGCATTTCGCGTCGAAGGAAGAACTGGCGGCTGCAGCGATGATCCGGGTACTGGATCGGGCGCTTGGATTCATCGAAAAACTTCAGGTCGAGACGCCCGAGCCGGCACCTGGGCGTGCCGTGAATCGTCTGAAGGCGATCGCCCGCTGGACGATGCAGGTGCAGCTGGCCGGTGAAATGCCGTCACTGCCCGCGCAGAATTCAAGCCTGCGCTCGGCGCTGATCGGCAACAAGGTCTACATCGATCGTCTGATGGAAGTCAGCGAAAGACTCGGCAGCTGGATCGAGGAAGCGCAGGCCGCAGGCTCGCTTGACAAGTCGCTGCCCGGCGAGGTGATTCTCTATACCTTGTTCGCGCGCGCCTGTGATCCGGTGCTGGGCCTGCTGAAGGCCGGTGGCCAGTACGACGACGAGCAGATCACCACGATGTTGCTGCGCAGTTGTTTCGACGGGCTCGGCAGCCACTGATGCCGCCACGGCGCACAGCGCCGTCGAAAGCTTGACCGGACCGCAGATCACCTCCTCGGAGGCGATCTGGGTGCGGCTTGGCGAGCGTCAGCGCACCAGCAGGACCGGTGTCTTGCAGTGGGCAATCACCCGGTTGGTCACCGAACCCATCACCAGATTGCCCAGTGCGCTGTGGCCGTGTGAACCCATGATCAGCAGATCGTATTTGCCGCTGTCTGCGGTGCGCGCGATCACGTCGCCCGCCGTCCCGATCTTAGTCAGGAACTCGGCGTCGATGCCCTGCTTCTTGAAGAAGGTGCGGATCGGCTTGAAGACCCGTTCACATTCGTCATCGTGGTAGTTCTTCAGCGTCTCGCGGTCGAAGATGGCCGTGGCGCGCGGCGGCAACGCGGCCGACACGTTCAAGACGGTGTATTGGTGTCCGGTGCCCAGAAATTCGTCGTGGGCCGCGATATAGGCCAGCATGTGTTTCGTGTAGACGCTGCCGTCGACAGCGATCAGGATCTTCATGGTTGTCTCCTGCAAAGTCAGAGCTTGAGTTTGACACGGTTGCCCGGGCCGGAGTTTGCGTCAGCGCAAGGTATCGAACGATGACGTCAGCTGGTTGACCGTGCGTCGTGCCGTCGGCGATACGCGCGCGGCCCACTGATCTGGCGCCGGCTGCACCCTGGCTCAGACCTCGATGGTGAACTGCCCGTCGTAGCCTTCGGTTTCCGCGCGGTGCGAATGCCCGCGGGCATTGCAGACCACCCGCGTCTGGCCGTGTCGATGTTCGACCAGATAGTCATGGCGGCAGTGCAGGTGGCCGTGAATCCACAGGTCGGCCGCCGGCAGCAGGTCGTCGTCGGCGTTGCAAAAGCTGGCCGTCCCCGGTTGGCTGCCGTAGCGCGGGTCGGCGCTGCGCAGGCTGGGGGCGTAGTGTGTGATCACGACCGTGCGGTCCCACTGACCATTCGCCTGCCCGGGTTGTCGGGCGAGCTCATTTTCCAGCCAGTGGCGGCAGGCCAGGGCTTCGTCGCGGACCGCGATGGCATCGAAGATCTGCCCGCCGCGGGTCGCCTGCATGATCCGGACATAGTAGGTGGCAGCGCGGACCGCCCGCTCGCGATCGGCCGCACCGAACAGATCGAAGTCGCTCCAGCGCACGCTGCCGACGAAGCGCACGCGCCGACCGGAACGGTCTTCGACTATGAGCGATTCGCGCTCGATCAGGCGAATCCCCAGGCCATCGCAGTGAAGGCGCAAGGCCGGCAGAGCGTCGTCGATCTCGCGCTGGTCGAATTCATGGTTGCCTGCAATCGCGATAACCGGCACCGGCCAGTCCTTGAACAGCGCGAAGCCTTCCCAGCGGCTGCAGATGTCGCCGCCGAGCACCAGCAGTTCGGCGCCCGCGGCCGGTTCAGGCCGAAATTGCTCGGTCTCCAGGTGCAGGTCAGACAACAACTGGATTCGCATCACGACCCTGCCGGACTGGCAGCGCCGCAGTGGCCGAACAGGCGAATCATTTGCCGTGGCACTGCTTGAATTTCTTGCCGCTTCCGCAATGGCAGGGGTCGTTGCGACCCAGCTTGGGACCGTCGCGCTGAACGGTGTCGACGTGATAACGCGCGTCGCGCGTCAGGTCCGACAGATCGGCCACGGTGACGACCAGTTCCTCGATCGCGTCCTCCAGCGTGGCGAGCGGGAATTCCCGATCGAGCGTGGCCACCACTTCGCGCTCTTCGTCGGTCTGGGGCGGCAGATGCCGGAACAGCCGGGCGACCGCCACCGCCACCGCGTCGTCGGGCAGATCGAGCAGCGCGGGAAAGCTGGCCGTCGCATGATGGAATCCGGCGACCCAGGGCATCAGGGCCTGCGAAACCGGGCTGGGCGTGGCGGCGAGGTTGTCGCCGTGCGCGGATGATCCGGCTGTCGATTCCTCGGCCGCCGCCTCGTCGTCGGGCTCCAGCACCAGGGGATCGAACCAGCCGTCTTCGACCATCGACCGGTTCAAGGCCGCATGGCGCCGGGTCACGAGGTCGGTGCACCGCTCAAGCCAGGCGGGGTCACAATCGTCGGGCAGCGGCCGGCTGTCGAAGTCGAACACGGCCGGCAGCCATCGGGCGGATTCAATCAGCACCGGTTGCACCAGCACGCCGCACAGGAAGCCGTCGAGCATCACGACATCGAGTGGCTCCAGCGGTTCGGGCGTGGCGGCCAGCAACTCGTCCAGTTCGGCAAACTCGGCGTCGCTGAGGTCGCGCGAGGTCTGGTTCCCGGCGCTGGGGATTTGTTCTTTCGGTGTCTTGGCCATCCGCTGATTGTCCACCGACAAGATCTGCGGAGATCGAGCCGCCGAATTGGGCTGTCGTTCCTGGTGTTTACCCTTGATACGGGGTATCCGTAGTCATGGAGGGTATTGCCGGCCCTAAACTTTGTTCAGTATTCTGAATTGAATTCCGTTCGCTGAACTTAATGGCTTGTCGGTTCACTTCAGAGTGTCCTGGCTCCCAACCCTCGTCGTCGCCAATTCCACTTGATCGATCACGTCAATGCCACCAGCCGCGCAATGCCCGCGCGGGAATCGACGCCTGGCGCCGCGCGTCCTGCGGGTGCGGTCGTGCCGTCGGTGACCCGCGCGGTGGCGGTGCTCGACCTGTTGGCCCAGAAACGTATTCCGATGACGCTGGCCCGGCTGGCCGGGCACCTCGAGTTGCCGAAGAGCAGCGTGCACGCAATCTGCCACACGCTGCTCGGGCTCGGCTACCTGCGCCGTGAAGGCGAGGCGGGCTTTTTCCTCGGCCCGGCTGTGATGCCGCTGGCCGACTCCTTCGTCTCTGGAACCGATGTCGGGCAGGCCTTCAACGCCGTGTGGGACGACATGGGTGTGTCGCCCGAGGAAACCATGATCCTGTCGGTGCTGAACGGCAGCGACGTGGTCTACCTGGCCGCGCGCGCCGGCTCGCGCCCGCTCGGCCTGGCGTTTCGGGTCGGCATGCGCTTGCCTGCCAACCTGGCGGCATCGGGGCGCGCGATGCTGGCCCATCTGCCGGAAAAGGCGGTGCGGGCGCTCTACGAATTGGCGAGCCCCGCCGCGCCGGTCACCACCGGTCGGCCGCCCACGGTTGAACAACTCGCGGTCGAACTCGCATCGACCCGCGAGCGTGGCTACAGCGTCGACGACGAAGGCGTTCGGGCGGGCGTGTTCTGCATCGGTGCGCCGGTGTTCGATACGACTTCAGCGGTGGTGGCCGGTGTCGGCATCTGCATGCAGAAGGCCGCGCTGGACGAGCAGACGCTGGCCCGGCAGACCGATACCGTGCAGCGGGTGGCGGCTGCGCTGTCGCAGCGGCTCGGGCTGCGGGTACCGTCGGCCGCTGCCAGGAAACCGCTGTGATGCGCACACCGATGGGATCGGCACCAACCCCCCTGATTGTCAGAAAGGCTTCATGAGCTCAGACATCATTCTCGAAACCCGCAAGTTGACGAAGGAGTTCAAGGGCTTCGTCGCGGTTGATCAGGTCGACCTGAAGGTCCGGCGCGGGACCATCCATGCGCTGATCGGACCGAACGGCGCGGGCAAGACGACCTGCTTCAACCTGCTGACCAAATTCCTGCGACCGACCAGTGGTGTCATCCTGTTCAACGGCATCGATATCACCGGCGAAACGCCGGCCCACATCGCGCGGCGCGGCATCATCCGGTCGTTCCAGATCTCGGCCGTCTTCCCGCACCTGACCGTGCTCGAGAATGTGCGGGTCGCGTTGCAGCGCAAGCTGGGTACCTCGTTTCATTTCTGGCGGCCCGAAAGCAGCCTGAACAAGCTCGATGCCCGGGCGCTCGAGTTGTTGCGTTCGGTCGACCTCGCGGAAGATGCCCCTACGCTGACGGCCGACCTGAGCTATGGCCGCAAACGCTCGCTGGAGATCGCGACCACGCTGGCGATGGAGCCCGAGCTGATGCTGCTCGACGAGCCCACGCAGGGCATGGGGCTGGAAGACGTCGACCGCATCCGTCGCTTGATCAAGCAGGTCGCGGCCAACCGGACCGTCCTGATGGTCGAGCACAACATGAGTGTGGTCTCGAGCATCGCCGACACCATCACCGTTCTGCAGCGCGGTGCGACGCTGGCCGAAGGGCCTTATGAGACGGTGTCCAAGGACCCGGCGGTGGTCGAGGCCTACATGGGCAGCTCGGAAACCGAATTGGTGGGGGCGCACTGATGGCCCGACCTTATCTGGAAGTGCGCGACCTGCAGGGCTGGTACGGCGAGTCGCATGTGCTGCATGGCGTGAATTTCGATGTCAACGAAGGCGAGGTCGTGACCCTGCTCGGCCGCAACGGCGCTGGCCGGACCAGCACGATGCGCGCGATCATGGGTCTGATCGGAACCCGCACGGGGTCGATCAAGGTGCATGGCACCGAGACCATCGCGATGGCGTCACACCGGATCGCACGGCTGGGCATCGGCTACTGCCCGGAGGAGCGCGGCATCTTCTCCAGCCTGAGCGCCGAGGAAAACCTGATGTTGCCGCCCGAGTTGGCCAAGGGCGGGATGAGCATCGATGAAATCTATGCGATGTTTCCGAACCTCGCCGAGCGGCGCAACAGCCAGGGCACCCGGCTGTCCGGGGGTGAGCAGCAGATGCTGGCGGTTGCGCGCATCCTGCGCACCGGCGCCCGGCTGTTGCTGCTCGACGAGATATCCGAAGGGCTGGCGCCGGTGATCGTGCAAAAGCTGTCGGAGATGGTCGTGATGCTGCGCGAGAAGGGCTACACGATCGTGATGGTCGAACAGAACTTCCGTTTTGCAGCCAAGCTGGCAGACCGCTTCTTCGTGATGGAGCATGGTGTCATGCAGCAGGAATTTACCCAAGCGCAGCTGCCCGATCGTCTCGAGCAGTTGCATGAAGCCCTCGGCGTCTGAGCGCCATTTCCGCCGGACGAGAGTCCAGTTTCTTTATCCAGGAGAACCCATGAAACTCAATCCAATCAGCGTCGCCTGCGGCGCCGCATTGACTGCCGCGCTGCTCGCAACCGCTCCTGCCCAGGCGCAGATCTCGGGTGACGTGATCAAGATCGGCTTCATCACCGACATGTCGGGTCTGTATGCCGACATCGACGGCCCGGCCGGCGCCGAGGCGATCCGGATGGCGATTGCCGCGATGGGTGGCAACATCAACGGCAAGAAGATCGAGTTGCTGGTCGCCGACCACCAGAACAAGGCCGACATCGCCGCCACCAAGGCGCGCGAGTGGTTCGATACCGAAGGCATGGACATGCTGATCGGCGGCACCAGTTCGGGTACCAACCTCGCGATGGCGAAAATCGCCGCGCAGAAGAAGAAGCCGTTCATCTCGGTCGGCGCCGCCACTTCAGCGCTGACCAACGACCAGTGCTCCCCGTATACGGTTCACTGGGCCTACGACACGGTTGCGCTGTCCAAGGGCACCGGCAACGCGGTCGTCAAGGGTGGCGGCAAGAGCTGGTATTTCCTGACTGCCGACTATGCGTTCGGTGAACAGCTTCAGAAGGACACGTCGGCCATCGTTTCCGCCGCCGGGGGCACCATCGTCGGCTCGGTCAAGCATCCGTTGTCGGCCAGCGATTTTTCGTCGTTCATGTTGCAGGCGCAATCGAGCAAGGCGCAGATTCTCGGTCTGGCCAATGCCGGTGGCGACACCGTCAACGCGATCAAGGCCGCCAACGAATTCGGCGTCACCAAGACGATGAAGCTGGCCGGCCTGCTGATGTTCATCAACGACATCCACTCGCTCGGGCTCAAGGCGACGCAGAACATGTACCTGACCGACAGCTGGTACTGGAACCGGGACGCCGAAACCCGTGCCTGGAGCCGCACCTTCTTCGAGAAGATCAAGCGCATGCCCTCGTCGATCCAGGCCGGCGACTATTCGGCGGCGCTGCAATACCTGACCGCGGTCAAGGCGACCGGCAGCGACGATGGCGACAAGGTGCTGGCGCAGATGCGCAAGACCAAGATCAATGACATCTTCGCCACCGGCGGCTACATCCGCGAGGACGGCCGCATGGTGCACGACATGTACCTGATGCAGGTCAAGACCCCGGCGGAGTCGACCGAGCCGTGGGACTACTACAAGATCTCGGCAACCATGAAAGGCGATGCGGCCTGGACCACCAAGGCCGAATCGAAGTGCCCGCTCTGGAAATGAGGCACGGCTGACGCACCGCCCGCGGCCCGGCGAATCACCGGCCGGCCGCGGTCCGTGTCGACTCCCCGCTGGCGGCGCTGAGCACCTGCACGGCGCCCGACCCGTTCGATACCCCAGCTGACCCGGCGACCGCCGCACCGCGATCTTTCACGACCTCCGCCATGGACATCTTCGGCATACCCATCCAGGCCTTCCTCGGGCAGTTGCTGCTCGGGCTGGTCAATGGCTCGTTCTACGCGATGCTGAGCCTGGGCCTGGCCGTGATCTTCGGCCTGCTGGGCATCGTCAATTTTGCCCACGGTGCGCTTTACATGATCGGCGCCTATGTGGCGTGGATCGGCATGGACAAGTTCGGCATCAACTACTGGGTTTCACTGGTGGTCGCGCCGCTGGTGGTCGGGGCGCTCGGGGTGCTGATCGAGCGCACGATGCTCAAGCACCTGTACAAGATCGACCCGATCTACGGCCTGCTGCTGACCTTCGGCCTGGCGTTGATCGCCGAGGGCGTGTTCCGCGACCAATTCGGCGTATCGGGCCAGAGTTATCCGGTACCCGAGCTGTTGCGCGGCGCCACCGACCTCGGTTTCATGATCCTGCCCAACTACCGTGGCTGGATCGTCTTCGCCTCGCTGGCCATCTGCCTGAGCACCTGGTTCCTGATCGAGCGCACCCGCCTGGGCGCCTATCTGCGAGCCAGCACCGAGAACCCGGCGCTGGTACAGGCTTTCGGCATCAATGTGCCGCTGATGGTGATGCTGACTTACGGTGCGGGCGCCGGGCTGGCCGCGATGGCCGGCGTGCTGGCCGCGCCGGTGATCCAGGTGACGCCGCTGATGGGCAGCAACCTGATCATCATCGTATTCGCGGTGGTGGTGATCGGTGGCATGGGCTCGATCCTCGGCTCGATCCTGACCGGGCTGGCGCTGGGCCTCATCGAAGGCCTGACCAAGGTGTTCTATCCGGAGGCCTCGAGCATCGTCGTATTCGTGATCATGGCAATCGTGTTGATGATTCGGCCCGCCGGCCTGTTTGGCAAGGAACAATGATGACGAGCGCCACCGACGTTTCCACCGTCGCCCGCCGCGGCCGCCTGCTCTGGCTGGTCGGGCTGGGGCTGCTGCTTGCCGCGCCGTTCCTCGGGCTGTATCCAGTGTTCATGATGAAGGCGTTGTGCTTCGCGATCTTCGCCTGCGCCTTCAACCTGCTGCTCGGTTTTACCGGCCTCCTGTCGTTCGGGCATGCGGCGTTTTTCGGCGCCGCCGCCTACATCACCGGCTGGCTGGTCCGCAGCGCCGGCTTCACACCCGAAGTCGGGATCCTCGCCGGAGCCGGTTTTGCAGGTGCAATGGGCCTGCTGGTCGGGATGATTGCGATCCGCCGACAGGGCATCTATTTCGCGATGGTCACGCTGGCCATGGCGCAGATGGTGTACTTCATCTGGCTGCAGGCGCCATTCACTGGGGGCGAGGACGGCTTGCAGGGCGTGCCGCGCGGCAAGCTGTTCGGGCTGCTGGCCCTGTACGAGCCGCTGGTGATGTATTACTTCGTGCTCGCGATCTTTGTTGCGGTATTCCTGTTCATCGTCCGCGTCGTCCACTCGCCCTATGGTCAAGTGCTGAAGGCGATCCGCGAGAACGAACCGCGCGCGATCTCGCTCGGCTACGAAGTCGATCGCTACAAGCTGCTCGCCTTCGTGCTGTCGACCACGCTGGCCGGTCTGGCGGGTTCGTTGAAGACGGTGGTGCTCGGATTCGCAACGCTCAGCGATGCACACTGGTCGCTGTCCGGCGAGGTCGTGCTGATGACGCTGCTCGGCGGCATGGGCACCTTTGCCGGTCCGGTAATCGGCGCCTTCACGATCATCGGCTTGCAGAATTTCCTGGCCGACCGTGTCGGCTCCTGGGTCACGGTGATCATCGGCGTGATCTTCGTCATCTGCGTGCTCGCCTTCCGTCGCGGCATCGTCGGCGAATTGCTGGCCTGGATGCAGCGGCGGGGCAAAGCAGGTTGATCGATTCCGATCGCGCCTGAAGGCGCTCCTACAGAAGACACAGAAAAGAGGGGCCGAGAGGCGGTCGAGGGCGCGGGAGCCGGGGTTCTGTGGGAGCGCCTTCAGGCGCGATTCCCGTCAACTGAACGACTGTCGGACGCGCGGGATCAAGCCGCCTTCAACGCCCCGCCACAGCTGCTGCCCTGTCCGGCGGTACAGCCGTAACAATGATCGGCAACCCGAATCGACCCGCCATTGGTGTCGTGCGCGAGCAGATCGTTGAGGTGCGGGCGCGGGCTGCCGGCCAGGCGCATCGGCAGCGCCAGCATCTGGTTGAAATCGCAGTCATAAAGATGACCCTGCCAATCGACGCTGACCATCGATCGGCACATCACCGTGGCCAGGTTGTCGGGCCGGTAAGCGTCTCGCAGCAGCTGCATGTAGGGCTTGAACTCGCCCTTCGAGATCAGCGTGCTGCCGAAACGCTGGATCGGCATGTTGGCCAGCGCAAACAACTGGTTGAAGTGGATGCCGTAGTGCTGTGCCAGTTCGCGCTTGTAGTCGGCCTCGAGTTCGACCTGCCCGGGCGGTAGCGCCGCACCTTGCGGGTTGTAGACCAGGTTCAGCAGCAACAGTCCGTCCGGGTCGGCGTAGCCCAGGGCATTGAGCCGCTGCAGCGCCGCGATGCTGCGATCGAACACCCCGTCGCCGCGTTGACGGTCGACCCGCTCGAAGGTGTAGCAGGGCAGCGAAGCGGTGATCTCGACCTCGTTGTCGGCCAGGAATTCAGCCAGTGTTTCCTGGCCAGACTCCGACAGGATCGTCAGGTTGCAGCGATCGATCACCCGCACGCCGAGCTGGCGGGCGGCCAGGACCAGGCGCCGGAAATGCTCGTTCAGTTCCGGCGCGCCGCCGGTCAGGTCGAGGGTCTGGATCGCGCGCCGTTGCAGCAACTCGATGACCAGATCGACGGTCTCGCCGTCCATCATCTCGGTGCGGTTCGGCCCGGCATTCACATGGCAGTGCAGGCAACTCTGGTTGCACTTGTAGCCGAGATTGACTTGCAGTGTCTCCAGCCGCTCGCGGCGCAAGGCAGGAAAGTCGGTCTTGACGAGCAATGGCAGGGTGGCGTGCATGGGGTATGGGTCGGGCTTGGTCGAGGATTCGGCCGCAGCCTGGGGCCAGCCGATCAAGAAGTGAGTAGCATTCTTCGAGCCATTCTTACATTCCCCTCACCCCGAACGGGATTCGGGGGCTTCACGCCACTCGGCTGAAGCGCCCCGCCACGCTGCTCAGGCAGCCTGCCGCGACCCCGGCTCGCGCCATTTCGCCATCAGCGCCGCCCATTTCGGGCGCACGGATGCCAGATGCCTGGCCTTGACGTGTCCGTAGCCGCGGATCTGCTCGGGCAGGCGTGCGATCTCGGCCGCTTCGGCGCGGTTGTCTGCCGTCAGCGTGTTCAGCAGCTCGTCGAGGGTGCTGCGGTATTCCTGAATCAACGCGCGCTCGGTGCGGCGTTCTTCGGTGCGGCCGAAGATATCGAGCGGGCCACCGCGCAAGCCTTTCATTTTCGCCAGCACGACGAAGGCACGGCGCATCCACGGTCCGAAGGCCTGTTTCACCGGTTGGCCCTGCGAATCGGTCTTGCCCAGCAGCGGCGGCGCCAGGTGGTGCACCAGCTTGTAGTCGCCCTCGAACTGCTCGGCGATGCGCTCGGTGAAACGGGTATCGGTGTGCAGACGGGCGACCTCATATTCGTCCTTGTAGGCCATCAGCTTGAACAGGTAACGGGCTACGGCTTCGCTGAGGCTTTCGGTTTTCGAGATCCGGCCTTCGGCGGCGCGCACCTTGTCGACGAAGCTGCGGTATTGCTCGGCATAGGCGGCGTCCTGGTAGTCGGTCAGGAACTCGACCCGGGTCTTCACCACTTGATCCAGGCTCGGCTTCATCACGATCTGGATCACCTTGGCAGTGCCGCGTTGCGCGTTCACGATGGCCTGCACCGCGGCCAGGTCGACGGCTGCCCGACGGCCCCAAGCAAAGGCCGCCTTGTTGTTGTCGATCTGTACGCCGTTGAGCTCGATCGCGCGCATCAGCGCGGCCAGGCTCAGCGGCAGCTTCCCTTTCTGCCAGGCGAAGCCGAGAAGCAATGGGTTGGTATACAGCGAATCCCCCAGCAGCGAGACGGCCAGACGGTCGGCATCGAACGCGCCGATCTGGCCGCTGCCGACCGACGCCGACACCAGTGCCTCGCAACGCGCCGCGGGCGATTGCCAATCCGGGTTGTGAACGAAGGCGGCGGTCGGCGTGCTGTGGTTGTTGAGCGCCACGTAGCTGCGCTGCTCGCGCAGCACCGCCAGCGTCGCCTTGTTGGCGGCCACGATCGGGTCGCAGGCAATCAGCAGATCGGCCTCTCCGGTGCCGACCTTGGTGGTGTGGATCGCATCGATGCGGTTGGCGATCTGGATGTGGCTCCAGGTCGCGCCGCCTTTTTGCGCCAGCCCGGCGGCGTCCTGCGTGACGATGCCCTTGCCTTCGAGGTGGGCCGCCATGCCGAGCAGCTGGCCGATCGTGATCACGCCGGTGCCACCGACGCCGGCCACCACGATGCCCCATGGCTTCTCGGCCAGCGGCAGCGACGGTGCGGGCAATTCGGGCAGGCTGAACGGATCGGGCCGTGCGTCATCGGCAGCGGGTTTCTTGCTCGATTTCAACTGGCCACCTTCGACGGTGACAAAGCTCGGGCAGAACCCCTTCAGGCACGAGTAGTCCTTGTTGCAGCTGTTCTGGTTGATGCGGCGCTTGCGGCCGAATTCGGTTTCGATCGGCTCGACGCTCAGGCAATTGCTCTGTTCCGAACAATCGCCGCAGCCTTCGCAGACCAGCTCGTTGATGACCACCCGCTTGTTCGGCTCGACCATCGTGCCGCGCTTGCGACGACGCCGCTTTTCGGTCGCGCAGGTCTGGTCGTAGATGATCACGCTGCAACCCGGCAGCTCGCGCAGCTGCTTCTGGATCGTGTCGAGCTCATCGCGGTGATGCACCGTGACACCCGCAGCCAGACGCGACGACAGGTCGTGGTATTTCTCCGGCTCGTCGGTCACGACGACGATCTTCCTTGCGCCTTCGGCGTCGAGTTCGCGGGTCATCTCCGGCACCCGCATCGTGCCGTCGACCGGCTGCCCGCCGGTCATCGCGACGGCATCGTTGAACAGGATCTTGTAGGTGATGTTGACGCCGGCCGCGATGCTTTGGCGCACCGCGAGCAGGCCTGAGTGGTAGTAGGTGCCGTCGCCGAGGTTGGCGAAGATGTGCTGGTCGGTCGTGAACGGTGCCTGGCCGATCCAGCTGACACCTTCGCCGCCCATCTGGCTGAAGGTGACGGTACTGCGGTCCATCCAGACCGCCATGTAGTGGCAGCCGATGCCGGCCACCGCGCGCGAACCCTCGGGCACCTTGGTGCTGGTGTTGTGCGGACAGCCGCTGCAAAACCAAGGTGTGCGTTCGCCGTCGGCCGCGTTGCCGCAGAGTTCGAGCGTCTGCTGGCTGCGCTGCTTGGCGTCCAGCAAGGCGATGTGGGCGTCGATCGAAGCGGTCGCGTCGGCATCGACGCCGAGCTTCTTCAGTCGCTTGGCGATGGCCCGTGCGATCAGGGCCGGTGTCAGGTCGGCCTGCGCGCGCAGCAGCCAGTTGCCGCTCGGGTTGGGTTGTGACCACTCGCCGCCGGATTCGTCACCCGGAGCCTCGTCGAACTTGCCGAGCACCGTGGGCCGCACGTCGGCGCGCCAGTTGTACAACTCTTCCTTCAGCTGATATTCGATCACCTGGCGTTTTTCTTCGACCACCAGGATTTCCTGCAGGCCTTTGGCGAAATCGCGTGTGATCGTTGCCTCGAGCGGCCACACCACATTCACTTTGTGCAGCCGGATGCCGAGCGCGCGGCAGCGGTCGTCGTCCAGACCCAGATCGTGCAGCGCCTGGCGGGTATCGTTGTAGGCCTTGCCGCTTGCGATCAGGCCGAAGCGGTCGTTTGGCCCGGCAATCACGTTGTGGTTCAGCTTGTTGGCGCGCACATAGGCCAGCGCCGCGTACCACTTGTGGTCCATCAGCCGCGCTTCCTGCTCGAGCGGCGCATCCGGCCAGCGGATGTGCAGGCCGCCGGGCGGCATCTGGAAATCCTCGGGCAACACGATGTCGACCCGATCCGGATCGACGAATACGCTGCTCGACGATTCGACGATCTCCTGGATCGTCTTCATGCCCGACCAGACACCGGCGAAGCGGCTCATGGCAAACGCGTGCAGCCCCATGTCGAGGATGTCCTGCACGCTCGATGGGAAAAACACCGGCGTGCCGCAGGCCTTGAAGATGTGATCGCTCTGGTGCGCGGCGGTGCTGCTCTTGGCGATGTGATCGTCACCCGCCAGCGCGATCACGCCGCCGTGCTTCGAGGTGCCGGCCATGTTGGCGTGCTTGAACACATCCGAGCAGCGGTCGACACCCGGTCCCTTGCCGTACCAGATGCCGAACACGCCGTCGACCTTCTTGCTCTGCGGATACAGATCGAGTTGCTGCGAACCCCAGACCGCGGTGGCCGCGAGCTCCTCGTTGACCCCCGGCTGGAACACGATATTCTGTGCGGCCAGGTGTTTCTTGGCCTGCCACAGCGACTGGTCGTAACCACCGAGCGGCGAGCCGCGATAACCGCTGATGAAGCCGCCGGTATTCAGGCCGGCCAGCGTATCGCGCTTCTTCTGCAACATTGGCAACCGCACCAGCGCCTGCACGCCGCTCATGAAGGCGCGGCCGTGTTCGAGGCTGTATTTGTCGTCCAGCGTGACGGTTTCCAGCGCCTTGCGGACGGCTTCGGGCAGCGGTGCGTTCATGAGGTATCGACTCCGGGAGGGTGCTGCAAGTTTAAAGACCCAAGCCGTTTCAGTCTTTTCCTTGTTTGCGCCAACAATTGCGTTTTAGGCAATGATCTTGCTCAGAGTTCATGTTTTCGAACTCGTTCATGCCGGCCAGATGAAATTGGGGGGAAACCCTTGGCTTGTGCCGAGCGCACTGCGGGCCAGTAGCGGAGTCGGATCCGACCACGAATTCCGCGATCGTGGCGGTGGCGTCTGAATTGAAATGAGCAGGAGGGTCAGCCATGACGGCGAGGCAGGTCAAACGCACACAGGTCGTTGCCGATCCTTCGGTTGCTGTCGCGCCCGGGCACGGTGGAGGCCTGGACCGCTACGACGTGGCGATCCTGCACGAGTTGCAGCAGGACGCTCGCTTGAGCAACACCGATCTGGCGCAACGCATCGGGCTGTCGGCGGCACCCACCTGGCGCCGCGTGCGCTGGCTGGAAACCCAGGGCTACATCGTCGGTTACCGCGCCGAGCTGAGCCGGCGCAAGTTGGGGCTGGATGTACTGGCCTTTGTTCGAGTCGATGCCGAACGCAACAACGGCGAATCGACCCGGGTGCTCGAACAGGCGCTGCGCGAATTGCCCGAGGTGATCTCGTGTCACTACATCTCCGGCGCGGGCACTTTCGAGCTGCAGGTGATGGTCACCGATCTCGCTGATTGCTTCCTGGATACGAACGTCCTGCTCTACGCGGTGAGCACGAATCCGGCGGAGGCGGACAAGACATGCGCCGCTCGCGCGTTGATGCAGTCGGCGGATTGGGCGTGGTCGGCGCAGGTCGCAGCGGAGTTCATCCGCGCGAGCACCTCGTCCCGCCAGCCAACGCCGCTGACGCGCGCGGGAGCACGGCGTTGGGTGGAGACGTGGATGGCGTTCCCGATGGCTGCGGTGGACGGCGCGCTCGTGCTGGAGGCTGTGCAAATCGGCGAGCGTTTCCAAACGTCCCATTTCGATGCGCAAATCCTCGCGGCGGAGAAACGAATGGGCTGCGCAACGGTCTATTCCGAAGACTTGAATCACGGGCAGGATTACGGCGGTGTGCGCGTGCTGAATCCATTTCTGCCCTCGCCCTGATTTCCGCGTGTGGCGCAGCCATCTACCATCGCCGGACAATCGAAAGTAGAAGCGTGGCACAGCCAGTCGGCCGAGGAGGTGCTGGCGCAGCTTGGCTCCGCAGCGACCGGACTTT
>JANNNE010000128.1:0-17677 GCA_031398385.1 Ideonella sp.
CCGATGTTGGCTGCTGCGTTGCTGACGGTGATCGGCTTCCACGATCTGTTTGCCGGCACGGTGGTGGGGTTCCTGGCGTCCGCAGCCCTGGTGGTGTCGGTGGTCCTGCCGGCACATCCGGCGCCGCAACGCCGCAGCATCTACGACCGGACCACGCGCGGGCTGCGCATCTACCTGGCCACACCCCGCTTGCGCGGGCTGCTGGCGATCAATGCGGCCGTGGCTGCGGCGGGCTCGATGGTTTTTGTCAACACGGTGGTCATCGTGCAGGCCGGATTTGGCCTGACCCAGAGCGCGGTGGCCCTGGCTTTGGCCAGTTTCGGTGCAGGCTCGATGGTGGCGGCATTGTCCTTGCCACGCCTGTTAGAAAAACTGGCTGACCGCCCCGTGATGTTGAGCGGCATCGGGTTGATGGTCGCCGGCATGTACGCGGGCACCCTGGTGGTCGGGCAGACCTCGTTGATGGCCTTGTGGTTCGTGCTTGGCTTGGGTTATTCCACCGCCCAGACGCCCTCCGGGCGCTTGTTGCGACGATCATCGAGCCCGGAAGATCGCCCTGCGCTGTTTGCCGCGCAGTTTGCCCTGTCGCATGTCTGCTGGTTGATGTTTTATCCGCTGGCCGGTTGGCTCGGTGCTCGTTATGGCATGCCCGGGGCCTTTGCGGTCCTGGGCAGTGCAGGTGCAGTGGCCGTCTGGCTCACCTCAAGACTCTGGCCCTCTCAAGACCCGGATGTGATCGAGCACGAACACGCGGACTTGCCACCGGGGCATTCGCATTTCACGGACGCCAGCGGCCACGGCATGCGCCATTCGCACCCATTCGTGATCGACGACCACCACGCAAGCTGGCCCAGGTAACCCGGCCGGACAAGCGGTCACTGCCACCTTCACTCTGTCCTTCGCGGCGCCACAACTCAGCGCTGCCAGCATGAGCATCTGTTCCGATTCGCTCCTGAAACCACGAAAACCGTTCTCCTCGAACTTGCCGTAGGCGTGGGCGTAGGCCCGCAAATGCTGCTCAGGGTGAGCGCCGACAGCTTTCTGCGGCTACTTACCGTCGCCTCGTAGAAGACGAGCAGCAGGGTCGGCAATACCTCGATCTGCTTACGGGTGGCCCCGTACCGCTGCAGGACGAGAATCCAGAAGAACAGGCCGGGTTGCGCAGCGTGGACTTCTTCGGCCAGCCGCTTGGCACCGCAAGTCGCCTACAGGTCAGCAGATGCGGGGAAGCTGTTCACCGACGAGCATGTCGACCACACGCTCGCCACCGAAAAGGGTATTGAGGATCACGTGTCCGCAGGGTTCTACGAGCACCTCGCCGATGATCGTCGCGTCCGGCCCCGCCGGATGCGACCGCATCGCCTCCAATACTGCGTCGGCTGCATGGCGCGGAACCACAGCGACCAGCTTGCCTTCGTTGGCCATGTGCAGCACATCGAGGCCGAGCAGTTCACAGGCGCCTCGCACCTCGGGTTTCAGCGGCAACGCGGCCTCGTCGATTCGAATGCCGACCTTCGAATCGGTGGCAAACTCGTTCAGCACCGCGGCCAGCCCGCCGCGCGTCGCGTCTCGCAGACAGTGGATATCCGGGCAGGCTTTCAGCATCGCCTGGACCAGCAAATGCAAAGGCTGGCAATCGCTGCGAATATCGCTGTGCAGATCGAGTTCGTTGCGGGCAACCAGAATGGCCGTGCCGTGGTCGCCCAGCGTTCCGTTGACGATGATGACGTCACCCGGCCGGGCCCTGGTCGCATTGATCTCGACACCCTTGGGCACCATGCCGATACCGGCGGTATTGATGAACAGCCGGTCGGCCGCTCCACGGTTGACGACCTTGGTATCGCCAGTGACGATCTGTACCCCGCTGTGTTTCGCCAGCGCCGACATGCTGGCCAGCACGCGCTGCAGATCGGCCACCGGCAAGCCTTCCTCGATGATCAGACCACACGACAGAAATAGCGGCACCGCGCCCGCCATCGCCAGGTCGTTGACGGTTCCGCAGACTGCCAGCGTGCCGATATCTCCGCCGGGGAAAAAAAGCGGCGAAACGACAAAACTGTCGGTCGCGAAGGCAAGCCGATCGCCGATCTCAGCCAGCTGCGGCAAGCCGATCCGCGCCTGGTCTTCGAGCGCACCGAGCAGCGGGTTGTCGAACGCCGGAACGATCAGACCCGCTATCAGCTCACGCATCGCGCGGCCGCCACCGCCATGCGCCATCGTGATCGCCTTGTCGCGGATCATCGCCTCAGCCCAACGCGCCAGCGTTGCGCTTCGCATCGGAGCGGCCGATCAATGCGACGCGTGAATACTGGTGATACGCTGCGCAGGCGCCTTCGGTCGAGACCATCAGCGCACCGAGCGGCGCGTCCGGCGTACACAAAGTTCCGAATACCTTGCACTGGCTTGGTTTGATCACGCCCTTCAGCACCTCGCCGCATTGGCATGATTTTGGATCGGCGATCTTCAGATTGGGTATCGAGAATTTGCGTTCGGCATCGAACGCAGCATACGCATCGCGAATTCGAACGCCCGAATGATCGATCGAGCCGAGGCCGCGCCATTCGAAAAATTCGCGCAGCTCAAAAACTTGGGTGATTGCGTCGAGCGCAACCGAATTGCCATCCTTCGGCACGATACGACCGTACTGGTTTTCGACTTCGCAACGGCCCTGGTCGAGCTGCTTCAGCACGATCCACAGCGATTGCAGGATATCCAGCGGCTCGAAGCCGGCGACCACCAGCGGCCGGCGGTAGCGCTGCGCGATGAATTCGTAGGGCCGGGTGCCGATGACCATGCTGACATGGCCGGGGCCGAGAAAGCCGTCGATCTGCAGGTCGGGTGAATCGAGGATTGCCTTGACCGTCGGGATGATCGTGATGTGGTTGCAGAACAGCGAGAAATTGCGCACCCCCATCGCCTCGGCCTGCAATACCGTCAGCGCGGTGCTCGGCATCGTCGTCTCGAAGCCAAGGCCGAAGAAGACAACTTCGCGATCGGGATATTTTTGCGCCAGTTTCAGCGCGTCGAGCGGCGAATAGACGGTGCGCACATCGGCGCCTTCGGCCTTGGCTTGCAGCAGACTCTTCTTCGACCCGGGCACCCGCAGCGCATCGCCGAAACTGGTCAGGATGATCTGCGGCTGCTCGGCCAGCGCGATGCAGTCGTCGACGCGACCCATCGGCAGCACGCAGACCGGGCAACCCGGGCCATGGACAAATTCGATGCTCGGCGGCAGCAGATCCTTCAAGCCGTAGCGGAAGATCGTGTGGGTATGTCCGCCGCACACTTCCATCACCTGCAGCGGACGCGGCAGCGGATCGGCCAGGCGGTCGGCGAGCTCGGTGATCTGTGCGACCAGCTTTCGCGCCAGCACCGGGTCGCGGAATTCATCGACAAACTTCATGCGCCGCCTTCGTTGCGACTGCCCGGCCCGCGGTCGTCGGCAAGCAGCGTGTGGGTCAGGTCCCACAGGATGTGATACAGCGTAACGTGGGTTTCCTGCACCCGGTGGATGCTGTCGGTCGCAACGACCAGACACAGATCAACGTCGTCACTATTCGCCATGCGGCCGCCTTCGCCACCGGCCAAGCCTATCGTCGCCGCACCCTGGCGCTTGGCAGCCGCAAAGCCGGCCAGCAGATTCTCCGAATTGCCGCTGGTCGAAATGCCGATCAGGCAATCTTTTGTACCCAGATGCGCCAGCACCTGCCGCGTGTAGACATGCCTGAAGCCGACATCGTTGGCCACCGCGGTGATCATCGCCATATCCTGGCTCAGGTTGAGCGCCGGCAATGCTGGCCGGCCGGCGGTAACCGGATGCTGAAATTCGACCGCCAAATGGGCAGCATCACAACTCGACCCGCCGTTGCCCATCGTAAAAAGCCTGCCGCCTTGGCGGTAGCACGCGGCGAGAATCCGCGCGGCATCGACAATGCGTGAGCCGTTGTCGGCAAAAAACTGCTGCTTGATCTGCACGCTGTGCGCAGCCTTCTGCCGCACCGATTCGAGCAGCGCGGCGTTCATCGCGGTCAAATCTGCCGGTGTCGCATCGGCCTGCGCCAGGTGAGGATAAAGGCCGGCGAGCGCGTTGGCGTTTGAAGTTGGCATCGGATCGTCCCGGATCGCATCAAGCCCGCAGTGCCTCGTCGCCTTCGCGCATGGCCAGTATTTCGTTCTGCGCCTCGCCGAGCATTTGCAGAACCTCCAACGTGCGTTGCGCCTCTTCGGCGTCGATCCGGCTCATCGCAAAACCGACATGTACGAGCACCCAGTCGCCGATGCACGCGTCGACCGGGTGCGCATCGTCGACGATGCAGGCGATGTTGATTTCGCGACGAACGCCCATCACCTCGACCATTGCCAGCTTGTTGGTGGAATGGGTGATCTCGACGATCTGGCCGGGTATGCCGAGGCACATGTCACAGTCTCCTTGTTGGGGGCAACGCACGCGCTGCGGCAACTGCAGCCTGGCCGAGTGCCAAACCTCCATCGTTGCACGGGACCCGGTGATGTGTCAGCACCGAATAACCACCGGCCCGCAGTGTGGCACTGACGCGCTCGAGCACCACCCGGTTCTGGAATACACCGCCCGACAATACGACATGGCGCAACGGCTTCTCCCCATCAGGGGCATCGGCGAGCTGGTCGACCATGCGACAGATCACCTTTGCAAGGCCTTTGTGAAAACGCGCTGCAATCGTCGGCAGCGGCGTCTTCAGCAGCAAATCCCTGAGCAGCGCATTCCACATCGGCAGCGGTTCGATGTACGGCAGTGCGCTGGCATGCGACCGCGCGGTCGCGAACGGGTAGCCAAGCGAATCGTCCTCGAACTGCAATACCTGGTGATCGACGGTTGCCTCGAATTCGACCGCCGCCTGTCCTTCGTATGCCGCATGATCGCGGCAGATGCCGGCCGCCGCAGCGACGGCATCGAACAAGCGGCCGCACGAACTGGCAAGCGGCGAATTGATCCGTCTCGCCAACATGGCGTCGAGCAGATCGCGCGGCTTGCCAGCCAGAAAATCGAACAATTCGAGTTCGGCATAGTTTTTCGCAAACGCTGGCCATTTGATCGCGGCCATCAGGTGTGCATACGTATTGCGCCAGGGTTCGCGCATTGCGGCCTCGCCACCGAGCAGCGCAACCGGCTTAAACGTACCGCGGCGGTCGAAGTTGCGGTAATCGGCGATCGCAAATTCGCCGCCCCACAGTTCGCCTTGGCCCTCTTCGTCGAGACCGAAACCGAGGCCGTCGAGTACGACGCCCAGCACTGGGCCGGCGTCAAGCCGCCAGCCGTTGTCGACCAGACAGGCTGCAATGTGTGCATGGTGGTGCAGCACTTCGGCGATGGTATGGTTGGCTTGCTGCGCAGCCCGCTGGCAGGCGAGCCTTGTCGACAAATAGTCGGGATGCAGGTCGCAGGCGAGCAGCGTCGGCTTGAGCGCATTGAAGGCCTGCAGATCGGCCAGCGCCCGCTGGTAGTCGATGTATGTCGGCGCATCGGCCAGATCACCGACATGCTGCGACAGCTGCGCCTCGCCAGCGCGCAACAGGCAGACGGTATTTTTCAGTTCGCCGCCGAACGCGAGCACCGGCGCAGCGGCTTCAAAGCCAGCCGGCAGCGCAATCGGCTCAGGCGCCAGCCCGCGTGCGCGCCGCAGGATCCGCAACTCGCCATCGGCGACCATTGCCACCGAATCGTCGATTCGCCGCGCAACCGGGCGTTCGTGGTCGAGCACAAAATCGATGCCGTCGGCAAATCGCCTGCTCAATGCGTCGAGCGTGATCGCTTGAGGTTCCTCGCTGAAATTGCCGCTCGTCAGCACGATCGGGCAGGTTATTCGCCGCAGCAGCAGATGATGCAGACCGGTGTTCGGCAACATGAAGCCGAGCGTATTCAGGCCCGGAGCGACTGCAGCGGCGATGGCTGGGGAAGCTGAACCATCGCGTCGGCGTTGCAGCAGCACGACCGGTGCCGCTGGCGACAACAAGGCCTCGGCCTCGGTCGCATCGACCTTGCACCAGTTGCGCACCGCGTCTACGGAAGCGACCATCAGCGCGAACGGCTTGCCCTCGCGGCGTTTTAGTTCGCGCAGCCGCGCAACCGCCGCAGGCTGCGTCGCATCGCAGGCCAGCTGATAGCCGCCGAGGCCCTTGATCGCCAGCACGTAGCCGCGCGCCAGCAAGCTGCCTGCGGCGTCGCAGTCGTCGCCAACGTGGTGGCCGTCGATCGCAAGAGCGCGGCCGTCGACCCGCTTCAGGCTGACCCTTGGCCCGCAGCAATGGCAAGCAATCGCCTGGGCATGAAAACGTCGGTCCGCAGGATTCTCATATTCGGCGCGGCAGGCGGCGCACATCGGCCAGTCGGCCATGGTCGTGCGCACTCGGTCATATGGAACGCCGGTGACAATGGACAGGCGCGGGCCGCAGTGAGTGCAGTTGGTCAGCGGATACCGAAAGCGCCGCGCAGTGGGGTCGCGGATCTCGGCGACACAGGCGGCACACATTGCGGCATCGGCGGCGACTGCAGTTGCAGACGCACCGAATTCGCTGGGCCCGATCACGAACGATGACGGCGCAAGCGAAAACTGATCGACACCGACCCGCTCGATGGCATCGATCCGCGCCAGCAGCGGCGCCTCCTCGCGCAACAGGCTGACCAGCGAATCCATTTGCGCCGCCGAGCCGATCGCGTCGATCAATACACCTTGCGAGTCGTTGATCACTGAACCGACGATTCCCAGCTGATTGGCAACGCGCCACACGTGAGGCCGAAAGCCGACACCCTGGACGGTGCCGCGCACCCGAATGCGTTCTGCGACCAGGCCCGATCGCAATAACGATCCGGCCAGTTGAGTGGTGGGCAGTCGGCTCGACATATCAATTGACGATTTCAACTTACCTGCTGGCGGATGCCCAGCCGAATACGATTTGCGCCAGCTGCCATGTCAACATTCCTGGTTTTTACTCGAATTGGTAACCGAAAGCCACGATCAACCCGCCCACAGCCCCTCGCCCGACCGATCAACGCCGCGACGAGTGGCCAGCAGCATCAGCCCGACCGAAGTCAATGCTAGGCCGAGCCCCGGAAAGACCGCGAGCCACCAGGCGCGCATCGCATGCACCTGTCCGGTCTGGATCAAGCTGCCCCAGCTGAGCCGGCTCGGATCGCCAGCGCCGAGAAAGCTCAGCCCGGCTTCAATCAGCAAGGCGCTGGCAAAAATCAGCGGCACCTGCGGCCACGCGAACGGCAATACGTTGGGAACAAGATGGCGAACGGCGATCGACATACGGCTGGCGCCGAGCAGCGTCGCCGCCTCGACAAAACCAGCCTCGCGCAGCGAGCGGGCCTCCGCGCGAACCAGCCTGGCCAGAGGCGCCCAACCGGTCACCGCCAGGATCACCGCCAGCGGAATCCAGCTCGTTCCAAGCCAGGCGCTGACCAGCAGCGCCAGAAAAAAGCGAGGCACGATCTGGCTCAGATCCATCAGCCGCACGAACAGACGATCTGCGCTGGGTCCGGTCATTCCGGCGGCAACACCCACGCCGATGCCGAGCACGGCGGCGCCAATCGTCACCACGGCACCCGAAATCAGTGAGGCCTGACCGCCGTGCAACATCGCTGCCAGCATGTCGCGACCCAAATCGTCTGTGCCCAGCGGGTGGCTGAGGTTCGGCGCTATGAAAGGCGCGGCGACCGGCTCACGCGGATCGGCAGGAAACAGCTCTTGCGCAAGCGCGATGGCCACAAGCGCGGCTGCTGCGGGAACGCCAATCAGCAACCAGCCGACAGCGCTGGCGGCCCTTGGCAGACGATCGTGGCGAGTGTTCAACCGCCGCCCTTGCCGGAGCCGATGCGCGGATCGAGCCACGACTGGACCACGTTGGCGACCATGCTACTGACGATCACCAGCATCACGACCAGACCAAAAACCCCGATCAGCACCGGATGATCACGATTCAGGATGGCGGCAGACAACAGGCGACCTAGCCCCGGCCAGGCAAACAGCGTCTCGACCAGCACGGCGCCGGTGAACAGCATGCCGACTCGGTTCAACGCAGCGGTGGCCAGTTGCGGGCCGACATTGCGCGCCACGTGGCCGAAAACGATGGATTTCTCGGAGATGCCCCTGGCGCGCGCCGCCCGCACGTACGGCTGGTTCAACTCGGTCCTGGCCTTGGCCTGCACAACGGTCAGGAAGAACGCAGTCTGTTGAATCGCCAGCGTGACAATTGGCAAGACCGCATGCCAGGCGATATCGATCAGCATCGCCGTTGCACTGGCACCTTCAAGTCGAGGGTCGCTGAGCCCGGAGACCGGGAACCAACGCAGCTCGAGCCCCGGGCCGAGCATCAACAACTGGCCGGCCCAGAAAACAGGCAACGCATAAGCGGCAGTTGCGGCAGCGGCAACAATCGTGCCGCCGCGCCGATGTGCGGCTGCCCACAAACCGATCTGCCGGCCGGCGACCAGTGATATCGACCATGCCCCCAGCATCAGCAGCATGGTGGGCGCCATGCGCTCGATCAGCAGGTCGGCAACCGGTCGGCGGAAATAGAATGAAAAGCCCCAGTCACCACGGGCCATGCTGACCACGAATGAGACGAACTGCTCGACGGCGGGCCGATCGAGCGCAAAGCTGCGGCTGACCGCGGCCTGCGTTTCCCGGGTTGCAAAATCGCCGGCCAGCGCCGCCGCCGCACCACCCGGCGCCGACTGCACCAGCGCAAAAAGCAAGGCCTGTATCGCCAACCAGGCCAGCAGCCCGGAAGCCAGCGCGCGTGCAACCGACGACGCGACGGCGTTCACGGGGCCGAATCGCTCAGGGCTTGATCCAGGCCCGTTCCGCCAGTTGCCCGGACCATGGCTTCCAGCCTTGTGACCGCGAATTCCAGGCCGTTGTCACCACCGTTTCGACCAGCCAGAAATAGGGCAGATCGTCGGCAACGATCTTTTGCAGCGCGGCGTACTGCCTGCCCCGCGCGTCGTAGTTGTCGGCTTCTGCGGCCATTGCGAACAGCTTGTCGACCTCCGGATTGCGGTAAGCCGACGCATTCGAAAACGGCACCTTGCCGATATTGTTCGACACATACATTCGGCGCACACCGGCGTCCGGATCAGCGCCGTTGCAGTAAGAGATGATGTTCAGGTCGAAGGCGCGTTGCGCAAAAACCGCTTCGATGAAGGCAGCGCGGTCGAGCGGCTTCTGCACCACCTTGACGCCGATCTTGGCCAGATTCAATCGAACCACTTCACCGATCCGGTTGAAGGTCGGGAAATGCAGCATCTCGAGCGTCAGCCGCACGCCATCGGAAGCCGGCGGCAACCCTGCAGCGTCGAGCAACTCGGTTGCAAGCTTCGGATTCGGTGTCGAATATTTCGCCAGGGTTCCCGGCGCAGTGGCCCAGGTCAGGCCCGACGAGATCGGCGCCTGCGGCACCTTGCCGAGGCCGAATTGCACGTCGCGCAGGATCTGCTCGCGGTCGATCGCCAGCGCGATCGCCTGGCGCACCCGCAAATCGGCCAACGGCTTGCGCTCCAGGTTGAAACCCAGCGTCGAGATGCAATTGCCGCCGCCGGTGCCGAACGCAGTTTGCGCCATCGTCAGCTCGGGCCTGGCGCGCAGGCGTTCGACATCGGTGGCATTGACCAGGCCAAGGTAGTCGGCCTCGCCGGCCAGCAACGCAACCGTTTGCGCATTGGCATCGGGAATGATGCGGAACACCAGGCGATCCAGGTACGGCAGGCCAGGCTTGAAATACGTCGGGTTGCGAACCATCACGATCTGCTGGTCAGTGCGGTACGAGTCAAACTTGAACGGACCGGTGCCGACCGGTTTGACATTCGCCGGATTGGTCAGCGGGTCGGTGCCCTGATAGATGTGTTTCGGCAGAATCGCCGCCTCGGTGACGTTGAGCAATTGCAACAAGGCGCCATAAGGCTTGCGCAACTTGAAGACGACGACATCTGGAGCCGGCGTCTCGATCGACGCCAGCACCGAGCCGATGCCGGCCTTGGTGCGCGCGTGATGTTTCAGCAGCACCTCGTCGAAGGTGAACTTGACGTCGGCCGAGGTAACAGCCGTGCCATCGTGCCATTTGACGTTGGGCGCGAGCTTGAACGTATAGACCGTCCCACCTTCGCTGACGGCCCAGCTGGTGGCAAGGTCGGGTTGCGGGCGCAGGTCGCGGTCGAGCTCGACCAGCGCGTTGTACATCGAATCGGCAACCGCATGGACATGCGATCCAGTCGAAATCGCCGGATTCAAATGGCCTGGATCGGCCTGTACGGCGATGATGGCGGCGCCGCCTCTGACCGGTGTCTGCGAAGAAGTTGCGGCTGCGGATTGCGCCTGCAAAGGCGCGCCGACCGCCAACAACAAGGCACAGGTCCAGGCTCGGAGATTCATCAAATGTCCTCGGCGGCCCCGCGGGCCGATGATTGGTCGAGCGCTCAGACGGTAGCTGCCGCGGACTCGAGTTCGATCAAGCGATCAGCCAGCGACTCGATGGCGCGCAAGCCGGCGCTGCCTGCCGAGGCATCGAACGGCGCCGCACCATTGCGTTCAGCGTCGACAAAGCCTTCTTCCAGCGGAACCACGCCGAGCAGCGGCATGCCATGCTGCTGGCAATAACTTTCGATCGCCTCGCGGTCGGCAGCGTCGCGCACCTTGTTGGCAATCGCATAGACGTGCGGAATTTTCAGCTCGTTGGCGAGCGAGAAAGTGCGCGACGCCGCCTCGAGCGAGCGGTAATACGGCTCGGCGACGATCAACATCGCTTCGACATGGCGCGCGGTGCCGCGTTTCAGGTGTTCGAGACCGGCTTCCATGTCGGTGACGGTAAATTCGCCGCCATCGCCTGCCCCCATCTCGGCAATCAGACCGCGCACCGCACGGTGCGATGCACACATGCAGCCACTGCCGGCGCTGCCGTCGGCCGGTTTGCCCATCACGATCAGTTTGACGCCGTCGGGCGCGTTGGCAGCAAACTCACTGAGCACGCGGTCGCGCTCCATGGTCAGCCGCAGATTCGATTCGCCGCTCGGCGCGGTGACGCTTTGCACCAGCGACGACGGGATCGAGCGGATCAGGTCGGCATCGGCTCGCGACATGCCCAGCGTCAGCGCCAGATTCGGATTCGGGTCGCCATCGATCGCCAGGACACGGTGGCGGCGCTTGGCCAGCACCCGAGCCAACGTGCCCGCCAGCGTTGTCTTGCCCGATCCGCCCTTGCCCACCAGCGCAATTTTCATGATCGCATCCTCGAATCGACGCTGCAGTATATGGACCTGCCCGGGACGGGGATATCGGCTAAACCCGCCCCAGGTGGTGGAATCTATCGCCGATGATGCAGCCCATGCAAACCGCTGATTCCCGACGGGGCCTGCGCATCGGCGAACTGGCCCTTTTGCTCGATACCACGCCGAAAACCCTGCGCTATTACGAACAGATCGGTCTGCTCAAACCCGCCCAGCGCAGTGAATCGGCCTATCGCCTGTATGACGACGAAGCGGTTGCCACGGCGCGGCTGGTGATCGGTTTGCGTCACCTTGAACTGACGATTCCAGAGCTGCACGAACTGCTGCACGACGACGGTCACACCACTCGCCGCCAGCGGCTGCTCGCGTTGATGGATGAACGGCTGCGCCGCAAGGAACTTGAACTGAGCGTGCTGCAAGGGCGCTGCGACGATCTGGCGGCGCGCCATGCTGCGCTGCTGGCAACTGATCGGAATCGGCCGCCGCAATGCGTCTGCGAAGCCCTGCTGCAGGCCTGCACCTGCGCTGACAAAAGCGCTGCCGACGGCTGATTTCCGCTTGACCTTGCCGTTACGGCAAGGTCGATACTGCAGTCGTTGCGCCACCCTGAAGGTTGCTGACATGGCTGAAAACGTCGAAGGCAAGACCGTACGAGCACTGACCAACGCGCATACGCCGGCGTTCGGGCTGCAGGCAGGGCCGATCACCGAAGTGCATGCCTTCTGGTTGGCTGGAATGAGTTGTGACGGCTGCTCGATCGCCGCCGTCGGCGCACAGAACCCGAGCGTCGAGCAACTGGTCAGCGGGTCGATCCCCGGCTTGCCGGTGGTCGTGCTGCACCATCCGGTGTTGGCAGTCGACGCTGGCGAGGCCTTCATTTCGCCATACCGCAAGGCCCGCGAAGGCAAACTCGGCGCGCCATATGTCGTGATCTACGAAGGCTCGGTTGCCGACGAACGGATCGCCGCCGACCATGGCGGCTACTGGTCGGCAATGGGTGCCGACCACCAGAGCGATGGCAGCGTCAAGCCGATCCCGACTGCGCAATGGCTGCACGACCTGGCGCCAGGCGCCGCCGCGGTGCTGGCGATCGGCACCTGCGCAACCTGGGGCGGCGTTCCGGCCGCAGCCGGCAACGTCACCGGCTCGATGGGGGTGATGGATTTTCTCGGCAAGGACTATCTGAGCGCGCTCGGCCTGCCGGTGATCAATGTGCCGGGCTGCTCGCCGGTCGGCGACAACTTCACCGAAACGGTGGCCTCGGTGCTGATGTTTCTGGCCGGCGTCGGCCCGCTGCCGCAATTCGACGAACTCGGCCGGCCGGCATGGATGTTCAAGAACAATGTGCACCAGGGCTGCGTACGCGGCGGTTTTTACGAAGAGGGCCTGTTCGCCACCCGTTATGGCGAAGCGGAATGCCTGGTCGAATTGGGCTGCTGGGGCCCGGTGGTGCAGTGCAATATCGTGTCGCGTGGCGCACTCGGCCACGCCGGTGGCTGCATGAATACCGGCGGCATCTGCATCGGCTGCACGATGCCCGGATTTCCGGACGCCTTTGCGCCGTTCTACAAGAAACCGCCTGGGGCGACGATTTCGGCCTATTCGAGCCGCACCGTCGGCAGCTTCATCCGTCCGCTGCGCCGCATCACGCAGCGCCGGCGCAATCTGACCGAAGGCTGGATCGAGAAAAAGAATGTTCCCAGCGGCTGGGGCCATATCGGCATGCCCGGGCCGCTTGCCAGTGTGGCTAATTTCTTCTACAAGAAGCTGCAATATGCGGGCAGCGAATTCCGACCGAATTCGGTGCGCCAGCAGGAGTTGCAGGCTGAAGGGCATCGGTTCATCGGGCCGGCCAAGCGCAGGCTCGAACAGGAGAGCAAGCCATGACAGCCCAGGAGATCTACAACTGGTGGTTCATCTGGCTCGGCATCGCCGGGCTGGTGGTGGTGATTGCAGCAGCCTTGCTGATCACCATCCTGGTGCTGGCGCGACAGATCGGTGGGCTGGCGGCTACCGCGCTGTCGGTGGTCGAGCAGATCGAGCACAACACCAAGCCGATCTGGCAGCTCAATGCGACCAACCATGTCGCGGGCCAGTTGCTCGGTGGCGCCAATGCGATCGAGGCCAATGCCGGCGCAATCGTCGGTGCGCTGAGTGCCGGCGAACAGCGGCAAGCAGCTTGAACGGCGGGAGCGCACCATGGACACCCTTCCTCAATCACCCGAGCAGGCGGCGCAATTCGTCTGGTGGACGTCGCTCGCACTCGGCGTCGTCGTCAGCGGCGTTGTCGCCCTGCTGCTGTGGCTGATCCACCGCGCGGCAGCGACGATCAACGGCCATGTGTCGAACATCTGGGATGCTGGCCAGCGCGTCGCCAACAATACCGTGCACATTCCGGCGCTGGTCAAGACCAACGAGGTTGCCGGCAGGATATTGGCCACTGCGGTTCGCATCGACGCCGGGGCAGCGGCAATCGAACAACATGCGAACGGCTGCCCCGGTTGCCCGAATTGCATGCTCGATCACTGACGCTGGAGCCCGATCATGATCTTGCCGACCATCCTGACCGCCTTGCTGGTGCTGGTTTTTTTTGGCGTGCTGGCATTTGCGCTGGCCCATATCCGCGCGGTGCTCGATTCGATCGGCGGCAAGCCGACCAGCTTTCTGGCCAAGCTGCGCGTCGGGCTTCGGGCAATCGAAAAGGAAACCAGCTACCTCGGCCCGCAGGTCACGCAGGTCAATGCCGGGCTGTCGCAGATTGCAGCGGGTCTGACATCGGTCGACAGGCATCTGGTCGGCACCATCGACGCCGTCACCCGTCAGGAGGCATGAGATGAGCGCAGTCCAAATCATCTGGCTGGTCACCCTGCTGCTGGTGCTGGTCGTCATCGTTCCGCTGGCGGTCCATCTGCTGCACCGCACGCTGCTGGCGGCAATCGGCATCCGGCGTTATCTCGACGAAATGCTCGCCGCCGGCGTCGGCATCGCCGGCCATACGGCCAATATCAAGGCGCTCGACGAAACGATCGATGTCGCCGGTTCGATGGTCGGCGTGGCCGGGCAGATCAAGTCGCATTCCGGAACCATCGCATCGGTCTTGTCGACACGGGCTGCACAGGGAGCGTCGCGATGAATACCGTGCTGTTGACCGCCACGCTGATCGTCACGCTGGTCGTCGTGCTGGTGCTGGTGGTTTATCTGGTTGGCATCATCATCGCGCTGGCTGGCGCCAAGCGCAGCCTGGCGCAACTTGCGGGGGGCCTGGTCGCGATCCGCGATCACACCGGCCCGCTTGGTGACAAGCTCGGCGCCATCAATGGCGGGCTGACTGCGCTGTTGAGCGGTTTGTTGGCAGTCAATGGCGATCTCGCGGCAATCGTCCGCGTTGCGCAGGGCAAGCAGTAGACAAGGACAAGAACCATGTGTTTCAAGAATCTGCCGATCGAGTTCGACGCCGACGGAAAGGCCCACCTGATCGCCGGTGTCGCCGACCCGTACAAATACGAATCGGTATCGCTCGAGGAGCGCGACCGCAAGCTGAAGGAAATCGCGCAGAAAAACGGCCAGACCCGCGACATCGATTTCGACCCGGTGACCCGTGTTGCCGGTGCACTGGCATTTCACAGCACGGTCGATCTGCCGAACCGCAAGGTCATCGATACCCGCTCGATGGCCACGTTGTTCCGCGGTTATGAAGTGATTTTGCGCGGCCGCGACCCGCGCGATGCCGCCTTCATCAGCTCGCGCGCCTGCGGCGTCTGCGGCGGCGTGCATGCCACCTGCTCGGCGCTGGCACTGGAAATGGCGATCGGCATCAAGCCGCCGCCGATGGGCATCCTGGTTCGCAACCTGCTGCTCAGCTGCGAATACCTGTACGACAACCCGCTGCACCTGTTCGTGCTCGCCGGCCCTGATTTTTCGGAAGCGCTGGTTCGCGATACCAACCCCGAGGTCTGGCAGGCAGCGTCGACCGCGCAGACCAAATACGCCGACGTGCACGGCTACAGCACGATCGGCGCGATCATGAGCGACCTCAATCCCCTGACCGGCAAGCTATATCTGGAAGCGCTGGAAATGACCCGGGTGGCACGTGAGGCTTATGTGCTGCTCGGCGGCAAATATCCGCACCCGGAGACGATCATCCCCGGCGGTGTCACGACGACGCTGACGACGACGACCTTCAGCGAGTTTTATATCAAGCTGACACCGTTCTTCGACTACGCGAAGAAATGCGTCGCCGTGTGGGACGATGTCTACGACTTCATGTACGAATGCAATTCCGACTATCAACATTGTGGCGAGCTGCCGGCAACGATGATCGATTTCGGCCAATGGGACCACGAAGACCATTACGACGCCAGCTACGCCAACTGCAACGAGTGGGGCGACAAGCGCTGGTCGACGCCCGGCGTCGTCGTCGACGGCAAGCTGGTGACGACCAAGCTGCGTGACATCAATGTCGGCCTCGAGGAGTTCATCGAGCATTCGTATTACGAGCAATGGACCGAGCAGTCGTTCAAGACCGACCCGATGGGCGCACCGCTGTCGCCGAATCATCCGTGGAACAAGAGCACCATCCCGCGCCCTGGCGTGCAGAACTGGAAGGAGCGCTACAGCTGGTCGACCACGCCGACCTGGGACCGCCATACCTTCGAGGCCGGCGCCTATGCGCGGGTCTATATCACCGCGCTGGCCAAGAAGATCCCGCACAGCGACTATTTCGAGTCGACCGGCTCCAGCCTGAAGCTCAACGTGCCGGCCGGCAAGCTGCCGGCGATGACGCTCGAATGGAAGATCCCGAAGATCTGGAATGCGTTCGAGCGCAACCGGGCGCGCGCGTATGCGATCGCCTTCAACCTGATGGTCACGGTCGAGAACTGGGTACGCGCGATGGACCTGCAAAAGCGCGGCGAGACGCGCGTGCATACGCCGTTCGAAGTACCGAAGACCGGGCGCCAGATCGGCGTCGGCTTCTGGGGCGCCGGGCGCGGCTTTCTGGGCCACTGGTGCGTGATCGAGAACGGCCTGCTCGCCAACTACCAGATCTGCACGCCGTCGACCGTCAATGCCTGTCCGAAGACGCCGTGGGGCGAGTCCGGCGCCTACGAGCAGGCGGTGCTCAATACCGTGCTGGTCGAGTCGAATGCCGTCGATGCGGCAAGTTTCAAGGGCATTGACATCCTGCGCGCGATCCGCAGCTTCGACCCCTGCATGCCGTGCACGACGCACATGATGGTCGAAGGCTCGGACCGCGTCATCACGCGTGAAGTAACGACTTGCGCCTGTGGCATCTGAGCCATCGACCGCAGCGGCCCCGCCGATGAGCGTGCTGATCGGCATCGTCGGTTACTACGGCTTCGTCCGCGGCTATCCGCTCGGGCCCGAGTTGATGGAGCGGCTGACCGCACGGCGTTGGCCTGAGGGGGTCGAGATCCGCGAGATGAACTGGGGGCCGGTTGCGATCGTGCAGGATCTGCAGGCGCTGCCGGCCAAACCCGATCGCGTCGTGCTGATCGGCGCGCTTGACCGTGGCCTGCGCGAGGGCTCGGTCAGTTGTCGCCAATGGCGTGGCGGCTCGCTCGATCCGGCCGCGGTGCAGCGGCGGATGTTCGAGGCGGTGACCGGGGTCATCAGTCTCGACAATCTGCTGGTGATCGGCACGCAGTTCGGCATCTGGCCGGCACGCACCTTCACCGTCGAGCTGCAATGGCCGGAGTCGGGATTTTCTGATCTGGTGCTGGGCGAGATCGATGCTGTCCGCGGCAGTGTGAAGGTGGTTGGCGAGCAGCCGATATCGGCCGAGAATGCCCGTATTGTCGAGCGCATCGTCGACGCGGTTGCTGCGGCAGCACTTGACGATCCGCCGCCAGCGGTGCAGGCTTTGACGATTGCCGAGCTGACGCCGGTCGCGCCGGTGCTGCAACATCGATTTGTCGATAGCGGCGACCGGCCGACCGTCCACTGACACCATGACCCAGCCCACCAACGACGCCTTGTCCCGCCTTGTCAACCGCGAGGAGGTGCTGCAGATCTGCTACTGGTTCCAGGGCGAAGGGTTCGGCGATCGCTACGACGTCAACGCCTTGCGGCCATTCCTGCAATGCGACCAGGCCGCGATCGATCTGGCGCTGAACGAACTGGCGCAGCGCGGCGAGCTGGAAGCCAGCGAAGATGGCTCGGCGGCCTACCGCTTCACCGACAAGGGCCGACGCGAAGCCGGCCGGCTGTTTGCCGACAGCTTCGCCGATTTTCAGAAGCAGGGTCATGGCGAATGCAACGCCGGCTGCTGCGACGGCGACGACCATTCACGCTGCGGCGACGAGTGCGCGTTGCATTGACGGCAGAAGATGGCCGCGCCGTCCCCGGAGATCGCCCAGCAGTTGATCGGCTTCATGTCGAACGACGAATGGGCGGCGT
>JANNNE010000146.1:0-2578 GCA_031398385.1 Ideonella sp.
GCGGCAATTTCGAAGTGCATCACCGAAACGGGCATCGGTTTCATGTTTGCGCCGGCTCACCACCCTGCGATGAAAAATGTCGCGCCGATCCGCCGGGAACTTGGCATTCGCACCATCTTCAACATCCTGGGGCCCCTGACCAATCCGGCCGATGCGCCGAATATCCTGATGGGCGTGTTTCACCCCGATCTGGTCGGCATCCAGGTTCGTGCGCTGCAGCGTCTGGGCGCCGAACACGCGGTGGTGGTCTACGGACGCGACGGCATGGATGAAGTCTCGCTGGGCGCGGCGACGATGGTCGGCGAATACAAGGATGGGGCGATCAGCGAGTACGAGATCCATCCGGAGGATTTCGGTCTGACGATGGCGAGCAACCGCACGCTGCGGGTCGACACGCCCGAACAATCGAAGGCGATGCTGCTCGACGTGCTCGACGATGTGCCGGGCGCACCGCGCGACATCGTGATGCTGAATGCCGGGGTGGCCCTGTATGCAGCGAATGTGGCCCATTCGATGGCTGATGGCATCGAACTCGCGGGCAAGGCCTTGTCCAGTGGCGCGGCCAAATCCAAGCTGACGCAATTTGTGCAGGCGAGCCAGGCGCTGGCCAACAAGGAATGAGCGACATTCTCGACAAGATCGTCGCCGTCAAGCGCGACGAAGTCGACTCGGCGCGGCGTGCCCGCGATCTGTTGTCGTTGCGCCGCGATGCCGAATCGCGTGGCGGGCTGCGGGATTTTGTCGCCGCCATGGACGCGAAGATCGATGCCGGACAGGCCGCCGTGATCGCGGAAATCAAGAAAGCGAGCCCGAGCAAAGGGGTTCTGCGGGCCGATTTCCGGCCGGCCGAAATTGCCACCAGTTATGCCGCCGGCGGTGCCGCCTGCCTGAGCGTGCTGACGGATCGCCAGTTTTTCCAGGGTTCGGCCCAATATCTCGAGCAGGCGCGCCAGGCCTGTGCGCTGCCGGTGATTCGCAAGGATTTCCTGATCGATGCATATCAGGTCTACGAGGCGCGGGCGATGGGGGCCGATTGCATCCTGTTGATCGTTGCCTGTCTCGATCCGGGTCTGATGGTCGAACTCGAGCAACTGGCGATCGAGCTCGGCATGGCGGTGCTGGTCGAGGCGCACGATGGCGCCGAACTGGATTCGGCATGCCGGCTGCAGACCCGCCTGATCGGCATCAACAACCGCAACCTGCGCAGTTTCGAGGTCGATCTGGCGACCACCCTGGCGCTGCGGTCGGCGGTTCCGGCGGATCGAATGCTGGTCACCGAAAGCGGCATTCTGGCGGCCGGCGATGTCAGCCGGATGCGCGCTGCCGGTGTCAACGCCTTTCTGGTCGGTGAGGCGTTCATGCGCGCCGGCGATCCCGGCGCAGCCTTGGCCGAGCTGTTTGCATGATGTCTGCCGAGGTGGCCGCCACGGTGCATTGCCAACCCAGCCCCGGCGCACGGCTGGCTTTCGTATTCATCTGCCCCGGCCGCTTCGAGGCCGCCCGCGGCTATCCCTGCGCGGCCGGCACCGGGGCCAATCTGACCCGCGTGCTGATCGAATTGAACCGACGCGCGCCGGTGGTCTTTGCATCGCCGCAACGCAACGCCTATGTCATCACCAATGCCTGGTCGCAGGTCGAGTATCCGGCGCTGACCGGGCGTTCGGTGCCGACCGAGGCCGAGGTGCTGGAGCCCGGCAATCTGGCTCGACTCGACAGCGAACTCGCGTCTGTCGAGCGGGTGATCGCCTGTGGAGCCCAGGCGCAGGCGGCCATGCGGGCCATTTCTGCGCGCCGGTCGGCGCTGCAGGTGGCCTATGCCCGCCATCTGAGCCAACGCTCGGTCAACATGATCGTCGGCGGCAGCAACACGACGGAACGAATCGCCCGCTGGGTCGATCAGGTACTGGCGCAGTGGCCGGATGTGGCGTCGGCCTTGCCCGCAGGCCAGCAAAACTCGGCGCCTGTGCTATAGTCGCTGGCTCACCGGAGGGGTGCCCGAGTGGCTAAAGGGGGCAGACTGTAAATCTGTTGGCTTACGCCTACGTTGGTTCGAATCCAACCTCCTCCACCAGTGGTATTCAATGAAATTCAGTGAAATTCGGTGCATTCCAGTGAATTCCAGTGGTAAGCGATGCGGGAGTAGTTCAATGGTAGAACTCCAGCCTTCCAAGCTGATCACGCGGGTTCGATTCCCGTCTCCCGCTCCAGTTCTTGCGGTTTGGTGTAGGGTGGTTTGAAGACTGGTTTGGGTTGTCGTCAGAGGCATGGCTAATTGCGGTTTCCATGCCTGTGTCGACCATCTGGTTGAATGCCCATGTGGCTCAGTGGTAGAGCACTCCCTTGGTAAGGGAGAGGTCGCGCGTTCGATCCGCGCCATGGGCACCACGGTTTCTCAAGTTATTAACAGTTGATTACTCTCGAATTCGAGGAGAGAAAAAATGGCAAAAGGTAAATTCGAACGGACCAAGCCGCACGTGAACGTGGGCACGATTGGCCACGTCGACCACGGCAAGACGACGCTGACGGCGGCGATCACGACGGTTCTGGCGGCGAAATTCGGTGGCGAAGCCAAGGGCTA
>JANNNE010000202.1:0-17842 GCA_031398385.1 Ideonella sp.
TTCGGCTTGCTGACCGGTGCCGGCTTCTCTGCGGCCGGAATGGCGGCGATGTTCGAGAAGCTCGACCAGGCCTCGCGTCTCAACGACAGCGGCAGTTTCCCCTATCTGCGCAGCCATCCGATGACGATCGAGCGGATCGGCGCCGCCAGCGCGCGCCTCGCAACCGAGCCGCGTGTGGCGCCGGTGCGTCCGCTGGAGCACGCGCTGGCGCAATCGCGGGCGCGGGTTCTGATGGACACCAAGATCCAGGCCTTGCAGCGCTGGCAGAACCTCGACCAGGATGCCAAGTTGCGTGGCGCGGGAGGGGCAGGCGTTGCCGATGCGCTGGCGGCAGCGCACTCGAGTGCCCTTGCTTCCACCTTGCTGCGCGACTGGGAGCGCGCCGATGCCGCACTGGCGCAGGCCGAGCGCCTGTTGCGCGCGGCCAGTCCGGACGATTCGGGTCGCGCCGAATCGGCGTTGACGATGCTGGTGGCGCAATCTCAACTCGAGCGCGGCAATCTGGCTGCGGCCGGCGCCGCGTTGGACAAACTGCCCGAGCGGCGCGCAAACCGGCGCTCGGTGATGTTGCTGGAAGCCCAGATTGCGATGGCCGGCGGGGCTCAGCCGTTGCCGCCAGCCGCCGAAGCGCCGTTGCGTCAGCAGGCCGGACGTCTGCAGACCTGGGTCGCCGAGCACCCGCAGGATGCCAGTGTCTGGCTGATGTTGTCGCGGGTCTGGAATCGGCTCGGACATCCGCTGCGATCGGTGCGTTCGGAGGCGGAGGCCCGTTATGTCATCGGCGATCTGACCGGCGCGATCGACCGGCTGCGAGCCGGTCAGACGCTGGTTCGTGCCGGTGGCAAAGTGGATTTCATCGAAGCCTCGGTGATCGATGCGCGGCTGCGCGAGATCGAGGCGCAACGGCGCAGTGAATTGGCCGAACGCGAAGAGCAGCGCCGCGTCGGGGGTTGACCGCTCCGAAGCACCGAGCGACGGTCAGCCAGCTGGGCTGAACAGACGCTCCATCGCCGCGTCGATCACGACCCCGCACGCGCTGTAGATCAGCGAGCCGATCAACGCCGCGCCGAAACCGGTGACACTCAGGCCGTCGAGCACATTGGCCGCCAGGTAGAACATCGCGGCATTGATGACGAACAGGAACAGACCGAGCGTCAGCAAGGTGGCCGGCAAGGTCAGCAGGACCAGGATCGGACGCAACAGCGTGTTGAACAAGCCCAGCACCAGCGCGGCAATCATCGCGCTGGCAAAGCTGGTCACGGCGACGCCACTGTAAAGATAGGCCACCATCAGCAGCGCGGCAGCCAGCAGAATCCATCTGACAATCAGTTTCATCCCGTCAGCATACCGCGCATTGACCGCCTGCAACGCACGGGCGTCGCGAGCCGGCACTGCATTCCACTCAGGGCTTGACCTCCTCTGCTCGGGTTGTCATATTCGCCTTCACGCAGCCGGTTGCCCACCGGCGTTCACGTCCCGAACGATTTCAGAGCAGGAACATCATGAACACGCCTCGAACCGCGTCACGCACCCCCTTATCGGTCTGGTTGTGGCCTCTGCTGCCCGTCTTGCTGGGCGCTGGTCTCAGTGGCTGCGGCGGGGACGATGCCCCCGCCCCTGCCCCCGCGCCAGCACCGGCGCCAGCCCCCGCGCCCGCTCCCGCAGTGGATACAGCTTGTGCGCTGACCACCACCAGCGGCTCGGTTGTCGTGGGTTCGGGCGTTCCGGGTGATCCGGCCTTGCCGGAAGCCTCCTCCGGCTACAAGCTGGGTTCCAAGCCGGTCTATGCCAGAAATTACATGGTCGTGACGGCCAATCCGCTGGCGTCGCAAGCCGGATGCGAGATCCTGAAGCAGGGCGGCAGCGCAGTCGATGCGGCGGTCGCCGCGCAGGCGGTGCTCGGGCTGGTCGAGCCGCAATCGTCGGGCCTCGGCGGCGGCGCTTTCATGCTCCACTACAACGCCACGTCCAAGTCCGTCCAGGTGTATGACGGCCGCGAGCAGGCCCCGGCGGCCGCGACCGAAAACTATCTGCGCCACATCAGCGCCACCAACACCGCCTACCCCTTGCCCGCTCCGGCAACGGCAACCACCGACGGTGCGGCGTTCGGCGGGGTTCGTGCCAGTGGCCGCTCGGTCGGCACGCCGGGAACGGTGCGGATGCTCGAACTGGCGCAAAAGGAGAACGGCAAGCTGGCCTGGAAAGACCTGTTCGGTGCCGGCACCAAGCTCGCAACCGACGGCTTCAAGATCAGTGGCCGGCTGGCCGACGCGATCGCCAGCAACCGCGCCAATCTGCTGGTCGATGCAGATGCCACCGCCTATTTCTACGGCCCGGCACCCGACTACAGCGCCAAGCCGCTGGGCACCTTGTTGAAAAACCCGGCCTACGCCACCACGCTGAATGCGATCGCTATCGGCGGTGCCGATGCCATGCACGCCGGTGCGATTGCACAAGGCATCGTCAGCAAGATCAAGGCGAGCGTCGGCAGCGGGCCGACCGCCACCATTCTGACGCCAGGGCTGACCGAGATGAGTGATCTGGCCGCCTACAAGCCGATCAAGCGCGAGGCGATCTGCACCACCTACCGCGCCTATGTGGTTTGCGGCATGCCGCCGCCGTCTTCGGGCGGGATCGCCGTTGCGCAGATTCTGGGCATCCTCGAGAACTATTCGATGTCCTCGTTCGGCCCCACCGCGATGGACGATGAAGGTGGTAAACCGTCGATTCTCGGCGTCCACATGATCAGCGAAGCGCAACGTCTGGCCTATGCCGATCGCAACAAGTACGTCGCCGACACCGACTTCGTTCCGCTGCCTGGTGGCAGTACCGCCGCGCTGCTCGACAAGGACTATCTGCGTGCGCGTGCCAACCTGATCCGCTTCGACAAGAGCCTGGGTGTTGCTGCACCGGGCGTCTTCCCGGGCTTCGTGCCGCTGGGCAGCAGCAGCAGCGAGGGCAACGGGACCAGCCATGTCACGGTGGTCGACAAGGCCGGCAACGTGGTGTCGATGACGACGACGATCGAAAGCTCGATGGGGTCATACCGCATGACCAACGGCTTTCTGCTGAACAACGAACTGACCGACTTTTCGTTCCAGCCGTCCGATGCTTCCGGACCGATCGCCAACCGAGTGGGCGCCAACAAGCGCCCGCGCAGTTCGATGGCGCCGACCCTGGTGTTCGCCAAGGCGGCCGATGGCAAGGCCGGTAACTTTGTGATGGCAACGGGTTCGCCAGGTGGTGCGGCAATCATCCAGTTTGTCACCAAGACCTTGGTCGGTGTGCTCGATTGGGGAATGAACGCGCAACAGGCGACATCGATGGTCAATTTCGGCAGCTCCAACAGCGCAACCACCGGCATTGGCGGCGAACATCCGAACATCAATGCCATTAACAGCGGCGCCAGCGATCCACTGGTCACCGGCTTGCGGGCGCTGGGTCACACCGTCAGTGTCGCGGCGCAATCCAGCGGCACCGGCACTGTCATCAAGACGCAGGTCAACGGCTCGGCCGCGCTGGTCGGTGGCGCCGATCCGCGCCGCGAGGGTCTGGTACTGGGGGATAGCTTCACCCCTTGATCGCAAGCACGGCGGCAGCTCGATCGACCCCAAGTTGCGCCTTTGCTGCGCACAATGATGCGATGCCACGACAAATCAGTCGGGGATGTCGCACATTGTGTGTCTGTCCCATGAAAACGGCTTCTCAATGCAGCACGCGCGCAGTACCATTCGCGTCGCGCGGTGCCCGCGAGAAAAGAGCGTTCACGCGATGCTCACCCGGCCCGGGCACATCAACCACTTAGTGATGGAGAAAATTCAAATGGCAACTGCGAAAAAGGCCGCTCCGGCCAAGAAGGCTGCACCGGTCAAGAAGGCTGCACCGGCCAAGAAGGCACCGGCCAAGACGGCCGCTGCCAAGAAGGCACCGGCGGCCAAGAAGCGCACTCCGAACGCGGCGTTCATGAAGGCGATGACGCCGAGCCCGCAGCTGGCTGCCGTCATCGGGGACAAACCGATGCCGCGTACCGAGGTGACGAAGAAGGTCTGGGAATACATCAAGGCCCACAAGCTTCAGGATCCGGCCAAGCGGACGATGATCAATGCTGATCCGAAGCTGAAGGAGATCTTCAAGAAGCCGCAGGTCTCGATGTTCGAGATGACCAAGCTGATCAACGGCCACCTGAAATAAGGCAGGTCTGCGTATCACCCGGCCGGTGCTTGCACCGGCCTTTTCATTGGTGGATGGCGATCAGCCCGCCGCCAGCTTGCGGCCGACAAAGTCCAGCCGATCCTGGCCCCAGAACAGCTCGGCGTCGACGACGAAGCTGGGTGCGCCGAATACGCCGGTGTCGAGAGCCTGTCGCGTGTTGCTCTCGTAGACCTGCTGCATCTCGGGCTGGTTGGCCGCATCCAGGCGCGATGGCGGCAAGCCCTGGGCCTGCAGCAATTCGGCCAGGGTCGACGCGTCGGCGACGTTGCGCTCTTCGACCCAGACTGCGCGCGCGATCGCCCCGCTGAGTTTCATCGCCGAGTCGACGCCGTCGGCGCGGTCGACCGCGATCAGCAGACGCGCCGCTGCGTCGCCGTTCACCGGGAAGAATTTCGGCTCGACATTCATCGGCAAACCGCGCCACGCGCTGAAGCGCTTGAGCTCGACCAGTCGATAGGCCAGACGCTCAGGTGCGCGTTTGGGCAGCGGCAGTCCGCCGGTGGCCGGAAAGATCTTGCCGCCCAGATCGACCGGCAGCAGCCTGAGCTGTGCGCCGGTCTCGGCCAGCATCTTCACGAAGTGCTCGTGGCCGAGGTAGACGAACGGCGATTGCGGCGCCATGTAGTAGTCGACGATCTTGGACATTCAAGTCTCCAGGTGCGGTTCGAGCTCAGGACAGTTCAGGGCGGGGCGGCGCGACGCCTGCCTCGAGATGCCGGCCGGGTGTGGTGGTGGGGCATGCATGGCCGCGGCACGACAGAAGCGGCCACATGCCGGTCAGACCATGGCCTTCAGATATTGTCCGGTGAAGCTGCGCGGATTGGCTGCGATCTGTTCCGGTGTCCCGACGCCAACGACGAGGCCGCCGCCCGATCCGCCTTCCGGGCCCAGATCGATCACCCAGTCGGCGGTCTTGATGACGTCGAGGTTGTGCTCGATCACGACGATGGTGTTGCCGGCATCGCGCAGCTGATGCAGCACCTTCAGCAGTAACGCGATGTCGGCGAAATGCAGACCGGTGGTCGGCTCGTCGAGGATGTACAGCGTGCGTCCGGTGTCTCGCTTGCTCAGTTCGAGTGCGAGCTTGACGCGTTGCGCCTCGCCACCGGACAGCGTGGTGGCACTTTGCCCGAGCCGGATGTAGCCGAGCCCGACATCGAGCAGCGTCTGCAGCTTGCGCGCCAGCGCCGGCACCGCGCTGAAAAAGGCATGTGCATCCTCGACCGTCAGTGCCAGCACTTCGGTGATGTTGCGTCCCTTGTACTGGACATCGAGCGTCTCGCGGTTGTAGCGCTTGCCGTGGCAGATGTCGCAAGGCACATAGACATCGGGCAGGAAGTGCATCTCGACCTTCAACACGCCATCGCCCTGGCAGGCCTCGCAGCGGCCACCGGCCACGTTGAAGCTGAAGCGACCCGGTCCGTAGCCGCGCTCGCGGGCCGTGTTCATCTCGGCGAACAATTCGCGGATCGGTGTGAACAGTCCGGTGTAGGTGGCGGGGTTGCTGCGAGGCGTGCGGCCGATCGGGCTCTGGTCGACGTTGATCACCTTGTCGAAGGCGTCGAGCCCGTCGATGCTGTCGTGTGCCTGCGCCTCGGCGTGGCTGTTGTAGAGCTTGCGCGCCACGGCCGCGTACAAGGTATCGTTGACCAGCGTGCTCTTGCCGGAACCGGAAACGCCGGTCACACAGGTCAGCAAACCGATCGGCACACCGACGCTGACACCTTGCAGGTTGTTGCCGCGAGCGTTGTGGATCTGCAGCATCGCATCCGGATCGGGGCGTCGTCGGTCGGTCGGGACCGGGATCTTCAAGGCTCGCGACAGGTAGCGTCCGGTCAGCGATTCTGCGCAGGCCGCCACGTCATCGGCGGTGCCCTGCGCCATCACGCGGCCGCCGTGGATGCCGGCACCGGGACCCATGTCGATCACGTGGTCGGCCGCGCGGATTGCATCTTCGTCGTGTTCGACCACCAGCACGCTGTTGCCGAGATCGCGCAGATGGCGCAGCGTGGCGATCAGGCGATCGTTGTCGCGCTGGTGCAGGCCGATGCTCGGCTCGTCGAGCACGTACATCACACCGGTCAGTCCGGAGCCGATCTGTGACGCGAGCCGGATCCGTTGCGCTTCGCCACCGCTCAGCGTATCGGCGCTGCGGTCCAGGCTCAGGTAGTTGAGCCCGACATCGTTCAGGAAGCGCAGCCGCGAGCGGATTTCGCGGATCACCTTGTCGGCGATTTCGGCCTTGGCGCCTTTCAGCTGCAAGCCTTCGAAATACCCCAGACATTGCCGCAAGGTGAAATGTTCGACGCGAAAGATCGGCTCGCCCTGGCGCTGCTCCAACACATCCTGCTGCGACTGCAGGAACACGTGGCGGGCCTCGGTGCGCAGCCGGGTGCCGTCGCAGGAAGGGCATGGTTTGGCGTTCTGGTAGCGCGCCAAATCTTCACGTACCGCCGCCGAATCGGTTTCCTTGAAGCGGCGCGTGAGGTTCGGCAGGATGCCCTCGAACGGATGTTTGCGGGTCACGCTGCGGATCTTGCCCTTGGCCCCGGTGGTTTCGTAGACGAACTCGATCTCTTCGGCGCCCGAACCGAACAGCAGCACCTGCCTGGCCTGATCGGGCAGTTCGTCGAAAGCGCAGTCGATGTCGAACCCATAGTGGCGTGCCACGCTCTCGAGCATCGAGAAGGTGTAGCCGTTGCGGCGATCCCAACCCTTGACCGCGCCGCTGGCCAGGCTGAGGGTCGGAAACGCCACCACCCGGTCGGCATCGAACACCGTCACGCTGCCGAGCCCGTCGCAACTGGTGCACGCGCCGACCGGCGAATTGAATGAGAACAATCGCGGCTCGAGTTCACTGAGCGAATAGCTGCAGATCGGGCAGGCGAATTTGCTGGAGAACAGATGCTCCTGGTCGTTGTCCATCTCGAATGCCAGCGCGCGTCCGTCGGCGATGCGCAGCGCCGCCTCGAAGCTCTCGGCCAGGCGCTGCTGCAGCCCGGACGCGGGATCGGCGTTGACCTTCAGCCGGTCGATCACGACATCGATGTCGTGTTTCTCGGTCTTCTTCAGCTTCGGCAGATCGGTCGACTCGAAGGTCTGGCCATCAACCCGGAAGCGCACGTAGCCCTGGGCCAGCATTTCCGCGAACAATTCGGTGAACTCGCCCTTGCGGTCGCGTACCACCGGCGCCAGCACCATCAGTCGCGTGTCGGGGGCCAGCGCCAAGGTCGTATCGACCATCTGTGCAACGCTTTGCGCCTCCAGCGCCACGCGGTGGTCAGGGCAGAACGGCGTGCCGGCACGGGCGTAAAGCAGCCGGATGTAATCGTGAATTTCGGTGATCGTGCCAACCGTCGATCGCGGGTTGTGGCTGGTCGCCTTCTGCTCGATGCTGATCGCCGGACTCAGGCCCTCGATCACGTCGACATCGGGCTTGTCCATCAGTTGCAGAAACTGACGCGCGTAGGCCGACAGGCTCTCGACATAGCGACGCTGACCTTCCGCATACAGCGTGTCGAATGCCAGACTCGACTTGCCCGATCCGCTGAGCCCGGTGATCACCACCAGCTTGTTGCGCGGGATGTCGAGGTCGATATTCTTCAGATTGTGCGTTCGAGCGCCGCGGATGCGGATCGAATCGGCTTCGATCGATGCTTCTGGTGCGGAGCCGGACCTGCGGCTGTCGCTGTCGGGAAGGTGGTTCTTGGGAGGAGAGCTGGGCATGTCGGGACCGGCAGGGCAACCGAACATCATAACGAAGCAGTGTCACTCGGGCGGGGTTCGCCCTGGATGCGGGTCGGTGGGTTTCGCTGAATCGCACCAGCCGCGTCGGATCTATGATTCGGCGATGAGACCGGAGCGCTGGGTGTCGAATCTGTTCGAGGCGCGGTCACCATCGCAGCCGCGGCACACGGGCAGAGCGAGTTGGCCGATGCGACGCTGGGGCGCGATTTGTGCCGCAGCAACGCTCGGCGGCTGTGGCGGCGGCGTGACGATCGGTTTCGGTTCGGGCACCGATTTCGATTCGTCGCCACCCAGCGTCTCGATCGCGGCATCGTCGCAGTCGGTCACGGCCGGTCAGCAGGTCACGCTGATCGCCGCCGCCAGTGACGAAAGCGGCATCGACGTGGTTGCGTTCTTCCGGATCGATCCCGGCGAACAGCGCCCGCTCGGCACCTTTTCCCGGCCACCCTACACGCTCGCCATCGCCGCGCCCGACGATGGACGCACCGTGATGCGCGTCTTCGCACGTGCAATCGACAACGTCGGGAAACGGGCTGATAGCGAGGTCATCGAAATCATCATCAGCCGCTGAAGATGTTCCTGCAACCAGCAGTCAGGCGCGGGTCGTGAGTCCGGAGCCCCGTCCGCCCGAGATCGCGTCTCAGCCGCGGCTCATGTCAACGCCGGTCGCTCCAGCGCACGCAGGATCTGCTCGCCGTAGGCTTCGAGCTTTTTCGCGCCGACTCCGCTGAGGCGGCCCAGGGCGTCGATGCTGTCGGGCGGTTGGCGGGCCATTTCGGCCAGCGTGGCGTCGTGGAAGACGATGTAGGCCGGCAGGTTGTGTTCGCGTGCCACTTCGGCGCGCCAGGCCTTCAAGGTGTTGAAGCGCGCGGTTGCTGCAGCGTCGAGTGGCACCGGCGGCGCCTTGGCTTCGCCGCGGCCGGCGCGCTGGCCTTTCGTTCGGTTGCCTTTGCCGCCAGGAGTGGTCTCGCTGGGTTGTCGCAACAGCAGCGTCAGCTCGCCGCGCAGTACCTCGCGCGCGCTGGCCGTCAGTTCCAGCGTGTTGTAGTCGCCTTCGGTGCGCAGATGGCCGAGCGCAATCAGCTGGCGCAGCACGCTGCGCCACTGCGGCTCGCTCAGGTCGGCGCCGATACCGAAGGTCGACAGCTGTTCGTGATCGAACTGGCTGACCTTGTCGGTCAGCTTGCCGCGCAGCACATCGATCAGGTGCCCGGCGCCGAAACGCTGCCCGCCATGCTGGCGGAACCGGTAGATGCAGCTCAGCGCCTTGCGTGCGGCTTCGGTGGCGTCCCAGGTTGCTGGGGGACTCTGGCAGTTGTCGCAGGCATGCTGCCACGCTGCGCACGGCAGGCTGCTTTCGCCGAAGTAGGCGAGCAGGCGCATGCGCCGGCAGCCATGGGCTTCGGCCAGCGCCAGCAGGGCGTCCAGCTTGCCGCGTTGCACCTGCTTGAATTCCGCGCCGGCCGGGCTGTCGTCGATCATCCTGCGTTGGTTGACGACATCGGACAGTCCGTAGGTCATCCAGGCGTCAGCCGGCAAGCCGTCTCGTCCGGCGCGACCGGTTTCCTGATAGTAGGCCTCGATGTTCTTCGGCAGGTCGAGGTGTGCGACGAAGCGGACGTCGGGTTTGTCGATGCCCATGCCGAATGCGATGGTTGCGACCATCACGATGCCCTCGTCACGCAGGAAACGATCCTGGTGCTGGCGCCGCACGGCAGCGTCCAGACCGGCGTGATAGGGCAGCGCGGTCACGCCTTCGGATTCCAGCCAGGCTGCCGTCTCGTCGACCTTCCGGCGCGACTGGCAATAAACGATGCCGGCCTCTGCCTCGTGCTCGTCGGTGATGAACCTCAGCAGCTGTGCACGCGCGTTGGCCTTCTCGACGATGGCGTAGCGGATGTTGGGGCGATCGAAACTGCTGATGAAGATGCGTGCATCGTGCAACTGCAGGCGCTCGACGATGTCGGCCCGGGTCACGTGATCGGCGGTGGCCGTCAGGGCGATGCGCGGCACGTCCGGATAACGTTCGTGCAGCACATCCAGCGCCAGATAGTCTTCGCGGAAATCGTGACCCCACTGGCTGACACAGTGCGCCTCGTCGATCGCGAACAGGCCGAGCAGGCCGCGCTCGTGCAAGGAATCGATCTGCGCCAGGAAGCGCGGTGTCGTCAGCCGTTCCGGCGCGACATAGACCAGCACCAGACGGCCGCTCATCATTTCGCGCTCGATGCGCTGGGCTTCGTCAATGCCCAGCGACGAGTTGAGGAAGGCCGCATGGACGCCGGCCTCTTCGAGCGCGCCGACCTGATCGTGCATCAACGCGATCAGCGGGCTGATGACGACACACAGCCCCTGCTCGCGGCGATGCCGCGCAATCGCCGGAATCTGGTAACACAGGCTCTTGCCGCCGCCGGTGGGCATCAACACCAGGGCGTCGGCGCCGCCGGTCACATGCTCGATGATGTCGGCCTGTGCGCCGCGGTAGGTTTCGTAGCCGAACACCTCGCGCAGGATGGTCTGGCACAAGGCGTCTTTGGCGTTTTCGGCGGGTTCGATGGAGTCGACTGACATGAGCGGATCTGAGTTCGCTTCATGTTACGGCATGGTGTGACCGGTGGGCTCCACCCGTCGTGACGGGTCGTTCACTGATTCGTCGCGGGCTCGTTCGCGTGTCGGATCACGGGGTGACCGACGCCTCCCACAGCGTCAACAACGGCATCGGCCCGGTGGCCTTGCCGACCGCGCGGATGACTTTTTGCCGATTGAGGTGGTATTCGCGCAGCCACTCAGCCATGTCGGGGCCCGGCAGCGGTCGGCTCAACAGATAACCCTGTATCTCGTCACAGCCCAGGTGGCGCAGGAAATCGGCCTGGGCCTGGGTCTCGACGCCTTCGGCCACCACGCGCATGCGCATGCTGTGCCCCATGGCGATCACCGCACTGGCGATGGCCGCATCGTCGGCATCGTCGGGCAGTTCGCTGACGAACGACCGGTCGATCTTCAAGGTGTCGATTTTGAATCGCTTCAGGTAGGCCAGCGAGGAGTGGCCGGTGCCGAAGTCGTCGATCGCCAGTCGAACCCCGATACGTGCGAAATTGGCGAACATGTTGCGACTGGCCTCGTTGTCTTCCATCAACAAGGTTTCGGTCAGCTCGATTTCAAGCCGACCGGGATCGATCTCGTTTTCGCGCAAGGTGTCTTCGATCAGCGAGATCAGGTGCTGGTGCCGGAACTGCCGTGCCGACATGTTGACCGCCATCCGCATCGGCGGCAGCCCGAGCCGGTCCCATGCTGCCATTTCGGCGCAAGCCGCGCGGATCACCCAGGCCCCGACCGGCACGATCATCCCGGTATCTTCCAGCACGGTAATGAAACGGTCGGGCCGGACCATGCCCTTCTGCGGGCAGTGCCAGCGCAGCAAGGCCTCGACCCCGGTCACCTCTGCGGTGACCAGGTCGACCTTGGGCTGATAGTGGAGCAGGAATTCCTCGCGGTCGATGGCATGACGCAGGCTGCTCTCGAACGAGAGCCGGGTTGCAACCGCCTCGTTCAGGTCGTCGCTGTAGAAGGTGAACATGCCACGCCCCAGTGATTTGGAGCGGTACATCGCCATGTCGGTGTGGCGGATCAGCGAATCCAGGTCGACGTTGTCGGTCGGGTACATCGAAATGCCGATGCTGGCGCCGATCACGATCTCTTCCTCACCGACCACGAACGGCGTGGCCAGTGCCTCCAGTAGCCGTTGCGCCACCAAGCCGGCCCGCTCGGCGCTGCCGACCGCTTCGGCGATCACGGTGAATTCGTCGCCACCCAGGCGCGACAGGGTCGTTTCCTGCTCGTCGCTGCTGCACCGAAGCACCGAGTCGACGGTTCGCAGGCAGTGTTTCAGCTGCTGCGCGACATGGATCAAAAGCCGGTCGCCGACCTCGTGTCCGAGGCTGTCGTTGACCACCTTGAAGCGGTCGAGATCGAGGAACATCAGCGCCAGTGGCTCACCGGTCCGCTTCGCCCGCCCCATAGCCTGGGTCAGGCGGTCACGGAACAGCGCCCGATTGGCAAGGCCGGTCAGGCTGTCGAAATTGGCGAGCTGATGCAGCCGCGCCGAGGCCTGGTGCCCCTCGACAGCCGGCTTCAGGTGCAACAGGCGTTGCGGCGCGCCCTCGTGCACCAGTGGTGTCACGCGCACCCGGACGCGTGTCCAGGTGTCCGCCCCCGCTTTGAGCAGCGATTCGCCGCGAAGCGATTCATCGTCGCCGTCGGTCTTCGCGCCCCTGGCGTTGCGGATCAGCTCCAGCATGTTGCGGCCGATCAGGCCGGTCGGCGCCTGGCCGCACATTTTCGCGGCCTCGGCGTTGACCGCGAGTATCAGGCCCTTGCGACTGCACAACATCAGGGCTTCGCTGGTCGACTCGAACAGCTGTTCGAAGCGCGGATCGATTTTCGAATGCGACACCAGTCCGGTGCGCATCGGTGCCACCGGGTGGGCTGCCACCGGCTGGCGGCGACGCTCGACCCAGCGGGCGAAAATCCCGCTCGACGTCGCGACAGAGGACGACACGTCAGCCGGCTTGCTCATCGCATCACCATTCCTGTCGAACCAGGCGAGCAGCCGATACCGCGCCATCGGCATCGGCAGCTCGCGTCGAGTTCCAGAAAAAGGCTCATGGTCGCTTATCGGCAAACCTGGCGGCCGCTTGAGGGCGCCAGAAGAACGACTTGGAACGAGGGCACCCATCCGCGCGATGTCGGCGCGCGTCGGTCGCCGCATAATTCCGTCTGAGCTACGCGCCCGTGCCGTGTTCCCCGAGACCGTCCGGCGCGCGCTGCCCCGATTCAACGCCCGTCCCAGCACCACAGGATCCTCCCATGGCCTCGATCAACAAAGTCATCCTCATCGGCAACCTCGGCCGCGACCCTGAGGTCCGTTACACGCCGAATGGCAATGCGGTGTGCAACATCAGCGTCGCGACGACCCGCAACTGGAAAGACAAGTCGAGCGGCGACAAGGTCGAGGAGACCGAGTGGCACCGCGTGGTCTTCTACGACCGGCTGGCCGAGATTGCCGGCGAATACCTCAAGAAGGGTCGCCCGGTCTATGTCGAGGGCCGCCTCAAAACGCGCAAGTGGACCGACAAGGAAGGCAAGGACAACTACACGACCGAGGTGATTGCCGACATCATGCAGCTGCTCGGCGGCCGCGACGGGGGAGACGAGGGCGGCGGCGGTGGCGGTGGGAACTACTCGCGCGGTGGCAATCGGGGCAGTGGCTCGGACGACGACCGTGGCGAGCCGCAGCAGCGCAACGCTCCGGCCTCACGTCCGGCGGCCGGAAAACCGGCGACCAAATCCGCCACCGGTTTCGACGACATGGACGACGACATTCCGTTCTGAACGCCTGATCCTCGGGGCGCGACCGGTGCCCAGAAGTATCAGGTGCCGGGCGTGCGCACCTGCTCGGCCATCGATACCGCCGAGGGGTTTTCGACCGCAGCCAGGCCCGCCGCAACACCGGCCCGGTCGGCAGCGGAGCGGTTTTGGCTGACCTTCCATTTGCCGCTCAGCTGTTCGATCGGCAATTCGATGCCGACGATGGCGCCGAGCATGTTCTGGATGTAATCCGGCGGGGCGTCGGCGACCGCCCATGGCGCCTGTTGGGTCGCCTCGTTGCGGTCGGTCAGGCGCGTGACGAGCCGCAACAGCCAGTCGGCATCCTCGATCACCCGCAAGCGGCCGCGCGCCTGGACGAGGCAGTAGTTCCAGGTCGGAACCACCTTGCCATGTGCACCTTTGCTCGCATACCAGTTCGGCGAGACATAGGCCTGCGGGCCCTGGAAAACGGCCAGCACGTCAGGCCGCGCCGAAACGTTTTGCCACAGTGGATTGGCGCGGGCGACATGCCCCCGCAGGCAGCCGAACGCTCCGCCGTCCGGATCGTGGATCAGCGGCACCGGATCGGCGGCCACGCCATCCGGCCCGCTGTGGATCAGCAGCGCCAGCGGATGGTGGCGCATCAGCTGCTGCATCACATCCTGTCGTGTTTCCTCGAAATGCGTCGGCTGGTACATGACGGCTTCCTGATGGTCGGTCAGCGAACGACGCGGTCGATCACCGCGCCCCCCAGGCAGATCTCGTGATCGTAGACAACCGCCGACTGGCCCGGCGTCACGGCCCATTGAGGTTGGATGAATTCGAGCTCGAAGGCGGCGCCGCCGGTGCTGTCGGACGACGCTTCGTAGCGACAGGCAGCGTCGGTTTGCCGGTATCGCGTCTTCGCGGAAAAATTGGTGCCGCTGCTGCTTCCCGCCGGGCTTGTTCCGGCCACCCAACTGACATCGTTCGCGGCCAGCCGGGTCGACAACAGCCACGGATGGTCGTGTCCCTGCACAACGTACAGCCGGTTGTTCGCCATGTCCTTGCGGGCCACGAACCACGGCGCATGCTCGCTGCCGCCGCGTCGGCTGCCGGGCTCGCGCAAGCCTCCGATGCCGATGCCCTTGCGCTGGCCGAGCGTGTAGAAACTCAAGCCCACGTGTTCGCCGATCTGGCGTTCGCGGTCGTCGAGGATCGGCCCCGGCTGGTTGGCCAGATAGCGGTTCAGGAACTCCCGGAACGGACGCTCGCCGATGAAACAGATGCCGGTCGAATCCTTCTTGGTCGCGTTCGGCAGACCGATCTCGGCGGCAATCCGCCGCACTTCGGTCTTCGGCAATTCGCCGACCGGAAACAGTGACGATGCGAGTTGCGCCTGCGTCAGCCGGTGCAGGAAATAGCTCTGGTCCTTGGTCGGGTCGAGGCCCTTCAGGAGCTGGAATCCTTCCCCGTCCGGGCTTGGCCGGACGCGCGCATAGTGGCCGGTTGCGATGCGGTCTGCACCGAGTCGCAGCGCGTGATCGAGAAAGGCCTTGAACTTGATTTCCGCGTTGCACAATACATCCGGATTCGGGGTACGTCCGGCCTCGTATTCGCGCACAAACTCGGCGAATACCCGGTCCTTGTAGTCGCTCGCGAAATTGACGTGTTCGATCTCGATGCCGAGCACATCGGCGACTGCCGCGGCATCGACAAAATCCTGGTTCGACGAGCAGTATTCGCTGTCGTCGTCGTCTTCCCAGTTCTTCATGAAAATGCCGACCACTTCGTGCCCCTGCTGTTTCAACAGGTAGGCGCTGACGGCCGAATCGACGCCGCCGGACAGGCCGACGACGATGCGCTGCCTCGCTGTCATTGCGCGACCTTGATCTCGGGTGAGTACAGCGTCGGGTCGACGCTGATCACTTCGAGCGGAAAGCGTCGGCCCGCCGCGTGATCCTCGATGCAGCTCAGCACCAGCGCGCTGCGGTGGCGGCTGCGGCTGGCGCGCACCTCGTCGAGGCTCATCCAGACGGTGCGCTCGATGCCCGCATCGAGCCTCAGCTGCGGGCCGGCGTCGCCCACGCTACCACCGAAGGCGAATCGCAGGTAGGTGACATCCTGGGCAACTTCGCCCTCCATATGGCGCTGAAACCGCGCCAGATAGACACCGATCAGGCAATCGGGCGTGAATACCCGGGTCGTCTCCTCGAGCGCCTCGCGAATCACACCTTGCAGCGGCGACTCGCAGGGGTCCAGATGGCCGGCGGGATTGTTGAACATCAGCCCTTCAGGCGTCTGTTCCTCGACCAGCAGATACCGGGTGAGACCGTCGATCTGGCCGGCAATGATGGCGGCCACCGTGACGTTCGGCTTCCAGCGTTCACTCATTATTCGAGTCTATCGCGGCTCGCCAGGGCGTCAGACTCCGCGCGTATGCCAGGACAACCCGGTCAGGCGCCGCGCCATGCAGCGTGTAAGCTCGCGGCGTTGCCCGGAGGCGATGCCGAACCGGTCCGCCGTACCGCGGCCGGACTGGTTCCATCGTTTGTCCTGAGGCAAAATCAGCAAAACAAGTACCAGAGGAGGCTCGCATGCAGATCGGAGTTCCGCGAGAGACCGCGGAGGGAGAAACGCGCGTAGCGGCGACGCCGGAGACGGTGAAGAAGCTGAAGGCGCAGGGGCACGCGATCCTGGTCGAGACCGGCGCGGGCGTCACGGCAAGTGTCACCGATGCGGCTTATGCCGCTGCCGGGGCCGATATCGTCGAGCGCGCCGCAGCGCTCGGGGCCGAACTGGTGCTCAAGGTTCGCTCACCCGATGCGGGCGAGCTGGCAGTGATGAAAAGCGGCGCCGCGCTGATCGGCATGTTGAATCCCTTCGATGCCGAAGGGCTGCAACGCCTGGCTTCAGCCGGTCTGACCAGCTTCGCCCTGGAAGCCGCGCCGCGAACCAGCCGCGCGCAGAGCATGGATGTCTTGTCCAGCCAGGCCAATATCGCCGGCTACAAGGCGGTGATGATCGGCGCCGATCGCTACCAGCGCTTCTTCCCGATGCTGATGACCGCCGCCGGCACCGTGAAGGCGGCCCGCGTTGTGATCCTGGGCGTTGGCGTGGCCGGACTGCAGGCGATCGCCACCGCCAAGCGGCTCGGCGCAGTGATTGAGGCCAGCGACGTGCGGCCCAGCGTGAAAGAGCAGGTCGAGTCGCTCGGTGGCAAGTTCATCGAGGTGTCGTATGACACCGCCGAAGAGAAAGAGGCGGCCGAGGGCGTCGGCGGTTATGCCCGGCCAATGCCGCAAAGCTGGCTCGATCGCCAGAAGGTCGAGGTCGCCAAGCGAATCGCGATGGCCGACGTGGTCATCAGCACCGCGCTGATCCCGGGTCGTGCAGCGCCGACGCTGATCACCGAGGAGATGGTCAAGGCCATGAAGCCGGGTTCGGTGATCATCGACATCGCCGCCGGCAAAGGCGCCGACACGAGTGGGGGAATGACGGGTGGCAATTGCCCGCTCAGCGAGGCTGACCAGACGGTGGTGAAACACGGCGTCACGATCGTCGGCGAAACCAACCTGCCGGCGCTGGTTGCGGCCGATGCCAGCGCGCTGTATGCGCGCAACCTGATCGATTTCCTGAAGCTGGTGATCGACAAGGAAGGCAAGTTCCAGGTGCCGATGGACGACGACATTGTCGCCGCCTGCCTGATGACGCAGGCCGGCGAAGTACGGCGCAAATAGACCACTCGAGCTGAACCCACAGGACAAGACCATGGACTTCGTTTCCCCCACGATCACCAACCTGATCATCTTCGTGCTGGCCATCTATGTCGGCTACCACGTCGTCTGGACGGTAACGCCGGCGCTGCACACGCCGCTGATGGCGGTGACCAACGCGATCTCGGCTATCGTCATCGTCGGCGCGATGCTGGCGGCCGCGCTCACCGAGACCGTGCTCGGCCAGACCATGGGCGTGCTGGCCGTTGCGCTGGCTGCGGTCAACGTCTTCGGCGGATTCCTGGTGACCCGGCGCATGCTCGAGATGTTCAAGAAGAAGGAACGCAAGGCGCCGGTGGCTGAAGGGGCGGCCAAATGAGCCTGAACCTCGTCACGCTGCTGTATCTGTTCGCCAGCGTCTGCTTCATCCAGGCGCTGAAGGGGCTGAGTCACCCGACCACGTCGATCCGCGGCAACCTGTTCGGCATGGTGGGCATGGCGATTGCGATCGCCACCACGGCGGCATTGATCGTCGAACTGTCCAGCCTGTCTGGGCGACCGGGCGCGAACGGCATGGTGCTGGTGTTCGCCGGGCTGCTGGTCGGAGGCAGTGCCGGCACCATCATGGCCAAGCGGGTCGAGATGACCAAGATGCCCGAACTGGTCGCGTTCATGCACAGCATGATCGGCCTGGCGGCGGTGTTCATCGGCGTGGCGGCGGTGGCCGAGCCGTATGCGTTCGGCATCGTTCCCAAGGGCTCGCCGATTCCGACCGGCAACCGGCTCGAGCTGTTTCTCGGCGCGGCAATCGGTGCCATCAC
>JANNNE010000233.1:0-18855 GCA_031398385.1 Ideonella sp.
GAAGGCAAGCGGCTGATGTGGGCACGGCTCGAACCCTTCGACGGCTACAAGCTGACCTTCGAGATCGATTTCGATCACCCCGCGGTCAGCCAGACCGGCCAGCATGTGGTGTTCAACATGGGCAGCGGCCAATACAAGCGCGAAATCGCGCGCGCCCGCACCTTCGGCTTCACCAAGGATGTCGAGATGATGCGCTCGCGCGGTCTCGGCCTCGGCGGCAGCATGGACAACGTGGTCGTCGTCGACGACCACAAGGTGCTGAATGCGGGCGGTTTGCGCTACGACGATGAATTCGTCAAGCACAAGATGCTCGACGCGATCGGCGACATGTACATGATTGGCCATCCGCTGATCGCCGCCTACAGCGCGTTCAAGAGCGGGCATGCATTGAACAACCTGTTGCTGCGGGCCTTGCTCGCAGCGCCCGACTCGTACGAATTCGTCAGCTTCGACGACGCCGCCAAGGCCCCGCCCGGCCTGGCCGAACTGGCGCCGGCATGGTGATGCGTTTGTCCAAGACGGCCCGCCGGTGATTTTTCGCGCGCTGATCCTGTTGGGCCTGCTGGCCGGCCTGCTCTGTTTTGCTGCCTATGCCTGGACCGGCGATGTTCGCTGGCGCCGCCGCGGGTTGCTGGTGATGTGCTGGACGGTGGGCAGTGCCCTGGTCTTTTTCGGGGTGCTGTTCGTGCAGCGGCTGATCGAGATGATGTGACGCAGCGCCGGCTCACTGCGGGTTTGACCACCCGAAGAAGCGGGCGATTCCGGGCAGGTAGTCTTCGAAGCCGCTGAAGGCGTGATCGCCGCCTTCGATCAGCGTGATCCGGGCCGACGGGTAGCGCGCGCACATCTCACGCCAGTCGAGCACCTCGTCGCCCTTGGCGATCAGGGCCCAGGTCCGGTCCTGGTTGTGCAGACCGACGGGTGTCATCCGGCGCAGGTCGTCGACATCTTCGGCGCGGAACTCGAACGGCTCGTCGCTGTGCCACATCGTTGTGCTGCCGATCATCGTGGCCAGATCGCGCGCCGGTTCGACCGCCGGATTGATCAGCACGGTGCGGCAGCGCAAGCGCTCGCCAAGCACGCTGGCATAGAAGCCACCGAGCGAACTGCCGACGAGCGCACTGCTGGCTGCCGGCCAATCGGCCACCAGTTCGGTCAACATCTGCATCGCCTGCGCCGGTGATGCGGGCAGTTGTGGACAGTGCCAGGCCACCGCGGGCTGATGTTCGGTGACCCATTGCGCCATCTGCCGGGCCTTGGTGGACTGAGGCGATGAACGGAAGCCGTGTAGATAGAGCAGGCGGGTGACCGCGCTGGCGCGGGGGCGGGTCGGATCGGAAGGCTCCGGTGCGCCGGACACCATCGTCTTCACGGTGTCGCGTTGCGGGCCGCCAGCCCGTCCAGCAATTTGCCGTGGATGCCGCTGAAGCTGCCATTGCTCATGCACAACACGTGGTCGCCCGGTCGGGCTGCGGCCAGGATCTTCATGACCAGCTTGTCGATGTCGTCGCTGACCACTACCGGAACTTCAAGCGGTGCCAACGCCTCGGCGGCATCCCAGTCGAGGCCCTTGCTGTGGCAGAAGGCGAGGTCGATTTCTTCGAGCGCCCACGGCAGCTGCGCCTTCATGCTGCCGAGTTTCATGGTGTTCGAGCGCGGCTCGAACACCGCCAGGATCCTGGTGCGAATCTGATCGTGGGCACTTTGCAATGCGTCGAGCTTGCGACGCAGCCCGTTGACGGTGGCATGGATGGCGGTCGGGTGGTGCGCGAAGTCGTCGTAGACGGTGACCCCGGCGACCTCGCCACGGCACTCGAGGCGTCGCCGCACATTGCTGAATTTCCCCAGTGCAAGGGCAGCCGTTTCGGCATCGACGCCCACATGTCCAGCCGCCGCGATCGCCGCCAGCGCGTTGAGCTGATTGTGTTCGCCGAGCAGATTCCACTCGACCCGCGCGATCTTCATCGAGCCGCGCAAGACATCGAAGGCCTGCACCTCGCCACGTGAGCGCAACTGGCCCGGTGCCTCCTTGCGTGCGCCGAATCGCATCACCTCGCTCCAGCAGCCCATCTGCAGCACGCGTTGCAGGGATTCGTCGCGGGCGTTGACGACCAGCCGTCCGGATGCCGGGACGGTACGCACCAGGTGGTGGAACTGACGCTCGATCGCTCCGAGGTCATCGAAGATGTCGGCGTGATCGAACTCGAGGTTGTTCAGCACCGCGGTGCGCGGGTGGTAGTGGACGAACTTGCTGCGCTTGTCGAAGAAGGCGGTGTCGTACTCGTCGGCTTCGATCACGAAGGGCGGGCGTTGATCGGCGTTGGCGTCGACCCGGCCGAGGCGCGCCGATACGCCGAAGTCGACCGGCACCCCGCCGATCAGGAAGCCGGGCTGCAGGCCCGCGTGTTCGAGAATCCACGCCAGCATGGCGGATGTGGTCGTCTTGCCGTGGGTGCCGGCCACGGCCAGCACATGGCGGCCCGGCAGAACCTGTTCGGCCAGCCACTGCGGACCGCTGGTGTAGCGCAGACCGGCATCGAGAATCGCCTCCATCAGCGGATTGCCGCGCGTCACGACATTGCCGACGACGAAGATGTCGGGTCGCAGCTTCAGCTGATCGGCGCCGTAGCCGTCGATCAGCTCGATGTCGAGTGCGCGCAACTGGTCGCTCATCGGCGGATAGACGCTGGCATCGCAGCCAGTCACCCGATGGCCGGCCTCGCGCGCCAGCGCGGCCAGACCGCCCATGAAGGTGCCGCAGATGCCGAGGATATGGATGTGCATGAGGGATTTTAGATTTATGGGCTCTGGGGTTTGCGCAGGCAAGGCGCATGCCCGGTCACCACCAATGCCACAAGGCGAGCAGTACGAGCGCCACGGCGAGCCAGCCCAGTTGGCGCTGCCACGGGAGATCGGCATGCCATTGATCGCTGTCCAGCCGGCCGGCCCGGGCGTCCGCCTGCGCCTGCATGTCGGCCGCCCACTCGCGCTGGCGCTGCATGCCGGGCTCGTGGGCCTCGAGGCGGCGATTGACGACTTCTGGCGCAGGCTTGGCGGCATGTGCGCGCAGCGCAGGGCCCAGTTCGGCGACCCGCGCATGAGCCTCCGCCAGACCGGCGGCCACCAGGGTCGCCCCACATTGCGGGCACGACCAGGCAGCTTCGCGCAGCACGGCCGCGCCGCAGGCCAGGCAGCCGAGCGCCGCCTTGCGCAGCGGCGTCGCATGAACCGCGTGTCGATCCAGAACCTGTTCGGGGTCGAGCGAAGCGGCGAGGCGAGCGATGTCCACGAGTGCCGGGACCGATTCGCACCAGCGACATTGCGCCGCGTCGGCATCGATCCCTGCGCCGCAATTGAGGCAATGGATTTCGCCGTCGCGTTGCAGCAGGCGTGCCCGGTCGGCCGAACTCATCGGTCGCGTCAGGCCTTTCTCGGCCAGGAACTGAGCAAACGATTGATAGGCGCCGTGCCGCTTGATGCAGGCCAGTTGCATCGAGGCCCCCCAGCGCGAGCGGTTGTGCACGCTTCGCACCGGTCCGCGGCAGCGCGGACAGCTGATGGTCGCGGTCAGCGTTCGGTGCGGCAGGCGCTGTGCCGAAGCCATCTCGCCGATCAGATCGAGCAGCCCGGTTCCGGACAGCCGGGCGGTCTCGACATCGTCGAACCAGACCAGGTCGCAGTCGTGGCAGATGTCGAGGGTGACGCTGCTGCCGTAATGGCCGGCAAGCTGCAGTTCGCGCATCGCCGCCGCGCAGTTGCCGCAGGCGGGCGCCATCGCATTCATCGCAGGGTGGGCTCGACGCTGGCGCCGTGCCGGTGGACTCAGCTGCGCAGCGCCTGGGCGGCTGCCTCCAGCGTCGCCGCGATGTCGGCCTCGCTGTGGGCGGCGCTGACGAAGCCCGCTTCGTACAAGGCGGGCGCGAAATAGATCCCGCGCTCGAGCATGGCGTGGAAAAAGCGGTTGAAGCGGTCCTTGTCGGTGGTCATCACCTCGGCATAGTTCTGCGGCAGGCTGGCGGCGAAGAAGAAACCGAACATGCCGCCTTCGCAATCGCCGACCATCGGCACATCGGCTCGTGCCGCGACCTCGACCAGGCCATCGACCAGGCTGCGGGTTCGCGTGCCGAGCGAGTCGAAGAACCCGGGCTGCTGGATCCGACGAAGCGTGGCCAGGCCACACGCGGTGGCCACCGGATTGCCTGACAGCGTTCCGGCCTGATACACCGGGCCGAGCGGCGCAAGCTGCTCCATGATGGCGGTCGATGCGCCGAACGCCGCCAGCGGCATGCCGCCGCCGATCACCTTGCCGAACACGCTGATGTCCGGTGCAAAGCCCGGGAGCGAGCGCGCATACAGGCTTTGCGCGCTGCCCAGCGCAACCCGGAAACCGGTCATCACCTCGTCGAACACCAGCAGCGCGCCGTGCTGGCTGCACAGTTCCCGCAATTGCTTGATGAACGGCACGCTGGCGCGCACGAAATTCATGTTGCCGGCGATCGGCTCGATCATCACGCAGGCGATGTCGGGGCCATGCAACGCAAACGCTTCAGTGATCTGTTCCAGGTTGTTGTATTCGAGGACCAGCGTGTGCTGGACCACTTCGGCCGGCACGCCGGCACTGGTCGGATGGCCGAAGGTCGCCAGGCCGGATCCGGCTTTCACCAGCAAGGCATCCGCATGGCCGTGGTAACAGCCCTCGAACTTGATGATCTTGTTGCGTCCGGTTGCGCCGCGCGCCAGCCGCAGCGCGCTCATGCAGGCTTCGGTTCCCGAGCTGACCAGCCGCACCTGCTGCATGCTCGGAACCAGTTTCAGGATTTCTTCCGCGAGTTCGATTTCACGTTCGGTAGGTGCCCCGAATGACAGGCCCTCGGTGATCGCCTGTTGCACCGCCTCGAGCACTGTCGGGTCGCCGTGGCCGAGGATCATCGGTCCCCAGGATCCGATGTAATCGATGTAGCGCCGGCCTTCGGCATCGGTCATGTAGGCGCCGGCGGCGCTGCGGATGAAGCGCGGTACGCCACCGACCGCGCGAAACGCACGCACCGGTGAATTGACGCCGCCTGGAATCACGCGTCGGGCGCGCTCGAAAAGTGCTTGGTTATTCATGGCGGGTCAGTGGATCTGGCGTGGTCCGTTGATGGTGTCGCCTTCGCCGGGCCCGCCCGGCGAGCCTTCTTCATCCTCGCCCGGTGGCAGGGCCCAGAAAAAGCGGTCCGGGATCACGTTGCCCATGCCGGGCCGGAAACCAGCGTCGAGCGCCTGATCGAGAAAGGTCAGCGCTTCGCCGACGGCTGGCTGCAGTTCCGCGCCCGAGGCGAGCAAGGCTGCCAGCGCAGCCGACAAGGTGTCGCCGGCGCCGACGAAGCTGACATCGAAACGCTCGAACTTCTCACCCGTGATCGCGCCTTGAGGCGAAGCCAGCACGTTGTCGAGGTATTGGTCGGCCGACTTCGAGCTCGACACCAGCACGCTGGTCACCAGCACGTAGCGGGTGCCGTGTTCACCGGCCGCGACCGCCAACTCGCGCGGCGAGGCCGGGCGTTCGTTGTCCCAGTCGGGCAGCAGGAAATCGGTCAGCGTCTGATGGTTGCCGACCAGCACCTCGGTCTGCGGCAGCACCAGCTCGCGGAAGGCATCGAGGTAGCCCTGCTGCACATCTTCCTCGACCCAGGACAGGTTCGGCATGTAGGCCACCAGCGGCACATCGGGGTAGTCGCTCAACACCTCGGCCACCGCGCTGACACATTCGGCGGTACCGAGGAAGCCGACCTTCCAGGCGGTGATCGTCACGTCTTCGAGAATGCTGCGGGCCTGCTCGACCACGATATCGGGGTCGATCGCATGGTGATCGAAGATCTCCGCGGTGTCGCGGATCACCAGCGCCGTGACGACCGGCAGGGCATGCGCGCCCATTGCGGCCACGGTAACGACATCGCCGGCGACACCACCGGCGCCGCTCGGATCGCTGGCATTGAAACTGAGGACGCAAGCCGGTGGCGGCGACTCCTGCAGGAGTTCGTCGGCAGCATCGCTGGCGGGGGTGGGGCTTTCTGGGCTCATTGGCGGCGGCATCCGATTAAACAGCAAGAGGCAAGCGGCGATGGCGGCCGAAGCTGGCAGGAACGGTGAGCACGGTTGCGCGGGTGTCGATCGGTACCGGGTCTGCCCTCGAAGGGGCATCGCTACAATCCCGACCCATTGTAGTGACGCAAAGAACACCAAGTGACCGAGCCTAGAACCTGGATGTGCCTGATCTGCGGCTGGATATACGACGAAGCCGCCGGTGACCCCGAACACGGGCTCAAGCCCGGCACGCCATGGGCCGATGTACCCATGAACTGGACCTGCCCCGAATGTGGTGCGCGCAAGGAAGACTTCGAGATGGTCGAGATCTGAACCCGCTCGGCCCCGCCTGTCGCGCCGGCTGATGGCGCAGCATGCGGTGCCGGTTCCGGTTCCGGTGTCGGTGCTCCGGATCGAAGCTTGTGGTCTTTGCGAAGGAAAGCAAGCATGAACCTGCCAGCAGACGAATCGACGCCTCGCCCGGATCTCCCATCGTCCGGCGGTGGCGTGAAGGTGCTGATCATCGACGACAGCAACACGATCCGTCGCAGTGCAGAAATCTTCCTGAAGCAGGCCGGCCACGAGGTGCTGCTCGCCGAGGACGGCTTCGATGCCTTGGGCAAGCTGATCGACCATGGCCCCGATCTGGTCTTCTGCGACATCCTGATGCCGCGCCTGGACGGTTACCAGACTTGCGCGATCATCAAGCGCAACCCGCAGTTCGTCGATCTGCCGGTGATCATGTTGTCGTCCAAGGATGGCCTGTTCGACAAGGCGCGTGGTCGCCTGGTCGGTTCGCAGGACTACCTGACCAAGCCGTTCACCAAGGAACAGCTGCTGCAGGCGGTCCAGACCTACGCACCGACGCCGCCGCGCGACGCCGGCTTGGGGTCCTGATGCCGATCGAGAAAATTCTGCTGGTCGACGACTCGAAGACCCAGCTGCACCACTTGAGCGAACTGCTCGGGCAGCACGGCTTCCGGGTCAGCACGGCGGGCAATGGCGATGACGCGCTGCGCGAACTCGACCAGAATCGGCCCGATCTGGTGTTGATGGACGTGGTGATGCCAGGGCAGAACGGCTTCCAGCTGACCCGGCGCATCACACGCGATCCGCGTTATGCCGGCTTGCCGGTGATCATGTGTACCAGCAAGCATCAGGAGACGGACCGGCTGTGGGGCTTGCGTCAGGGCGCGATCGACTATGTCGTCAAGCCGGTCGACGCCGCCGATCTGGTCGCGAAGATCCGTCGCTGCGGTTGAACCGTTCCGACCTCCAGCCCGAGCCGATGGTGAGCCCCGAATTTCCAGGCCAGGCGCAGGTCGCCGCGAACGATCCGCTGTCGATGACCCGAAAAGGGCAGCCGCGCGAGCGAACCTGGCTGGCCGTCGAGTGCAGCGGCTCGGGCTTGTTGTTGCCGCTGGCCGATGCCGGTGAGATTTCCCAGTTCACCGGCTGCATCGACGTGCCGCACACCCGGTCCTGGTTTCTGGGTGTCGCCAACCTACGTGGCCAGTTGCAAGGCGTCGTCGATCTGGCCGCGTTTCTCGGCTTGTCGCCCGCTGGCGGTGCGCCGCTGGCAGTCGGCTGGATGGTGGCGCTGAACACCCGCCTGGATGCAAATTGTGCGTTGCGGGTCGATCAACTGTCAGGTCTGAGGCGCGAAGACGAGTTGACCGCGGTCGATGCCGATGCATTCAGCGCGACCGCGCGTCCACGCTTCGCCGGCCTTCGTTACCGTGAAGAGGCGGCACCCGAGCGAATCTGGCAGGAGATCAAACTTGCCGAACTGGCCACCGATGCCCATTTTCTCGACATCCTCGCGCGGTCCTAGCCTTCGGCGTTGCCTTCACTTACCTTTGCGGCCTCAGGTCAACCCGGGCGCCGCCCGATATCCCGCAAGCAGGGAGCCCGCATTGCAGTCAACGACATGAGTGAGTCTGATCCAACCGACGCGCCCGACGGCGTGCGCAGCCGTGCGGCGACGCTGCGTGGCACCCGGCTCGACATCCGGGCCGGCGATACCGAAGGCCACGAACCGACGGCTCCCGGTGGTGTTGATCCGGCGCCGCTGCCGACTCACGCCGGCCGATCGGGCGCCGCCCGGCGTAGGGTCGAGGCGCCGCCCGGTCTGACCCAAGCCTACGACACCGCCGCGATCGATTTCGAACACCAAGCGGATCAGCAATCGGCTCGAGGCGATGCCCGCCGGCTGCCGCTGATCGGCAGTTGGCCGCCTGCGCAGCAGCAGCGCCTGCTGACCATGCTGGTGGTGCTCGGTGCAATCGGACTGGTCGCCATCCTGATCTTCAGCGGCTTGCAACAGCAGCGATCGCCGTCGCCGAGCGCTGTGGGCAACCAGGCCCTGCTGCAGACCCAACGGTTGGCGAAGTCCGCATCGCAATCGCTGGATGGCAACGCGGCAGCACTCGACGACATGCAGGTCAGCGCGCAGGCGCTCGATCGTGCGATGGACGGACTGATTGCGGCTGCTGGTGTTCGCGGCGAAAGCGATTCGCCCGCGCTGAGGGCCGCACTGCCGCGCGCGCAGGCGATTCAGGCAAATGTCGCGACGGTGCTGGCGCAGCGCGCCACGCTGGTCCAGTCGGCCGATCTGGTGCGCGCCATCGAGCGCCAGGCGGCGGCGCTGCAGCAAGGGGTCGAAAGTGTCTCGGCGCTGAAATTGCAGCAAGGCGCCGCAGCGGCCGAAGTGGCGGCGGTCGGCCAGTTGCTGATGCTGAGTCAGCGCATTCCCTATGGCGTCAGCCGATTGCTGACCGACAAGGGCGTCAATCGCGACCGGCTGGTCACGCTGGGCAAGGATTTGAGCGTCTTTCGCGCCTTGCTCGAAGCCTTGATCGGCGGCAGTGCCGAGTTGAGGTTGGCTCCGCCGCGGGATCGTTTGCAGCAGGAACGGCTCAGTGCCTTGTTGCAACAGTTCGAGGCGCTGCAGGATCCGGCAGCGTCGCTGTTGAACAAGTTGCAGGGCCTGTCGGCGGCACGGCTCGCGCAGGCCGCCATCGTGGCCGACAGCGAGGCGCTGGGCCGGCAGTTCGAGTCGGTCGCTGCCCAGATGACGGGCGCATCGGAAGCGCTCTGGCCGACGTATGCAATGGCGGCATCGGCGGTGCTGCTGCTGTTGGGCGGTCTGGGCTGGCTGCGACTGTTCGTCATCCGCCAGCAGGAGCGCGCGGCACTCGCCGATTCGCAACGCATCGTCGCGCAACGCCTGCAGTCGGAGGCCAGGCGCAGCAACGACGCCAACCAGACCGCGATCCTGCGCCTGATGAATGAACTTCAATTGGTGGCCGAGGGCGACCTGACCCAGCAGGCGACGGTCTCGGAAGACATCACCGGTGCGATTGCCGATTCATTGAATTACACCGTCGAGGAACTGCGCTCGCTGGTCGCACAGGTGCAGGGCACGGCGTCGCGGGTTACCGATACGACCGAACAGGTCGAGACCACCTCGGTGGAGCTGCTGGCCGCTTCGGCCGAGCAATTGCGTGAGATCCGCGACACCGGCGAGGCGGTGTTGCAGATGGCCGGGCGAATCGTCCAGGTGTCGGCGCAGGCCCAGCTGATGTCGCACGTGGCACAGCAGTCGCGGGCCGCCGCGGATCGCGGATCGACCTCGGTGCAGGCCACCATCGGCGGCATGCACGTGATCCGCGACCAGATCCAGGATACGTCCAAGCGCATCAAGCGGCTCGGCGAATCGTCGCAGGAGATCGGCGAGATCACCGAACTGATTTCCGACATTACCGAGCAGACCAATGTGCTGGCGCTGAATGCCGCAATCCAGGCCGCATCCGCCGGTGAAGCCGGGCGGGGCTTCTCGGTGGTGGCCGAAGAGGTTCAGCGCCTGGCCGAACGCTCGGCCGACGCCACCCGACAGATCGCCGCGCTGGTGCGCACCATCCAGATCGATACCCAGGACGCGGTGGCTGCGATGGAGCGTTCGACCCAGGGCGTGGTGGACGGCACGCGCCTGTCGGACGCAGCAGGCGCCGCGTTGTCGGACATCGACGGGGTGTCGCGCCGCTTGTCCGAACTGATCGAAGGGATTTCGAAGCAGGCGCTGCAGGAGGCCGATACTGCCAACGTGGTAGCGACCAACATCCAGCACATCCTGGCGGTGACCGAGCAGACCGGCGAAGGAACTCGGTCGACCGCGCGCATGGTTCGCGAGTTGTCGAAGACCGCCGACGAACTGCGGCAATCGGTTGCGCGCTTCAAGATCGCCTGACACCAGCATGAATTTTCCGGCCCAGATCCATTCTTCTCCGAGCGGCAGCAGTGCCGCGGGTGCGGACGACGCGTCTGCCGTGCTGGCGCGCCACCTCGACGATCCGAGCTCGCTGGCTTGGGTGCATGACGAACTGCGCAGCACGCTCGCATCTGCGCAGAAGCTGCTGCGCCGGTATCTGCGCGAAAGCGATTCACATGCCGGCTCCGACGTTTCGGCGCGCGAACTGGGCAGCCTGCGCCAGGCGCGTGGGCTGATCCATCAGGGGGTCGGCGCGACAACCGTGATCGGTGCGCTGGCAGCGGCGAAGGTGCTCGGCGCCAGCGACGCGGCCCTGCGCTGGGCCCTCGAACGACCGGCCCGGCTAGACGCGGCGCTGGTCGAGCACATCGAGCAGGCGTCGTTCGCGGTGGTCGATTTTCTGGGCCGTGAACTGGCCGGCAATCCGGTGCCTGCACTGTGGCTGTTCCCGCAGATGAGGGTGCTGCTCGAGACTGCGGGCGCCGACCGGGTGCACCCCGCCGACCTGTGGCAGCGGCCGTCAACCGCACGCGCGATTCCCGACGACACCGAGGCGTCGGCGCGGCCGATCGACGAGCGCAGCCTGAGCGCACTCGAACAGCTGACGCTGGCCAACATCAAGACGCCGAGCCCGTTGATTCTGGCGCGTATCAGCGACCTGTGCGCCGGCCTGTCGCTGGCCGCTCCCGATTCGGGCGACGCCATCAACCGGACCGTGTGGCAGCTGGCCGCCGCCGTTTTCGAAGCCTTGGCGAAGGGCCTGTTGCAGGCCGACGTCTTCAGCAAACGCCTGGCATCCCGATTGTTGTCGTTGTTGCGCGGCGTTCTGCGCGGCAGCCCGGGCAGCCCGACCGCTGTGCAGCAGTTGGCGCACGATCTGCTGTTCTTTTGCGCGCAAAGCCTGCCGCCCGACGCCGCGCGGCCTGCACCGCGACTAACGGCGGTGCGTCAGGCCTATGCGCTGGAAGACCGGCAACGCGTCGACTATCTGCGCAGTCCGCTGGGCACCTTCGATCCCGCACTGGTTGTCCAGGCCCGCAAGCGGGTCGCTTCCGCGAAGACGGTCTGGTCGTCGATTGCCGGTGGTGAACTGCATCACCAGTCGAGCCTGGTCGAAACTTTCAGCCTGGTCGCCGATTCCTTGCGGCGGCTGTTCCCCGACGGTCCGCAACTGGCCGATCAACTCGAGGAGGTGGCCGCCCGTTCGCGCAACCAGTCCGAGGCGCCTGCAGTCGGTCTGGCGATGGAGGTGGCCACGGCGCTGTTGTATGTCGAGGCGGCGCTCGAGGAAAGCGAGTTTGCGACCCCCGATCCGGTTCGGCCGATCACCCGTCTGGCCGACCGAATTGCCGCCTTGTCCGCAGGCGGCCGACCCCAAGCGCTGGAACCGTGGATCGAGGCGCTCTACGGCCGGGTTGCCGATCGTCAGACACTCGGCACCGTGGTCCAGGAGCTGCGGGCCTCGCTGGCTGCGGCAGAGCAAAACCTCGATCGATTTTTCCGCGATCGATCCGACGTCGCCGCCTTGCGGCCTGTACCGGCCATGCTGCAATCGATGCGCGGCGTGCTGGCGGTGCTCGGCGTCGATCAGGCCGCAACGGCCATGCTGCACATGCGTGCGGAAACCGAGGCGCTGCTCGGTGACGATCCGCTGCAGGCCGCGCCTGATCGCCTGCAACGGCTGGCTGCCAACGTCGGTGCGCTGGGCTTCCTGTTCGACATGCTGGGCGTGCAGCCGGCGTTGTCGAAGGCCATGTTCCGCTTCGACGTCGACAGTGGCCGCTTGCTGACGGCGAACAGCGAAGTTTCGGCTCCCGCAGCGCCAGGCGCCGAGGTGGACGCCGGGCTGGTCGAGGTGGTCGAGCAAGTGCCGACTCCGCACGATGCAATATCGTCCGCGGACGAGCCATCGCCGTCGCGGGCAGCCGAACCGATCGAAGCCGGTGACGAGGCCGATCGATTGTCGGCCGCTGCTGCCGTCGAGATGCTGGACGCCGCATCGGACCCCGATCCCGAGTTGTCGGCCATCTTCAACGATGAGGCCGCCGAGTTGCTGCAAGATGCGCGCGCCCGCCTGGCGGCTTGGCAGGCCGAGGGCAGCGAGCCGGCTACCCTGGTCGGGCTGCGGCGTGGCTTCCATACCCTCAAGGGCAGCGCCCGGATGGTCGGCCGCACCGACATCGGCAATCTGGCCTGGGAAGCCGAGCAGCGCTTCAACGAACGCCTGGCCGACGAGGCACCGGTCGAGGATGCCGATGCGCGGATGCGTGACTGGTCGTCGAATTTGCTCGATCGGCTCGATCGCATGCTGAACCGCCCGGTACCCGATTCAACGGCATCGGAGCCGACGAGCGCCACGCAGCCCGGCCCGTTCGAGGCGACGGCGCCGCTGTTCGATCTGGAACTCGTCGACGGGATTCCGACCGACATCGATCTCGACATCACCGTCCGCGGCGAGCTCGATTTCGACCTTTCCTGGAACAGCCCGGCGCCGTCGGCACCTGCCGAAACCCCGGCCGAACAGTGGCTCGATGAACCGGGCGATGCGGACGAGGAGCCGGCGCTCGAAACCGGCGTCGACGATGCCAGCCCGGCGATGTCGGCCGGCGCTGTGCCGCAGCCGCTCGGCCTGCCACCCGACTTGCCGAGCGCCGCCGATCTCGATCTGGACTTCGACTCGCTCCCGGGTGAGTTGTCGGACGGCGGCTCGCTGCTGTGGAACGATTCGGTCATGCCGGCGCGGGGTTCATCTTCCGGCTCGGCGCGGGTCTCGCCTGAACTCTCCGTCGAGGACATCGGGCGATCATTCGCGCTGCCGCCGATGCCGCCGGGTGAAGACCTGTCCTTCCTCTCGCTTGATCTGTTGGACCCGCCCGCCGAGGCGGCGCCATTGCAGTTCGCCACCGATGAATCGGCCGAGTCGGGCGCCGGCGCGGTGGGCATGCCGGCCAATGATGAGCCGCCGGCCATCGAAGACATGCCGACCGAACTGGTCGACGGCGCGGCGATGCGCGAGATCGACCCAGCCGAGGATCCGGTCCTGTTCGATCTATTCGACGATTTTGCGTCACCTGCGCAGCCAGTTCCTGAGCTCACGCCGCAGACGCCGTTCGACCCCGATTTCGTCGACCTGGCACTGGATGCGCCTGAGATGGTTGATGCGACGTCTGAACAGCTGGTTGAGCCGGTGCCGGTGCCCGAAACGAACTGGCTGGAGCCGGCACCCGAGCCGCCGCTGACACAACAGCCCGCGGCACAGCAGGCGGTGTCGGCCGACGAGCTGGCGCCACCGCCGCCAATGATGGACCGCGATTTCGCCGACGGCTTTGCTGCGACGCCAGACGAGGCCAGCGACGGCTTGGAGCCGGGCGCTGCGGCAGGTTTCGAACCACCGCTTGAGTCCTTCGCGCCGCTCGACCTTGTCGAGCCGGTGGAGCCCGGCGAGCCAGTGGAGCGAGACGAGCCAGTCGGGCCACTCGTTTCGTTCGAGCCTGTCGATTCGTTCGAGTCGGTCGACTCTTTGGAACCGGTCGAGTTCGAGTCGGTCGAGCCACCGGAGTTGGTCGAGCCAGTCGAGCCGTCTCACGATCCTCAGGGCAACACGCCGCGCGAGCCGGTGTGGCAGCCGGACGAGCAGGCTCCGGAACTCGCTGCGCCCGAGGAGGCGGCTGAACCGTTGGTGGTGGAAATAGCACCCGCTGCCGAGTGGCCGGCGCCCTGGCAGGAGCCAATCGACCCGCCGCAGCCGGTTCCGGTCGGCGATTTCAACGCCCCGTTGCCGGACCAGAGTCATGTGGTCTGGGAACCTGCCCCCTGGTCGGAAGCGACACCGTTCGCCGATGACAACCCTGCCTGGCAGGCGCCGGTCCCGCGGGACGGGGGCGCCGGCAATGGGTACGAACCTCAGCCGGTGGAAACGAGCTGGGCCGTGCCGAGCCAGCCGTCGTTCGAAGAGTTGAAGGTGATCGGCCCGTTGCGAGTGCCGCTGTCGCTGTTCAACAGTTTCCTCGACGACGCCGAGGAGTCGTCGCGCCGGTTGTGCTCCGAGCTGGCCGAGTGGGCCATGAACGGTCCCCCGCCGGTGTCCGAATCGCTGATCGCGCGTGCCAATGGTCTGGCGCTCAACTCGGCCAGCGTCAGCTTCGACGGGTTGAGCGAACTCGCCCTCCAGCTGGAAAATGCCTTGCGGGCCGAGCAGGTGTTCGGGCAAGGTGGCGGTGTTTGCGATCCCGACGATGCCCGTTTGTTCAGCGACGTGGCTGAAGAAATCCGCATGTTGCTGCACCAGTTTGCAGCCGGCTTCCTCCGATCACCAGCGGCTGATTTGCGGCAGCGGCTCACCGATCATCGGCAGTTGTGCGAGCAGCGCGCGCGCGCGCCGCAACAGCCGTTTTTCGAGCCGCTGCCCGGGCAGTCACCCTGGCAGCAAGCCGAACCGATCGCCGAAGCGCCTGTCTGGCAACCGGCCCGACCGGTCGCCGAGCCTCCAGTCTGGCAAGCGGCTGAACCGATCGCGGAAGCACCAGTCTGGCAACCGACCGAACCGACCGAACCGGTCGCCGAGCCGCCGGTCTGGCAACCAGCCGAACCGATCACGGAGTCACCAGTCTGGCAACCAGCCGAACCGGTCGCCGATTCGCGAGTCTGGCAGGCAGCTGAAGCCGTCACCGAGCCGTCGGTCTGGCAGCCAGTCGACCAAACCTCCGAATTTCAGGCGGAGCAGCCCGCTTGGTCCGGTGCCGAGCTCATCGCAGAGCACACGGATGCACCGACTGATCGGCAGCCAGAGTCCATTGCGCCGGACGAACCGCCGTTTGCGAACTGGCTGATCGACATCGAAGTCGATGACCATGTCGATACCGAGCTGTTTCCGATCTTCGAGGAAGAGGCCCAAGACCTGTTGCCGCAGCTGGCTGCCGCCCTGCGCGACTGGGCCCAGCGCCCGCATCAGCCCGATGGCGCCGATGCCGCGATGCGCCATCTGCATACCTTCAAGGGAGGTGCGCGCCTGGCCGGCGCCATGCGCCTGGGCGAGCTGGCGCACCGGCTGGAGTCGCGCATCGAACAGCTGGGCGTCTCCCGCACGCCGGCGCAGCGCGACGACATCGACATCCTGCTGGCCGGCAGCGACGCAATGCAACACGAATTCGAGCGTCTGCGCGACCGCGATGCGCAGGCCTACGCCGCTGCCGACGCACGCGCGATCGACCGCGCGGCGGCACCCGCGCCGGATAACGAGGCACCGGACAGACAACCCGGCGATCGATCGACCGCCGAAGCGGCTTCGATCATCGACGGGCAAGGCGCCCCGTCGAACCAGCCTCCGATCGATTGGGCGAGGTTCCAGGCGCCGGCCCCGCCGGCCCCGCTTTCACCGCGTGGCAGTTCCGCCAATCAGCAGGCATCGGTGCGGATCCGGGCCTCGTTGCTCGAGCGCATGGTCAACCAGGCCGGCGAAGTGAACATGTCGCGCGCGCGCATCGAAGTCGAGATGGGGCAGGTGCGCACCGCGATGGGCGAGCTGGGGGCGAATGTCGATCGCCTGCGCCAGCAGCTGCACGACATCGAATTGCAGGCCGAAATGCAGATGAGCTCGCGCAACGAGTCTGCTCGTGCCTCCGCCCAGGCTTTCGATCCGCTGGAGATCGATCGCTTCACGCGGCTGCAGGAACTGGCCCGCATGATGACCGAGTCGGTCAACGATGTGGCCACGGTGCACCGCTCGCTCAAGCGCAACCTGCAGCGCACAGAGGATGAATTGGCGGCGCAGACCAGGCTGACGCGCGAGCTGCAATCCGATCTGCTGCGCACCCGTATGGTCGAGTTCGACACGCTGGCCGAGCGCCTCCACCGCGTGGTCCGCCAGGCCGCCAACGAGTCTGGCAAGCCGGTCGAGCTGCAGATCTTCGACGGCAAGATCGAGCTTGATCGCAGCGTCCTCGATCGGCTGACGCCGGCCTTCGAGCATCTGCTTCGAAACGCGGTGATCCATGGCATCGAGTCGGCCGACAGTCGGCGCGCCGCTGGCAAACCGGCGATCGGAAACCTGCAGATCCGGCTCCATCAACAAGGCAACGAAGTCAGCATCGACGTGGTCGACGACGGCGCCGGGCTGGATCTCGAACGGATCCGATCGCGCGCGCGCGAGCTCGGCGAGCCCTTGATCGACGGCCAGGAAACCGAGCTGATCTTCAGCCCCGGGTTCTCGACCGCCGAACGGCTGACCGAATCGGCCGGCCGCGGGGTCGGTCTGGATGTGGTGCGCAACGAATTGATGGCCATCGACGGTCAGATCGAGGTGTCGAGTTCGCCCGGCCAGGGCTGCTTGTTCTCGATGCTGCTGCCACTGACGACCGCGACAACACAGGTGCTGATGCTGCGTTGCGGCGATCTCAGTGTGGCGGTACCGGCCACGCTGGTGGAACGGGTGCGGCGTGTCTCTGAGGACGAATGGGCACGTGCTCAGGCGGTCGGGACCTATGCGTATGGCGAACACATGCTGCCGATCTTCTGGCTCGGTGCGCTGCTGCTGAACAGTTCGGGCAGCACCGAGCCGTTCGGCCGCACCCGACCGATGGTGATCGTGCACAGCGGCAAACATCGGCTGGCCCTGCATGTCGACGAGGTGCTCGGTCAGCAGGAGGCGGTGGTCAAGAATCTGGGTCCGCAACTGTCACGCCTGCCAGGCCTTGCCGGCATGAGCATGCTGGCCTCGGGCGCGGTGGCCTTGATCTACAACCCGATCACGCTCGCCGCCGAATATGCCGAGGCGGCACGCGGGCTGGCGCTGCGCCCGGAGCTGCCACTGCAGGGCATCGCGGCGCAGATGCCGCTGATCCTGGTGGTCGACGATTCCCTGACTGTGCGGCGTGTCACCCAGCGGCTGCTGTTGCGCGAGGGTTATCGCGTCGGCCTGGCCAAGGACGGCCTCGAGGCACTCGAGCAGATTGCGCAGGATATGCCGCAGCTGGTTCTCAGCGACATCGAAATGCCGCGCATGGACGGCTATGAATTGGTCGAGAAATTGCGTGCCAACGAATTGACCGCCGATTTGCCGGTGGTGATGATCACCTCCCGCATTGCCGACAAGCACCGCGTGTTTGCCGAGTCGCTCGGCGTCGCCCGTTATCTGGGCAAACCGTATGGTGAGGCCGAACTGCTTGGCGCGGTGAGTGAATGCCTGCAACGGAGCGACATGGCTTGATGAATTGCACCGACGTTGCGTGATGGAATGCACCGCCGTCGCGTGAAGACCCGAATCGCCCTGGATGATCGCATCGACATTGCTCGATCAGCCCATCACCTGCTTGACGACCGCATAACGCAGCAGCGTGCGTCGGCGCGCGTCGTCATGCCGCACGATCGGCGTCGGATAGTCGCGGCCCAGCACGACCCCGGCTGCTGCCAGATCGACCGGCCGCGCTGATCCGGGCTCGTGCAACGCCGCGTCGGGAAGGCCGGCCAGTTGTGGCAGGTAGCGGCGAATGAAGGCGCCGTCCGGATCGAATTTCCGGCTCTGGCTGGTCGGGTTGAAGATCCGGAAGAATGGTTGAGCGTCGCAGCCGGTGGACGCTGCCCATTGCCAGCCGCCGTTGTTGGCGGCCAGGTCGAAATCGTTCAGGTGGGTCGCGAAATAGCGTTCGCCCCAGCGCCAGTCGATGCCCAGATCCTTGATCAGAAAACTGGCGACGATCATCCGCAGGCGGTTGTGCATGTAGCCGCTGCGGTTGATCTGCGCCATCGCGGCATCCACCAGCGGGTAGCCGGTCCGGCCTTCGCACCAGGCGGTGAATGCCGCCTCGGCCGCGGCGCCGGTTTCCCACACGATCCGGTCGTAGGCCGGCTTGAAGGCCGAATCGACGACGTGCGGGTGGTGGTGCAACACCTGGTGATAGAAATCGCGCCAGATCAGTTCGGACAACCAGGTCGCCGCACCGGCCGAGCCTGCTTCGGCGCGTTGCTGCGCTTCGCGTGCCAGCCGACGGATCGAGATCGTCCCGAAGCGCAGGTGGACCGACAGGTAGCTGGGCCCCTTGCGGCCCGGAAAATTGCGCGCTTCTTGGTAATCGTCGATCCGGCGCAGGAAATCCAGGAGCTGTGCCTCAGCGCCGCTGCTGCCGGGCGGAATCGGCAGCAGCGCCAGGTTGCTGGTCTCGAAGCCGATCTGCGCCAGCGAGGGAATGCCGGCCGCGGGCCCTCCCGGCGGGGCCGCGAGCGCGCCGGCATGGCGCTCGATCGGATAGGCCTTCAGGTAGAAGGGGTCGACCTTGCCCAGCCAGGCATTCTTGTACGGGGTGAAGACGCCATAGGGTGCGCCGGCCTGGGTCAGCAGTTCGCTGCGTTCGAAAATGACATGGTCTTTCACGGTGTGGAAAGCGCGTTGCTGTTCGGCCAGGCGTTCTCGCACCGCGACGTCCCGCGCAATGGCGGCCGGGTCGTCGTCATGGCTGGCAATCACCGCATCGACCTGCAGCCGCTGCGCCAGCGCGGCAATCTCGTCGACCGCTTGGCCGTGCCGG
>JANNNE010000150.1:0-2802 GCA_031398385.1 Ideonella sp.
TGTTCGCCGATCGATCGTCAATCAGCGATGCCGATGGCCTGGGCGCGTTCGAGTTGCAATGGCTGCGCAACGGCACCGTGATCGTCGGCGCGACCGGTGAGACGCTGAGCCTGACCGACGCCGATGTCGGGGCCACGATCAGCGTGCGGATCAGCTATGTGGACGGTCACGGAACGGCTGAGCGGCTCACCAGCGCGCCGACCGCGATGGTCGCTGACGTCAACGATGCGCCGACCGGCCTGCCGCTGGTCACCGGCATCGCGGTCGAGGACGGGACGCTGCGCGCCGACCTGTCGGCGATCGCCGACGCCGACGGTCTCGGTGCCTTCAGTCTGCAATGGCTGCGCAACGGCGCGGCGATCAGCGGTGCGACCGGCAGCAGCCTGCTGCTGGGCGAACTCGACGGCGGCCAATGGATCAGCCTGCGGGTCAGCTATGTCGATGGCCATGGCAACGCCGAAGTGATCGACAGCGCGCAGATCGGTCCGGTGCTTGCAGTCAACGATGCACCGCGGCTGAACCTGCCGCTCGGCGATCGCCGTGCCATTGTCGGAACCAACCTGAACCTGGCCATTGCGCCTGCGAGCTTCTCCGACGACGACATCGGCGATTCACTGAGCTGGTCGGTCAGTCTGGTCGATGGTCGTGGCTTGCCCGGCTGGTTGGTGTTCGATGCGTCGACCGGCGTGTTCTCGGGCACGCCGGCCCGCGCGGACCTGGGTGCGGTCGAGATCCGGTTGACGGCGACCGACCGTGACGGCGCGTCGGCGTCCGACGTTTTCCGCCTGGAGGTCGTCTTGACCAACCAGGCTCCGGTCGCCGGCCCGATCGCCGACCAGTCGGCGAGTCAGGGGACCGCATTCGGTTTCAGCCTTCCGGCCGGTACCTTCAGCGATGCCGACAGTGGCGACATCCTGACGATGCGGGCGAGTCTTGCTTCCGGTGGCGCGCTGCCGGCATGGCTGGTCTTCGATCCGGTGGCGCAGCGTTTCAGCGGCACGCCGGCCAATGGCGATGTCGGCGAACTGCGGATCCGTGTCACCGCCACCGATCTGGCCGGCATGACTGCGGCTGGTGATTTCTGGTTGCGGGTGGCCAACGTCAACGATGCGCCGATCGCCACCCCGCTGGCCGACCAGCGGGTCGACGAAGATCAGCCGTTCAGCCTGAACGTGACAGGGCAGTTCTCCGACATCGATGCCGGCGATCGCCTGCGCCTGGATGCCCGACTGGTGTCCGGCGCCGCGCTGCCGCAATGGCTGAGCTTCGATCCGGCATCCGGGACGTTCAGCGGCACGCCGGCCAATGGCGATGTCGGGCAGCTCGATATCCGGATCACCGCAGCCGATCTCGACGGTGCGTCGACGCCGCTTGTTTTCAAACTGACCGTGGCGAATGTCAACGACGCACCGCAGCTGGTCGGGATGCTCGAGGCACGGCGTGCGACCGAAGGCGTCGCGTTCGCAGCGACCATTCCGCCCGGTCGATTCATCGACATCGATGCCGTGGATCGTCTGGTATTCAGCGCCACACTGGCCGGCGGCGCAGCCTTGCCCGACTGGCTGAGCTTCGATGTCGACACGCTGCGCTTCCACGGCACGCCAGGCAATACCGACATCGGGACGCTGATCGTGCGGCTGACCGCGACCGACGCCGATGGCGCCTTGGTGAGTGGCAGCTTCCGACTGACGGTCGACAACCGCAACGAGGCGCCGACGCAGATTGCTGCGTTACCGGACCGGATCGCGACCCAGGATCAGGCAGCCCGCTGGACGCTGCCCGCCGACAGTTTCGTCGACATCGATGTCGATGACATGCTGAGCTACAGCGCAGCCCTGTCTTCGGGCGCCGCCCTGCCGGCCTGGCTGGTATTCGATCCGGCCACGCTGAGCTTCAGCGGGACGCCTGCCAATGCCAATGTCGGTGAACTGCGGATCCGGGTCACGGTGACCGATCTGGAAGGCGCCAGCGGCTTCGGCGATTTCGGCGTGCGGGTGCTCGACGTCAACGATGCACCGCAACTCGCCGGTGCCAACGACCTGGCCGCCATCCTGGAAAGTCAGTTCACGAATCCGGGCACGCTGGTCGCCAGCCTGATCGCCGGGATGATCGCCGACATCGATGCCGCAGCGCTCAGCGGGATCGCCGTGATTGCAGTGGACAACAGCCACGGTGTCTGGCAGTTCAGCACCGACGGCAGCAACTGGACCGATTTCGGGCCGATCGGGGAGCAGTCGGCCCGGCTGCTGGCTGCCGATGCCACGACCGCGGTGCGCTTCGTGCCGGTCGATCGCTGGCGCGGTGAAGTAAGCGGCGGGCTGACGCTGCGCGCCTGGGATCGGAGCAACGGTGTCGCCGGCCAGACGGCCGATACCACCAACAACGCGGGCAACTCGGCCTTCAGCGGCGCGACCGCCAGACTCGGCATCACCGTGACGCCGGTCAACCATGCACCGGAGCTGGTGCTGCCGCTGATCGACCGTTCGGCGGTCGAAGCGCAGGCTTTCGAGTGGCGTGTGCCGCCGGCCAGCTTCATCGACAGCGATGCCGGCGACAGCCTGACCTACAGCGCCACGCTGAGCAACGGCGCGGCGCTGCCGACCTGGCTGGAATTCGACGCGGTTACGCAGACATTCAAGGGCAGCCCGCAATTTGCCGATATCGGAGCCATGACCGTTCGTGTGACTGCCACCGATGCCGCCGGCGCTGCCGCTCAAAGCGTATTCGTGATCAGGGTCACAGCGGCGCCCACAGTCCTTGCGCCCGAACCGGTCACCGTGCCTGCCGAGGCCGCGCCGGCCG
>JANNNE010000346.1:0-8717 GCA_031398385.1 Ideonella sp.
CACCGCACGCGCCGCACGACGCAGGCACATCACGCCCGATGCGCCGCCGGTGGGTACATGGTCGAGCCAGCGTGGCGAAAGCCCCAGGTGCTGGGTGACACCGACCGCGGTATCGGGCGCCAGCGAGAAGCTGCTGAGGCAGAGTCCGTCGATGGCCTGCTTGTCCACGCCGCTGGCCTCGACCAGTCCGTGCAGCGCCTGACCGATGAACCAATGCGCGCTTTTGGTCGAATAACGCACATAGGGCACCGTCACCGGCACGGTGACCGCAACCCCTTCGTAGGACAACCGCTGGCGCGCCATCTCAAGGCTGCCGCTTCTTCATGGCGCGGGTGTCGACGCAGTTCGGCTGGCCCGGCAAGCCCAGGGCCAGATCACGCAACTGGCCGCGCTGGATCTTCTGAGAGGCGGTCATCGGCAACTCGGGGACGAATGCCACATAGCCGGGCGCCTTGTAATACGCAAGCTGATCCAGCGCATGCTCGACGATGCGCTGTGCCAGATCCGTTCGTTGATCGGGTTCGATTGGCGCATGCGTCACGATACAGGCCAGCACCTCGTCGCCGCGCAGCGCGTCGGGCGTCGCGGCGACAGCGGAGGCCTTGACGGCCGGATGCTGGTTCAACACGCTTTCGACCTCGACGGCCGAGATGTTTTCGCCGCTGCGCCGGATCACGTTCTTCTTGCGGTCGACGAAGAACAGGTTGCCGTCTGCATCGCGGCGCACCATGTCACCGGTGTGGAACCAGCCACCGGCCCAGGCTTCAGCGGTGGCTGCTTCGTCGCCCAGATAGTCGGTAAAAAAATGGCGCCGAGGATCGGAGCCTGACGAGCGCACCAGCAGTTCGCCGGGTGTGCCGTCGGGCACCGTGTTGCCACGTTCGTCCACGAGTTGCAGGTCGACAAAATCTTCTGCGCGGCCGAAGCAGCTGGTGCCGACATGACGTGGCTCGTGATTGGCCATCACGCAGGCGGCGGCGCCGGTTTCGGTCATTGCCCAGGCTTCGATCAGCGGAAAACCGAAGCGCTGCTCGAACGGCGCGTGGTTCTTGCGATCGACACCGGCACCGAAGCCCCAGCGCACCGCATGTTGCCGATCGCGCTCGGACGCCGGCGCTGCCAGCAACATCGCCGGCATCACGCCGAGGTAATGCACGATCGTCGCCTTCGATTCACGCACGCTGTGCCACCAGGTCTTCGGGTGGAAACGATCGAGCTGCACCAGGCAGCCACCGGCGGTCAGCACGACCATGGTCGAAAACGCCATCGCATTGACATGATTGAGCGGCAACGGCGTGATGATGCGCTCGGCATCCCGTCGCACGCTGCACACGCCGTCGAGCCCTGCATACCACTGGCCGGCGCGCAGAAAGTAGTCGTTGTCGAGCCGGCAGCCTTTCGGGCGCCCGGTCGTGCCGGAGGTGTACAGCAGCGCACATTCGGTTCCACCGCCGAGGGGTGTATCGCCCAGTGTGTCGACGGCTGGCGCGCGCGGGAAGTTGTCGCTCCCGACCGCGACGACCCCGAGTGCGCGCCCGGCCTGCAACGCCGCAGCCTGCAGATCGGCGCAGCGCCCGGGCAGGCTGACCGCCAGCGAGATGGCGCTGTGTCCGATCAGATAAGCCAGCTCGGCCGCGCGCATCTCGCCGTTGATCGGCACCACGCTGATCCCCAGCGCATTGAGGGCGAACCAGTGAAACAAGAAGGCGGGACGATTCTCCAGCAACAGCCCGACCCGATGCCTCGCAGCGTAGCCCGCGCGATCGAATGCGACTCGCAGGCGCTCGACTTCGCTGTGGGCTTCGCGCCAGGTGATCTCGCCCGGCTCGAGCCCGCAGGCCTCGGCCGTGACCGATTCGATGCACAGCAAGGGCGCATCCGGCGTGCGACGTGCGCTGGCCGCAAATGCGGCGTAGACCGATCGGATCGGAAGATCGCTGTCGGTCATGTCAGATGAACAGCTGTACCGCCGGCAAGGCGGCATCGCAGTTCAGCAGATTGACACGTTTCAGCGTCATGCGAAGCCCCGCATCGGTGACGCTCAGATGATGGAAGAAGCTGCCGACCAGAAACAACATCTCGTCGCCCTGCGCCTCGGTGTAATGGAACTCGGTGCGCGTCACGTAGCGATTCGCCGCTTCATCGAAGGTCTCCACCGTCGGCGCCTGCAGCAGATGATGGCAGCGACTCGGCGGCTGTTGCGAGAACGCCCGCGGGCTGGCGAAACGCGCGATGCGCAGATCGCGCAGCAACTTGTCTTCGTACATGTGCGAGGTGTGCTGGATGCCGTCGGCCTGATCGGGGGTCAGTGGCACCCAATACAGGCCGTCGTTGGTGAACAGCGCATTCCATTCAACGTAGCGCTTCGCATCCAGCAGACGGCATTCATACACAACGAAATCGATCAGGTCCTGGCGGGTGACGGCATTCATGGTCTGCGGCCTTTCACATTCCAGCGGTCATGTAACGTGCCCAGGCCCGATACTGGTTGCGCACCGAGATCTCGCTGGTGCCGAGGGCGGTGACATCCTGACGGCCGATTTCGTCCGCATCGAAATTGCGGTGCAGGCTGACCCATTCGTTGCCACTGGCGTGCAGCCCGGCCTGGATGCCTCGGTAGGCGTGCAGATCATCGTGCCCGACCACAGAAAACGGCGAATTGATCAGCCGGTTGTACATGGTCGTGCGGTGCAGCAGCTCGGGCGGCGCGCCTTTCAGCCGGAAGGTCCAGCTTTCGACCAGTGTCTTGTCGACCGCCAGCGGCTTCACGACCCGGATCGACTGGATCGCGCCCTTGATCGTCAGGTTCGGATAGTAGACCGTGTTGTGCCGCGCCAGCCCGAGGATCTCGGCCTTGCGCTGTGCGCCATAGGCCGCATCCATGGCCGCCTCGTAGTCGGGAATCGCCGAATAGTTGCTGTGGATGCTGAAGTGAACGCCGGAAAAACTGTGGCCGTTGTCGAATACGCGGACCCCCATGTCCTCGAAGAACTGGTAGTCGGACATGAACGGCACAAACTGCTCGATCGCCATCGGCTTGGGTTCATCGGCCGGTTTGCCGGCCCACATCTTCTTCGCAGTGCCGGCCGATGACTCGTGCACCACCATCGGATGCATGGTGTCGTTCAGGTTCTCGACGAACATCTTCCAGTTGCATTGATGCACGTAGCGAAGACAACCGCCGGCAATCTCGAGTTCGCCTTCTGGCGAGCGATCGGCCAGGTTGTCGATCGAGCTCAGCGATTCGCCGAAATAGGTCTCGAAATCCGGCCCCTGCTCGCTCAGCCTGACAAAGATGAAGCCGCGATACAGGCGCACGTTGTCGACCGTGGTCAGACCCTTGGCCGCCTCGCACTCTTGCAGCGCCGTTCCCTCGTAGCCGCGCTTCAGCGGGATCGCCAGCAAGGAGCCATCGGTCTTGTAGGCCCAGGCGTGATACGGACACCGAAAGAACCCGCCGGTGTTGCCGCACGCTTCGCTGACGAGGCGAGAGCCCTTGTGTGCACAGCGATTCATCAACACCCGCACCGAGCCATCGGTGTGACGCACGACGATCAGCGGTCGTCCGGCGATCTCGTTGCTGATGTAGTCACCCGCCTTCGGCAACTGGCTGTCGTGGCCGACATAGTTCCAGGTGTTGGCGAAAAAGCGCTCCTGTTCGAGCGCGAACAGCTCGGGGTCGATGTACAGGTCGCGGTGCACCCGATCGGGCTGGATCAATGCGGCAATAGCGTGGGGATCGGATCGGTAAGACGGGGTCATGTCGATGCTCCCGGCCGGAACGTCCGGCCGTATTGGCGATGGATCCGATCGGCCATGCATCGGCTCTCCATCATCATCATCCTGCGAGCGCGTGGCGTGCCAGCATCGCGCCGAGTTGCCTGCCTTCTTCGTCGGCCAGCGCCGCATCGCAAAGCTCACGCAGCGTGGCCGGCGCCAGCCGGGATCCAGCTCGCCGCGCCGCAGCCATCACGGTCCGATAGTTGCGCAGGCCGCGCTCATGGGTATCGCTGTAGCCTTTCACGAGACGCTGGCATTCGGCGATCTCGACCGCCAGCGCCGGGTTGATGGCCGCCGCATCGTTGATGTGCAGCAGCCACTCGTCGATCAGGCCGTTCTCCTGCTGAAAGCGCAGGGTCGAACGGCGCCAGCGCCGGGCCGACGCGACGCAGCGCAGCAGCAGGAATCCGTGCAGCGAACTGGTCTCGACGACCCGCCCCTGTCTGGTCAGGCGCTCGACCAGCCGCCTCGGCAAGGTCGACGCCATCAGCCAGCGGCCAAGTCCGGCCGGCAGCGTTTCGCAGATTTCCTGCAGGCGCGGGTGCATGTATTCGTTGATGCCGATCAGCTGCCCGGCCTGTAGCCGGGTTTCGCCCTTCACCCGTTCGAATCTGGAGCCGCGGGTCTTCAGGTCGGCGACGCGGGCGGTGTCTTCGTACGACATCCACAAGGCCAGGTGACGCGCGGTGGCGATCAGCAGCCGCTCGGCTTCTGGCGCAGATTGAGGCGCAGGCGGCACCGCCATCCTGGCCAGTCGATCCAGGTAACGGCTGGCGTAGTCGAGGTCCTGGTAGTCGATCAGCCGCCGCACGCTTTCGTGTAATACCGGCCAGGCGGGCTGCGGAAAATGGCGCCGAATACGCTCGACCAGCGCACGGACGGCGGGATGTGTCGTTGTCGGTGTCGGTGTCGGTGTCGAGCTCAGCGTCGAAATCGGGTTCGGCGTTGTTGACGACTTCAGTTCATCGGCAGCTCGCGCATCTGCCCGCGCCTCTGCATCACGCTGCGCCAACTCGTATGCCGCGCCAAAAGCAGCCAGGCTGGCCTTCACCCCCAGGCCACCGCGCTCGATCGTCGCCTCGAACTGGGTGCGGCTGAACGGCAGCACACCCGATCCCGCCAGCGCACCGAACAACACCGCGCTGATCACGCTGCCCGAGCGTTCGGCTTGCTCGGCCATGTCGAAATGGATGAAACGCCTGGCCGCCTTCTGCGCGTGCAGCAGCAGACGAGCGCTGTCGACCCGGCCGTCACCCATCGCCGATTTTTCGGCAATCGAATAGACACGGTGGGTCGACGCGATCAACGTGGTGCGGTCAGCGGTCACCAAGCCGCGCTGCACCGCCCGGCCCGCCTCCATCAACTCGGACGCCAGCACCACGTCGACATCACCGGGCAACGGCATCAGCGCAAACACCGGTGCCCGGCCGGCCGCTTCGGCCAGGTCGGCCGGAAACAGCTCGACGTAATAGATGGTCGCGCCGGTGCGCTGCGCGACACCCGGCACCGAGGTGGTCTGTGCCAAGTGGCCGTTGTATTCGCCGAGATCGACGATCCAGTCGGCCAGCACACCACCGCCCTCCCCACCCATCGCAAGAATGGCGAGCTTGATCGGTTGCGGCGAGTTGATGGTGCTCACGTTGCTCTGCAGTCCGGACACCGGATCAGAACGCGAAGCGCTCGCGCCGACGTGCATCGCCCCGCTGGATGCGGCCGATCAGCGCGCTGCGAAGCCTGTCGCGGAACCGGTCCCACCGACCGGGGTTGCTGATCACCTGCGCCTTGTAGAACGACGGGCACAACACCGCGGCGTGCGACACATCGCCGCAGTTGCCGCAACCCACACAGCTGTCGAGCACGGTGGCGACCGGGTCGCTGCGCAAGGGGTCCGGGTTCGCCTTGATCGACAGCGAGGGGCAGCCAGACAGCCGGATGCAGGAATGATCGCCGGTGCAGGTGTCGGCGTCGACGCCGAACTTCTCGCGCACCACCCGCTTGCCGTCGGCGATGGCCTGGCGCACCAGCGGCTTCTCGCGGCGCTGCTTGTTCAGCATGCACTCCGACTGCGCGATCAGCACCTTCGGACCTTTTTCGGTGGTGGTCAGCGCCTCGCGGAGGCTGTCGCGCATCGCGGCGATGTCGTAGGTGCGGCGAATGGTGCGCACCCACTTGACGCCGACACCGCGCACCGCCTGCTCGATCGCATGGCCGGTGCTGCGGGTCGCGTTCGGCGCCTGCGACGACGGGATGTCCTGCCCGCCGGTGGCCGAGGTGTAGTTGTTGTCGACGATCACGGTCAGGTTGTCGTTGCGGTTGAACACCGCATTGGCGATGCCGCTGGTCAGCCCGTTGTGCCAGAAGCCGCCGTCGCCCATCATCGAGATCGCCCGCTTGTCGCCCTGCACGTTCAACGCCGATGCCCCGGCGGTGCCGAGACCGTAGCCCATGGTCGTATTGCCGAGGTTGAACGGCGGCAGGATCGAGAACAGGTGGCAGCCGATGTCGGCGCTGATGTGATGCGGCCCCAGCTCCCGCTCGACCAGCTTGATCGCGCTGAAGATCGGGCGCTCCGGACATCCGGTGCAAAAGCCCGGCGGCCGAGCATGCACGTCTTGCTCGACCGGCGCAGCCTCCGGTACCAGCGGAACCACCTTGCGGACCACCGGCAACGGAGTCAGCCGGTGATAACGCTCGAAGAATCTGCGCGCGCCTTTCATCACCTCGGCCGCGGTGTATTCGCCTGCCACCGGCAGCATGTCCTTGCCGTGCAGCTTGGCCATGCAACCCTTCTGCCGCAGGATGGTGGCGATGTTCTGCTCGACGAAGTTCGGCTGCCCTTCCTCGACCAGCAGCAACGCCTGCTTGTCGGCGCAGAAACGGACGATCTCGCTGTCGATCAGCGGATAGGCCACGTTCATCACATACAGCGGCACCTTCGAGTTGCCGAATACATCAGCCAGACCCAGCCGCTCGAGCACGCGCAGCACGGTGTTGTAGCAACCGCCCTGGACGATCACACCGATGTCGTCTGCATCCTCGGAGAAAAACTCGTTGAGGCCGCGCTCCTCGATGAAGCGCACCGCGGCCGGCCAGCGGTGATTGACCTTTTCCTGCTCGTGCATGAAGCTGGCAGGCGGCAGCACGATGCGGCTCACGTCGCGTTGCGGCGTTTCGATCGCCTGCTGCAAGGTGAACGCGGGCGGCCGGTTGTCGGCAGCGACGAAACTGCCGTGCACGTGGCAGGCGCGGATGCGCAACTGAAGCATCACCGGCGTGTGGCTGGCCTCCGACAACTCGAAGCCATTTTTCACCGCCGCCACCATCGACGGCAGGTTCGGCCGCGGGTCGAGCAGCCAGATCTGCGACTTCATCGCAAAGGCGTGGCTGCGCTCCTGCATGATCGACGAGCCCTCGCCGTAGTCTTCGCCGACGATGATCAAGGCCCCGCCGGTGACCCCGCCCGACGCCAGATTCGCCAGCGCATCCGACGCCACATTGGTGCCGACCGTGGCCTTGAAGGTGACCGCACCACGCAGCGGATAGTTGACCGACGCGGCCAGCGTGGCAGCGGCGGTGGCTTCGCTGGCGCTGCTTTCGAAGCGGATGCCCTGCTCGGCCAGGATGTCCTGCGCATCGGCCAATACATCCATCAGATGCGAGATCGGCGAGCCCTGGTAACCCGCGACATAGGCGACCCCGGATTCGAGCAAGGCTTTGGTCACGCCCAGGATGCCTTCGCCGACGAAGGATTCGCCGGCCCCCAGGCGCAGCTTCTTCACTTCTTCGGCAAACGAACGCTCGGCCATGGTGGTCCTGGGAATCCCCGATGTCGGTGCAATCGACTTCGGCTAGATTATTGACAAGTAAACCTATCCACAATCATGAAAAACCCTGTTGCCGACAAGAACCCCGCCTCCGCCTCCACGGCATCGGCACCTGCTGGTACCGGTTCTGCGGCGGCGCCGACCAGTGCCTCAGAGCCGACGGCAGCGGAAGAATCGGATACGGAAGCGGCATCGACCGCGCCTGCATCCTCGTTCGTCGAGCACTACCTGCCTGCCTTGCTGGCGCAGGCGCACCATCTGATCTCGTCCGAGTTTCACCGGGTCGCACGCGCACACGGCTTTTCAGTTTCCGAATGGCGGGTGATGGCCAGTCTGGCCGGCGGTGGCGCGGTCAGCATCGGTCAGTTGGCGCAGGTCACGATCCTCAAGCAGCCGACGGTGACCCGCATGCTGGACCGGATGACACTCAACGGCCATGTCGAACGCCTGCCGCACGACAGCGACCGGCGCGTCACGCTGGTACGCATCACCGCCCAGGGGCAGCGCAAGGTGCAGCACCTGACCGAGCTGGCGCGCGAACACGAGCGACGCGTGCTGCAACCCTTCGGCTTGGCTCAGGCCGAGGCCTTGAAGGCCACGCTGCGGCGGATGATCGCGCTGCATGCGCGTGTGAGCGACGAGCGCGAATCCGGCTCCGATCCAGCAGCAATGCGGTGATTTTTGTGGGAGCGCCTTCAGGCGCGATGTGCATCGCAGGCAAACCCCATCCCGCCTGAAGGCGCTCCCACAGCACTCAAGTCGATTCAGTCAGGGCCGCGACAGCGCCGGCCCGGGGACACCGTCTTCCAACGGCACCAGCAGCCACAGCAGCAGGTACAACACGCCCCCGGTTCCGCCGCAAAGCAGCAGCAACACGAAGATCAGCCGCACGGCCCACGAGGCCAGTCCGGACAGCTGTGCCAGGCCGCCACAGACGCCGCCGACCCAGCGGTCATCGCGGCTGCGCCGAAAACTGTTGATTGCGGCCACCACCGGCGCGGCCTGCGCACGCGCTGCGCTGCCTTGCAGCACCCGATTCTTCGCGCGTGTGAACTCGTCGTCCGACAAGACGCCGCGCTGGTGAAGTTCGCCCAATCTGGCCAATTCTTCGCT
>JANNNE010000348.1:0-15772 GCA_031398385.1 Ideonella sp.
GCCCATTTCCGCATCGAGTTCCATGCCATTCTTGATCTTCAGGGCCTTGGCGCGCTCGGCGAGCAGCGGCACGATCTTGTCGGCGACATCACCGACCAGCACTGCGACGCTGATCGCCATGCAACGCTCACCGGCCGAACCGTAACCGGCGCCGATCAGCGCATCGACCGCCTGGTCGATATCGGCATCGGGCATCACGACCATGTGGTTCTTGGCGCCACCGAGTGCCTGCACGCGCTTGCCGTGACGGGCACCGGTCTCGTAGATGTACTGGGCGATCGGCGTCGATCCGACAAAACTGAGTGCCTTCACATCGGGGTGGCTCAACAAGCCGTCGACTGCGACCTTGTCGCCCTGCACGACGTTGAAGACGCCGTCAGGCAGGCCGGCCTGAGTCAGCAGTTCGGCCATGAACAGGCTGCACGACGGATCACGTTCACTGGGCTTGAGGATGAAGCTGTTGCCGGCGGCCAGCGCCACCGGGAACATCCAACAAGGCACCATACACGGGAAGTTGAACGGTGTGACGCCGGCCACCACGCCGAGCGGCTGGCGCAGCGTCCAGTTGTCGATGCCGGTCGAGACCTGATCGGTAAAGTCGCCTTTCAGCAATTGCGGCGCGCCGCAGGCAAATTCGATGATGTCGATACCACGCGACACCTCGCCTTGCGCATCGGTGAAGACCTTGCCGTGCTCGGCGGTGATCATTGCGGCCAGTGTGTCGCGGTGCTGATTCATCAACTCGAGAAACTTGTTGAGCACGCGAGCCCGGCGGATCGGCGGCAGGTCGCCCCAGGCCGGCTGCGCAGCCTGTGCTGCAGCGACCGCGGCATTGACTTCGTCGATCGAGGCGAGCGCCACCTGGCGCGCGACGCTCCCGCTGGCCGGGTGATAAACCGCCTGGCGACGCCCGCTGCTGCTGGCAACAGTGCGGCCATTGATGAAGTGCCCAACTTCGGTGGTTGCGGTAAATGCCTCAGGTGCGCCCATGGTGTCTCTCCTTGAAAAGTGCTGACCCCGAGTCTAGGCAGCGTCGGCACGATTGCCAATCCGCATGCAGTGACTTCATTGTTCGCTAAACTGAACAATCATGAATCAGCAGACCAGCCGGCCGCGCACGGGCAAGGCGTCGAGCAACCCACCATCGGTCGAGCAACGCATCGACCTGTTGTGGCCACAGGTCCATACGCTGATCCTGTTGGCCCAGCTTGGCAGCTTCACCGCGGTGGCGCACCGGCTGTCGATCAGCAAGGCGGCTGTCAGCCAGCGCCTGAGCGAACTCGAACGGGACATCGGCCAGACCCTGGTGCACCGCACGACCCGCGCGTTGCGGCTGACCGAGGCGGGTGAACAGTTGGTCGCGCAAACCGCAGCCAGCTTCGCGCAGATCAGCCGCGGCGTTGCCGAAGCGCGTGACCTGGCCAGCGAACCGCGTGGCCTGATTCGCGTCAGCGCGCCCGTTGCACTGGGCAGACAGGAGGTCGCGACCGCGATCGAATCCTTTTGCAGCGAACATGTCGATGTGCGGATCGAACTCGAGCTGTCGGACCGGCTCGTGACGCTGGGCAGCGAAGGCTTCGACCTGGCGATCCGGCATGTCACCGCACCGCCGGACAATCATGTGGCCTGGCAACTCGCCCGGTCACGTTCGCTGCTGGTCGGCAGCAGCGTCTACCTGCGCCGCCACGGAACGCCGAGCCATCCCGGCGAACTGTCGCTTCATGCCTGCCTGAGTTATTTGCGACCGGGCCCGGCATTCTGGCCGTTCGAACAATCGACAACACCGCCGGGCCAGGCTGAGCCGACACGCGTCAACGTTGCAGTTTCGGGCCCGCTGCGGGCCAACAACAGCGAGGTACTGCGGGACGCCGCACTCGCCGACTTGGGCCTGGCGGTACTGCCGGATTTCAGCGCACGTTCGGCCTTGCGCAGCGGCAAGTTGCGCGAGCTGTTGCCTGAGTGGCGGCCGGTCGGCGCCTTCGGCGAGGCGATCTGGGCGATCCGCCCGTGGAGTCCCCATACGCCCAAGGCGGTAAGCGCCCTGGTCGCCCATTTGCGGGCCGTTTTCGGCGCACGGCCGGTCGACGACTGAAACCGCGACGGTTCAGACCAATGCGCCGCGCCTGCGCCGGTGCGGGTGCGCTGCTTCGGCTTCGCGAACGGCCCGGCCCAACTGCACCTGTCGCGCGAGCTCCGCGAGGACGATATCGATCAGGCGCGATTTCTGGCTGTCATGACGCGACAGCAGACCGAGCAGCCGAGGTGTCGACGGCGGATCGAGCGGCATGCGCTTGAGGTCGAGGGAGAGCGGCGGCGGCACGCAGCGGCGCGGCACGATCGATACGCCGAGGCCGTAGTGCACCATCAAGTCGATCGACTCGAGCGTGTCCAGCTCCATGCTCTCGTGGACACGAATCTTGCGCTCCGCGAGCCATGCCTCGATCTGCTGGCCGACCCACGCTCGCCGGTTGAAACGAATGAACGGGTGGTTCTGCAGCAGCGCGCAGGCGTCGCCTTCAACCGCGTCGGGCGGCGCGATGACAATCAGTTCCTCTTCGGCAAAGACCCGCCAGTACAGGTGGCCGTACAGGTTGGCCGGCCAGCTCAGAATCGCTGCATCGAGAAAGCCGCGGTCGACCTGTGGCAGCAGTTCGGACGACAGCCCGGGAACGATCCGGATATGCAGCCCGCCATAAGCCTCCCGCAGCGCCTTGACCGTCCTGGGAATCAGGCCGGTCATCGTCGTCGGCACCGCTCCGATGGTGATTTCATCGTGCAGCGTGAAGTCGCCAGCCAGCGTGCCGATCATGCCTTCGTAGGCTTTGACCACCTCGCGCGCCTTCGGCACCAGCGTGTAGCCAAGCGGGGTCAGTGCGGGCGTTCGCTTGTTGCGATCGAACAGCGCCACACCGAGCTCGGTCTCCAAGGCCTTCATCTGCTGGCTGACCGCGGCCGGCGTCAGGTACACCGCCGCCGCCGCCTTCGCGAAGCTTCCCAGTTCAGCGATTGCGATGAGGGTCTTCAGTTGCCGCAGCGACATCCGAGAAACGATATCAGGCGGCACTCTCCGGCAGCACGCAGCCGGGCGGCAGTGCGTGCAGCCGGACTGGCGGGTCGTCGCGGCGGGCAGCCCGACCGAGATGGTAGGTGGTGATCTCGTCAGGCATGAACGAGGTGCCGGTTCGGGTCAGTTGACCGACAGCTTGCGGTTGGCCACCACCTTGCCCCAGCGCAGCATTTCGGCGTCCATCTGCTTGACGAAGTCGGCCGAGCTGTTCGCCACCGGGCTCATGCCCATCACATACAGCCGCGCTTTCATCTCGGTGCTGGCCATCACTTTGGCGGTGTCGCTCTGCACCTTGGCAATGACCTCGGGCGGCGTGCCCGCCGGCGCCAGCAGGCCGAACCAGCCGGTGTTCTCGAAACCCGGCAAGCCACTCTCGGCCACCGTCGGCACGTCGGGCAACTGGGGTGAGCGCTGCTTGCCGGTGACGGCCAGCGCACGCAGCCGGCCGTTTCCAAGCAAGGCCGAGGCGGCAGCAAAGTTGCCGACCATCAGCTGCACCTGGTCACCGATCAGATCGGTATAACCCGGCGCCTCGCCTTTGTACGGGACGTGGGTGATATCGATCTTGGCGGCGTCGGCAAAGCTTTCGGCAGCCAGGTGCACCTGGCTGCCCACGCCGGCAGACCCGAAATTGAGCTTGCCGGGGTTGGCCTTGGCCATCGCGATCAGGTCACTGACATTCTTGGCCGGCGAGTTCCACGGCACCACCACCAGCATCGGGCCGCTGGCGACGTTGGTGATCGGTATCAGGTCCTTGAGGGTGTCGAACGGCAACTTCTTGTAGATGTGCGGATTGATGGTGATGCTGCCCGAGGCCAGCGCCAGCGTATAGCCGTCGGGCGCGGCTTTGGCCACCACGTCGACGCCCAGGTTGCCACCGGCGCCGGCGCGGTTCTCGACCACGATGGTCTGGCCCCACAACACGCCAAGTTGCTGCGCCAGCATCCGGGCCACCACATCGGTCGATCCGCCGGGCGCAAACGGCACGACCATTCGTACCGGCTTGTTCGGCCAGTTCGATTGGGCGGCCGCCGGCATGGCGGTTAGCAGTGCGAGGCTTGCAGCAGTGGCCAGGGCCAAACGGCGGCTGAAGGTACGGGGCTTGGTCATGCGGTGGATCCGATCTGGTTGAAGGTTGGTGGTGATCGTCGCGGTGCAGCTGGGTCAGGGAGACGGCCAGGCTGCACCTCAGTGCCAATCGATCGACCCGGCAAATCCAGTTGCATGGGCCCAGGGAGGGCGAATTCGATCAGCGACAGACGTGGCAGGCCAAGACTGAGCAACGCGACGGCTCGCCTGACATGCCGCGAGCCGAGATTTGGCGCCGAAAGTTATGCTTACGCAAGTTAAAATTAATCGATGATTAATTAAGAAAATGTTACGACTAGACGATCGATACTGTCTCTTGGTGGTTACCCTGGAAATCATGGAACGCGGCTGCACGGTCAGAACATCAGCGACAAACCCGAAATCAGGAACAGCACGAGGATCATTTTGCGGAAACCGTCGTCGCTGACCCGGTGAAACAGCCTGAAGCCCCACCAGCCGCCGACCACCAGTGCCGGTATGCACAACAGGACATCACGGCCAGTGCGCAAGTCGAGGCCACCGACCCCGCCGAGCCAGAACAATGTCACCGCATGGACGATCAGGATATAAGGCTGGAAAACGCCGCGCTGCTCGGTCTTGTTCCAGCCGCGCAGACCACACCACATGGTCGGAAACAACCCGTTGAGGCTGGTTGAACCACCCATGAAGCCACCCAGGAGGCCGACCGCCGAGTCGGCCATGCGCCCGCCGGTCGGGCTCAGTCGAATCACCGGCATGCTCGGACGGCGCAACATGTAGACGCTGTAGAACAGCAACAACGCGCCGACGCCGCGGCGCAGCAATTCAGGATCGATGCGCTTCAGCGCAGCCACCCCGATCGGCACACCGATCATCGCGCCGGCCAGAAATGGCCACAGCAGTCGGGGCCTGACCTCATGGCGCAGCCGCCAGACCAGCGCAAGGTTCAGCAACAACGAGCAGATCACCACCAGCGGCACGACACGTCCGGGCGGCAACACGTGCAGCCAGATCGCCGATCCGATCAGTCCGAATGCAAACCCGCTGCTGCCCGACACCACCGATGCCAGCAACGCGCCGACCAGCACCACGGCAATGTCAACTGACAACTGGCGTGATCCGCGTTGTCGAACCGACAACCATCGTCACTGCAGAAATCCCGATCACTGTGCTTGTTTATCCTTCCCCACCGATCGGGCTGAAAGGTGCGGGAATCAGGATCTTGTTCTCGATCGACATCACCAGCGGGCGCATCTTCTGCGCATAGGATTGCCAGGCGTCGCTGGCCTGCAGTTCGGCGCGGCGCCGGAACCTGTCGTCCATCGATTTGTAGCCCCACATGTGGACGACCTGGTTGAGCGGCCCGATATCGCTGTGGAAATAGCCGATCAGGTTGCCGAGAATGCGGGTCTGCACTTCCAGACCTTCCTCCTGGTAAAGCTTCAGGAAGGTCGAGACCTTGCCGTTGTACAAGGTGTAGGTGCGTTGATCGATGAACAGCATGGCATCCTTCAGGTCGGTTTCCGGTCAGCCTTGCCCTGCGACAAGGCCGGGCGCTCAGATCAATTCGTCCTTGCGGTCGTCGGTTTCGCCATAACGCTTCAGCGCCGGCGCTTTCAGGCCTTGGTAGAGACGGGTGAATTCGGGATTGATATGCTGGGCCTGCTGCTCGAACAGGCTGTTGCCCTCGATGTCGCTCTCGACCAGAAAGGGGCCGAAATTCTCGACTTCGAAAATCCACAACGCCTGTGCCGTCCCAAGCTCCTCAGACCAGACCGCATCCCTAACCTTCTTGATGCCGCGACCAAGCAGTGCCCCGGTGCCGTAACCGATGGTGGTCAGGTAGATCGCGCCGGCCGGAACGAACAACTCCTTGTAATCGGCTTCGGACATCCCGCCCTTGCCGATGATCACTTTTGCACCGGAGTAGTTGAACCAGTTTTTCATCCACTTGGAGAATCGGAAACTGGCAGTCGCCGTGACACCGCCGACGTTGTAGCTGCCATCGGCCTCGATCGCCGCCGCCGGTGAACAATGGAAATTGACGTTGCTCAGCGAGGCCAGATCGACGGGCAATTTTTCGCCCTGCTCGAGAATCCGTTTGTAGACCCCTTCACGACCGGTATAGACCACGCCGTCGAGGTAGACAACCGTCCCGATCTTCAGCTTGGCAAGGTCCTCAGCGCTGACCGGCGTGCGCAGACGCACGGTGGTGAACTCATGTTTCATCATGCTGTTGCTGTTGCCGTGGTCGGTGTCCATTCGATCGTCTCCCTTCTCATGTACGGTGTGAACCACTGCGGATCGGTGCGGAATTCGGTGCGTCCGTCAGCATGAATGCGAACCGTCGCGCGACGCGACGACAGGCAGAAGGTATGCACACTCATCGGCATCCCGCCGGTATGCGTGTAGCCAACCTCGATGTGGCAATCGGCAACCATCGATTTGCCGACGAAACCCATCGCGCCCATGCCGATGTTGTTGCCGAGTTCCTGCAGCTCGAGCTCAAGTGCGGCGATCTTCGGATCGGGGTTGCGGTCGCCGACGATACGCAGGCAGGCCGCCTGTTTGCCGAGCACCATCGTCGTATCCTTCGAGCCGCCAAGGCCGATGCCGACGATGGCCGGCTGGCAAGCCAGGCCGCGCTTGCCGAACGAGATCAGCGTATCGAGCAGAAAGCGCTTGATGCCGTCGATGCCGTCACCGGGAAACAGCATCCGGTAGTCGGTGCCGAACAAGCCGCCCTTGTGCACGGTGGTGATGTCGATCCAGTCGACATCGGGCTCGAAACTCCAGTCGATTTCAGGTGCGTTGATACCAACGTTGTTGTTGTGATCGGTGCGCCACAGCGGGTGCACCCGGTTCGGCCGCAGCGGAATGTCGTGGGTCGCTTCGGCCGTCGCGGTGCGCAGCGCCTTCTCGAGGCCGATGAAGCCGCCCTCGATGCTGCTGTTGTTGCCGACCTTGACGTAGTAGCGCGGCAGACCGGAATCGGCGCACATCGGACGGCGATCGGCGGTGGCCGCATCCCAGTTCTGCATCATGACCTTGAGGACGAAGCGCGACAGATCGCCAGGCTCCTTGTCGGCCATGTTGCTGACGCCGTTGCGGTAGTCGGGCGGAATGTCGATGGCGGCCTTGGCCATGATGGTCTTGGCGGCCGCGTGGATGGCTTGGTACTTGATCATCTGATCCTCATGCAGCGGTTTGAGAAATCGCCGGGGTTGTTTCGTCGAGCAATGACTCGCCAGGTTTGACGATGGTGAACCTGACCTGCTCGCGCGTCACCGAAAGCAATTCATCGGCCTGACGCGTGACCGTGAAGTAGGAAGCGTTCATGTCGCCGGGTTCGAGAAAGTCCTCGCGGTAATGTGCGCCGCGCGAGTTCTCGCGCGACAGCGCGGCCTGCGCGATGGTTTCGGATACCTCGATCAGGCTGCGGGTGTTCAGCCAGTCGTGCCAGGTCAGGTTAAATGACTTGTCGCCATCGGGCATGCCCGTCGCCAACAATTCGGCCTTCAGCTCGCGTACCGCGGCGAGCCCCTTGGCGAGTCCGCCTGCATCACGCATCACGCCGACATCGTCCCACATCACATCCTGCAGCCGCTCACGAAGCGGGTGGATCCTGCCGGCTGGCAAGCTGAACGGCAGCATGGCCCTGGCGATCTCGGCTTCGACCAAGGCCTGGTCCGGATCGATCAGCGAGCGTTGCTTCATTACATGGACAGCCATCTCTTCGCCGGCCACGCCACCAAAGACAGTCGAATTGGCAACACCGTTGCCACCCAGTCGATTGGCGCCGTGCGCGCCACCGGCGTCTTCACCGGCGACAAACAGGCCGGGCAGTTCGGTGCGGGTGTCGGGTTCGCAGACCACGCCGCCCATGAAATAGTGCGCGGTAGGAACGACCTCGACACGACCGCCGGCGAGGTCGAAACCGCAATCGGCGCAGCGTTTAACCATGCCGCTGAATTTCTTGCGAACGCTGTCGGGGCCAAGGTGGCCCATCGCGATATAGACACCGCCGTTGGGCGTGGTCCGTCCGGCCCGCATCTCGGCATAGATGCCGCGGCTGACGATGTCGCGCGTCGCACGCTCACCGGCCGCGTCGTAATCGAACATGAAGCGGCGCCCGTCACCATCCAGCAGATGGCCGCCGGCGCCACGCAGGCCTTCTTCGAGCACGGTACCGGTCATCCGGGTGTGTTTGCCGGCCAGCAGGCCGGTCGGATGGAACTGCACCATCTCCATGTCGCGCAGCGGCAAGCCCAGACGCAGCGCCATTGCCAGGCCGTCCATGCTCTTGTCGCCCGAGGGCGTGTTGTAGCGGTACATGGTCGGGCCGCCGCCGGTGGCCAGCAGCACCGCTTTCGCTCGAACGAGGCGGAATACGCCGCGCCGCGTATCGATCAGCAACACCCCTGCCAACGCATCACGCGCCGGATTCGGGATCAGCGCAATGGCCCTGTGCTCTTCCATCCGCTCGATCGGCAACGCAAGCACCTGCTCCATCAGCCGGTTGATGATCTCGATACCCGTCAGGTCACCCTTGTGCACCGTGCGGTCGAATGTCTGGCCGGCAAAAGCCTTGTGATGCAACGATCCGTCGGCCTGCCGATCGAAGAAGCAGCCGAGTTCGTTTTCGAGTTCCTGGACCCGGGTGACGGCGGTCTGGCAAAGCTTCCAGGCCATGTCCTGGTTGGGCAGCCACTTGCCGCCATTGATGGTGTCCATGAAATGGCGTTCGACCGAATCGCCCGGCGACAGCGCGACGTTGTAGCCACCCTGCACCATCCGGGTACAGCCGCTCTTGCCCATCAGCCCCTTCACCGCGACGGTGACCTTCAGAGTCGGGTTGGCCTTTTTCGCATGCAGGGCAGCGAACAAACCGGCACCGCCCGAGCCGAGGATCAGCACATCGGTTTCATGCCGTTCGAGTTTCATTGAAATGCCCTCATCAGAAAGCCGACCGCGAAGAAGAACGACACTCCGACCGCCGCTGCGGCCAAGGCCTTCTGGCGCGGGTTCCAAGGCAGCAGTTCAAGCGCAAGCAGGCGCAAGCCGCCAAACAGGTGCACCGCAAGCAGGAACACCAGTCCGAACTCGGTCAGCTTGAAAAACGGGTGGTCGGTCCAGCTCAAGGCGTTGTCCAGGGCCTCGGGGCCGGTCAAGGCCAGTCCGAGCACATAGAAGTGAGCCGGCAGAAACAAGGCCAGCCCGAGGCCTGAGAGCCGGTGCAGCAGGTAGGCCGTCCACAGCGGATGTTTGCGATGCGGTCTGATCATGACGCGACCACCGCAAAAACCGCGCGACCACCCAGCACGAGCAAACCGAAACCGACCGCCAGCGTCACGATCTGCAGCGCGAGCCCCCTCAGCTTGAACCATTCTTCGGCAATCGCCCGAAAGCCGATCGCCGAGTGAATGGCGACCGCCAGCACGAACAGCCCGTAAAACAGCCCCCAACCAACGCTGCCGCGGGTGCGCGACATGATTTCCGCGGCGGTCAAGCCACCTTGGATCGCGTAGATCATCACGGCAAGGTGGCCGAGCACCAGCGGCGCCATGATCATCGCCGTCAGACGCTGCAACAGGGAAAGGCGGACGCTGCTCATGGTGTCAGAGCTTTCCTTTGAGCGCAGCCATCAGCGTCTTGCGCTTCAGACCGGCGATTGACGCAGTCGGGTTGAGGCCGACCGGGCAGTAGGTCATGCAACTCTGGTGCGAATGACAGTTGTGGCAGCCGGCATCAACCGCCACGGCCCGCAGGCGGGCGTCCTGCTGCCCGTCGCGAACGTCGTTGACCAGGGTCCAGGCACGGTTCAATGCAGCGGGGCCGAGGTAGTCAGGCTTGGCTTCGACGACATCACAAGCCGAATAACAGACGGCGCAGTTGATGCATTCGATGCCGGCATCAGCCAGCCGGCGCTCTTTGCTTTCAGGCGATATCCGCTCGATGGCATCATCGCGCGACTTGGTCGGATGGAACACGCCCTCGGCCTTGATCCACTTGGCGAAGAACTCCGACATGTCGCAAGCCAGGTCCTTGATGACCGGAAGATTGCGCAGCGGCTCGATCGTCACCACATTGTCGGTGGCGACCTTCTTGATGTGGGTGCGGCAGGTCCAGCGCGGCTCGCCGTTGACCTGCATCGCGCAGGATCCGCACATGCCGACCCGACAGGCAAAGCGGTAGCTCAGTTGCGGGGCGGCGTTCTGCTGGATCCAGGTTACGGCATCGAGAACGGTCTGGCTCTCCTGCCCCGGTACTTGGTAGTGGACGAATTCTCCGCCAGCGGAATCGCCATGCCAGACTCGAACGTCGTATGTCGCAAAGTTCGCCACTCGTCGGCTCCGTTGCATGCACACCTTGCATGAATGGGTGCAATTGAACAACGAAAGTCAATCTTAAGCTAGCAACTATTTTTTTATGTTTTATTGAGTTTTTGTTTATCAACTGCTCGCAGGCAACTGGTCGCGAAACGGCGTGCTCCGTCGTTGACCCTGTTGCGCCGAGCGTGCGAGCGACATGAAGAATCGCCCGTCGAACAGGCCCGCGTCCGTCTGCTAGCGCACAGACCGGCGTTGATCGGGGCAACACACTCTGGTCATGAGCCTTTACCGCGCCGTCGCCTTGGTTGATCACCAAATGGTGGGCCCACCGGATCCGACCCGAGGCGGCTCGTAATCTGCGGCCCGCATGCCCGAGGTACCACCCGCCGGATCCGCCACGCCGACCGATGCTGCACTGGCACCGGGGTCGGATGGTGTCTGGAGCCTGAGCGGCCACTGGACGCTTGCGGGGCTGGACCCGCTGCTGCGCGCCCGAACCTTGCCGGTCGCGGCAACACCTCCGGTCACGCTGGACGGATCAGCGCTGGTCGACATCGACACCGCTGGGGCCTGGGTCCTGCAGCGTTGGCTGGGCGCGGGCAGCACAGCACCAGCACTGCACGCGTGGCCGCCGCACGCGTTGACGCTGATGAAGCAGGTGCAAGCCGATGCCGGTCAGCCGATTGCTGCATCGCCACGCAACAGCCTGCTGCAAAGCATCGGCCTGCGCTCGGTCGCCACGGCTTTGCAGGCACAGGCACTTTTGCACTTTGTCGGCGAAGTCACCGTCGCCGCCTTCGGCACATTGCGCCACCGGCGCCTGTGGCGCCTGCGCACGATCTGGCACGAGATCCAGATCGGCGGCTACGACGCGTTGCCCATCATCGGCCTCACCTCCTTTCTGCTGGGCGTGGTCGTGGCCTACCAGGGGGCCGACCAACTGCGCCACTACGGTGCCAATGTCTTCGTCGTCGAACTGGTCGGATACGCCATGCTGCGCGAGTTCGCGCCGCTGATTGGCGCCATCATCATCGCCGGGCGCTCCGGCTCGGCCTTCGCGGCGCAGATCGGCACGATGGTGGTGGCCGAAGAGATCGATGCCCTGCGTACGATCGGCATCGATCCCCTGCAACGCCTGGTGCTGCCGAAGATCGTGGCCCTGGTCGTGGCCTTGCCGCTGCTGACAGTGTTCGCCGACATCACCGGCGTCTTCGGCGGCATGGTCATGGCGCGCTCGCGGCTGGACATCGGTTTCGCCGAGTTCATCGACCGTTTCGGCCGTGTGATGCAGGGCTCGGCGCTGCTCATCGGCGTGGGGAAGTCGGTGGTCTTTGCCATCATCATCGCCATCGTCGGCTGCTTCCAAGGCCTGCGCACCAAGGGCAGCGCCGACAGCGTCGGCCGCCAGACGACGCTGAGCGTCGTGCAGTCGATCTTCATGGTCATCGTGGCTGACGCCCTGTTCTCCATCGTCTTCAGCGTCCTGGGCCTGTGAGATGACGGCGAACAAAGAAAACGTGATCGAAATGCGGCAGATCTGCACGCGCTTCGGCACACGCGTCGTGCACGACGGACTGGACCTGAACGTGCGTCGCGGCGAGATCCTGGGCCTGGCCGGCGGCAGCGGCTCCGGCAAGACGGTGTTGCTGCGCGAGATGATCGGCCTGCAGCGTCCCAGCTCGGGCGAGGTGCGCGTGTTCGGCAACGATCTCGCCACCCTCGACGCTGCGCAGGGTATTGCCCTGCGACGACGCTGGGGCGTGATGTTTCAGCGCGGCGGCCTGTTCGGGTCGCTGTCGGTGCGCGAGAACGTCGGCCTGCCCTTGCGCGAGCACAGTGCGTTGGACCATGTACTGATCGATCGCATCGCCGAATGGAAGCTGGCACTGACCGGTCTGCCGCCAGACGCCGGCCTCAAGTTGCCCAGTGAACTCAGCGGCGGCATGCTCAAGCGCGCCGCACTGGCGCGCGCCATCGCGCTCGACCCCGAATTGCTGTTCCTGGACGAGCCGACTTCCGGCCTGGACCCTGCCAGTTCCAGCGGCGTCGACGACCTGATCCTGCGCACGCACGCGCTGTTCCACCCGACGATCGTGATCGTCAGCCATGACCTCGACCTGCTGTGGCAAGTCTGTGATCGTGTCGCCGTGTTGGGCGACGGGCACGTGCTGGCGCTTGGCTCGATGGACGAACTGTCGCATGACAGCCAGCCGATCGTCGCAGCTTATTTCACCGACCGCCGCGCGGCTCGCCCCAAGGCAAGCCAGGCTGCGGCCTGACGAGGCCATCGCGATATGGACGACAAAGTCAACTACGCACTCGTCGGTGCCTTCGTGCTCTTGCTGGGCTCGATGCTGGTCGCCGCTGTGCTGTGGCTGGCCTCTGGCTTGGGCACCCGCCAGGCGATGGACCCCTATCAGGCGGTGATCCAGGAATCGGTCGCCGGCTTGAGCGTCGCCGCGCCGGTGAAGTACCTGGGGGTGGACGTCGGCAAGGTCGATCGCATCGAGATCGACCCGAACAATTCGCAGCAGGTCCGCCTGTTCTTCCTGGTGGCACAAGGCACACCGATCAAGCACGACAGCGTGGCCGTGCTGAAGACGCAGGGCCTCACTGGCATCGCCTACGTCGAACTCAGTGGTGGCAGCGTGGCATCGCCGCCGCTGCTTGCCGGCGCCGACGGCGCTCCGCCGATGATTCCATTCAAGCCGTCGCTGAGTGCGCGGCTGGAGAATGTGCTGACCTCCGTGCTGACCAATGTCGACCGCGTGTCGAACAACCTCAATGCCGTCTTCGACGACGAAAACCGGGCGTCGTTGAAGTCAGCCCTGGCCGACGTGGCTTCATTGGCGCACAGCCTCGCCGGGCAGCGCGCAGCGATCGAAACCGGCCTGACCGATGCGGCTCGCGCCGCCAAGTTGACGGCGCGCGCCGGCGAACAATTCGGTCCGACGCTCGATCGCATCGCGACCAGCGCGCAGGCCGTCGAGCGCATGGCAGACATTGCACGATCGGCCAGCGTGCGTGCTGGGGAAACCGCCGATGCGGCCACGCTGGCTGTTCGCCAACTCGGCAGCGAGACGCTGCCCGACCTCGCCCGACTCATGGCGGAGTTGAATCAGCTTGCCACCTCATTGCGCCAGCTTAGCGAGCAGACCGCCGGGAGCCCCAACAGCCTGCTGATGGGCAATCCGCCGCCGCGACCTGGCCCCGGAGAAACCACCCCATGAACAAGCCTCTTCCGGCACCCGCCAAACCGACCCTGCGTGCTGCCATGTCGAAGCAGCGACGAACCGTGGTGCTCGGAGTCTTTCTGGCGGCAGGCTCGGCGCTGTTGCACGCATGCGCCGGCACGCTGCTGCCCAAGCCGGCCCAACCCCCCGCCCGCTTCACGCTGGACGGTGGTGCGTCTGTCCCTGCCGCGCGGATGGCCGCAGCCGGTGCGCCGGTCCTCACGGTCGACGTGCTGCGCGCCGCGCCAGGCTACGACAGCCGGCGCATGGTCTATCTGCGTCGCCCCCAGGAACTGGAGGCCTTTGCGTTCAATGAATGGGTGGCGCCGCCGGCGCAGATGTTGACCCCGCTGCTCGTGCACGCGTTGCAGAACGGTGGCACTTTCCGTGTCGTGCTCGCGTCGCCGACAGCGGCCGCAACGAATTGGCGACTGGAGACCGAATTGTTGCGCCTGCACCAGGACTTCACTCAACAGCCCAGTCGGGTGCGCCTGACAGCGCGTGCCGTGTTGATGGACGGTGTCACGCGGCAAGCCCGTGCGTGGCGCGAGTTCGATTTCAGCGTGGTTGCCGCCGGTGACGATCCCGTCTCTGGCGCGCAGGCTGCGCAGGCGGCAGCGCAACAAATGGTGGTGGCGGTAGCCACATTCTGTGCCGAGCAGGACACGGCGCTACGGCCACGCTGAACCGGTCGAGTTCAGCACCGCCGCACCTTGAACCTGGGGGTACGCAGGTCTGCTGCGCATGCCGGGCATGGGCGTCCTCGAGACAGGGCAAGAAGGTCGCGTTGTCAACAGCGAGCTTTCTCATCAGCCGGCCGCGGTCTTGTCCACCACCAAGCCGTTGGCTGGACTCGTTTCGTGCAGGAAGAATCCGAATGTTCCGCGCTGCAGGGTCTCCAGATCGGCGCCCACTTTTTCCAAGTATCGCCCGTCACTTTGTGCGCTGGCGCACTGACGAACTGGGGCACCCGCGCCTACCGTGTGCCGTTGTTCCCGGCAATTCGCGCGGCTTGTGCATCAGTGGAGGCGATGGCGGAAATTCCTACTTCTGCGACGACGTGCGGCGCGGCAGCGAACTGCTGGCGCGCGGTGGCGCGCGGCATTCGCTCGATGTGGGAACCAGCGGCGGCGTAGCAGGGTTGGAGCGTGGCTACTGCCTGATGATCGGCGGCGACGCCGAGCCGGTCGAGCACCTGCGGCCGATCTTTTCTTCGCTGGCTCCGGGCGTTGCGGCTGCATCGTTGACGCCCGGGCGCAGCCTGACGATCAGCCGCAGCGGCGGCCGTTGGTCAATCGAGGTGAGCGCTGGTTCAGCGCGGGGCGGTATCCATGCCATCAGCCTTTACTGGGTGGCGGACGGCATGCGGTCCGACATCATGTTCATCATCATCTGCATCGAGGCCATGTGGTCGTTCATCATCTGGTGACGCTTGGCCATGTCGGCAGGCATCCCTTTGCCCTCGCCCAGGCCGCCCATACCCTGCATGCCGCCCTGCATCTCCTTCATCATGGCCATGCCACCCTGCATCGCCTTCGTGTGGTCGGTCATCAACGCCTGCCGTTCGCTCGGGGTCTTCGCACTCATCATCTTCTGGTGCATGTCTTGCATGGCCTTCATGCGGGGCTCCATCGACGCCATCGCCATGGACGCACTCATGCCGGCCATGGCTGGCATGGCGGGCGGCGAAGTGTTCATGCCGCGCGGGCCCGCGCAGGCGGTGGCAAATGTGGCGACAGACAAGGCGATGAGCGTGCGAACTGCAATCATGGATAACTCCTGTTTGAAAATTCGATCGTCGCCTTTGGCGCATGGCCCGTCTGTGCGTTGGCGAACACCCTGGCTCGCCGCCGAACGGCGCCCGACCGGCAGTGCTGCGCGGCATCGAAATCGTTGTCAGGCTGTGATTGCGCCTGCTTCGTCCGGCACGCAGTCCACCTGCACCTGCAGCCACCATTCCAGCAGCGCCAGGTGCCACAGCTTGCTGCCATGGATGCGGGTGAAGTGCGCCTGCGGGTCGGCCAACAGCTTGTCGACGTAGGCGCGCTGGTACAGACCGCGCTGGACGCAGG
>JANNNE010000367.1:0-4687 GCA_031398385.1 Ideonella sp.
GAGATCATCGCGCCTGTCCTCAGCCTGTTGCTACGGCAGCTCGTCAGCTACCCCATCATCGTCTTGAGCGCATGCGCCTACGTGCTGCGCCTCACCGATTATCTGCTCGCCACCTGGCATCCGACCACACGCCCGGCAACGCTTGAGGCCGATCCGCCGGAATGGCGCTGGCTGGGGCTGGAGGTGCGTCGCTTCGAAGTCACCGATGCCGACCACGCGACGGTCGAATTCGTCGCGCGCAGCAAACTCGGCGGCCGGGCTCACCGGCTGCAAGAGGTCAGCCGATTTACCCGTGAGGATGGACGCTGGTATTACCTGGACACGCAGTGAGATCGCCAGCCGCAGCCGCGCTGCGCCGGCCCATCATTCCGACGAATTCATTGATCGCCAGCGACCCGAGCACCAGGCTGCCGCCGATCAGCACCTGCGGCAGCGGCCGTTCACCCGCACCGAGCCAGGCCCAGGCAATGCCGAATACCACTTCGAGCAGACCCAGCAGCGCCACCTCGGGTGCCGACAGTCGGCGGGCCACATGAACGGCCAGCATGCACGGCAACGCCAGCTGAAACACGCCGAGCCCGGCCAACCAGCCGATATCGTGCAGCGAACCCTGCAACGGCCACGCAAACGGCAGGCTGATCGCGCACGACAACAAGGCACCGATCAGCAAGGCGGGCATGAGGTCGACCGCACCACCACCACTGCTGCTGTCGCCGGCCCGAATCGCGGCCGAGCCGTTGTTGCGCTGGATGGTGACCCAGTTGACTGCCGCCGCGAGCGGCACCGCCAGCGCGACCAGCGTGCCGAGCAAGGCTTCCGGCTCGGCGCTGATCTTGTGGGCGTACATCCACGCGATGCCGACACCGGCCAGCAGGATCGCCACCCAGGTGCGCCGTGCGACCGGTGCGCCAAGCACGAAGCGCGCGAGCAACGCGGTAAACAGCGGCGCCAGACTCATCGTGATCAACACGTTGGCCACCGATGTCAATGTCAGGGCCAGCATGAAACAGGTGAACATCACCGACCACATCAGGCCCGACACCAGCAGCGGCCGGCCGCCGTTGGCGAATACGGCCATCGCAGCCCGACCCCGGGTCGCCACGAAATAGAGGCCAAGCGTCAGCGCCGTGAAGAAGCTGCGCCAGAACGTGACCTCGAAGCTGTGCGCCTGTTCGAGCTGACGCGTGACCACCCCGGCCGTGCTCCACAGCAAGGTGGCGACCAGCATGCCGATCAGGGCGCGGCGATGCGTCACGTCGAAACGGGCCGAATCAAGCGAGCTTTGTATTGCCGCCGATCAGCTCAGGTCGCCGGCCAGACTCGCCAAGGTGGCGGGCTCGATCGCGACATGGGCCGGATAGTTGGTGTGGTCGCAGCCCAGCTTGACCGACGCACCGGCCCGCACCGACTGCCGTGCGGCGTTCGGAAACTCGAAGCGCAAGAAGTGCACCGCGGAGGTCTTCTCGTCGGTTTCGCGGTCCAGGTCTTCGTCGGCGATGGCGTAGATCCGTGCATGTCCCTCGACCTCGACGAACATGCGCTCGGCGATGCCGATCAGCCGCCCCAGCTCACGCTTGCGTTCGTGAACGTCGGGGTATTCGATCAGCATCGTCGCCTTCCAGTTGCTGCCCTCGGGCACCAACGCCTGATAGGCATCGATCTCGCTCTGGATGCCGTCTTCGTCGAAGATCTTCTCGATGAACAACATCTCCTGGATCTGGCGACGGATGCTGGTCTCGCTCTCGAACTGCACGTTCAGGTGATCGCCCAGGTGCACCGAGCGCAGCCGTCGGTGGGCGATGGCGTCGGCCTTGCTTGTCTTGCGGATCTTCGAGTAGGCCTCCAGCGTCAGCAGGCTTTCCCGGGTGATCGGTTTGCGACTCATCGTGGTCATTCCAGTCCGTAGGCGATTCGCACCAGGCTCAGCGGGTGCGCCAGCTTGGCTGCCGGCAAACCGTTGACCTGCAGGCCCTGCGCAATGTGGTGGCCGGCCAGTTGGCAATCCGAACTGATGAAATCGGGCTGATCCTTGGCCATCGCCTTGAACACCGGCTTGCCGATCTTCATCGCGATCAGGTGCGTGGGCGTCTTCACACCGTAGGTGCCGGCATGGCCGGAACAACGCTCGACGGTATTGAGCGTCACCTCGACCTGCTTGCCGACCAGCTTGAACATCTCTTCGGTTTTCTTGCCGATATTCTGCACCCGCCCGTGGCACGGGATGTGATAGCTGACCTTGCCGAGCGCGGTCTTGAAATCGGTCTTCAGCAGGCCGTCGCGGTTGCGGGCGATGAAATATTCGAAGGGGTCGAACATCGCCTTCTTCACCGCCTGCGTGTCGGCGCAATCGGGGAACATCAGCGGCAGTTCCTGCTTGTACATCAGCGTGCAGCTCGGGATCGCGGTGACGATGGCATAGCCGTCTTTCGCATATTTGGCCAGCACCGGAATGTTGGCCGCCTTGTGTTCGGCAACCGAATCGAGGTCGCCGAGTTCGAGCTTGGGCATGCCGCAGCATTTTTCCTTGTCGACCAGCACATACGGGATCTCGTTGTGCTCGAGCAGCTTGATCAGGTCGTGGCCAATCCCCGGCTCGTTGTAGTTGACGAAGCAGGTCGCGAAAATCGCCACCTTGCCCGGCGTGCGTTCGCCGTTGGTGACCACCGTCGCCTTGCCCTGCTTGTCGGCGCTCCAGCGGAACCGTTTGGTCGCCAGTTCGGGCAGCCAGGCATCCGGGTGAACGCCGAGCGTGCTGTCGAGCAGCTTGCGCACCGGTTTGGTCTTGTTCAAGGCATTGGCCACCTGCACCACCACCGGGATGCCGGCGAACTGGCCATGGGTATCGGTCGAGGCCAGAAATTGCTCGCCGCCACCAACCTCGCCATTCTTGAATTTGATCGCCTTGGCACGCAGCATGGTGTGCGGAAAGTCGAGATTCCACGGATGCGGCGGCGTGTACGGACACTTGGTCATGTAGCACAGGTCGCACAGATAACACTGGTCGACGACCTTGGCGTAATCGGCTTTGGCAACGCCATGCACCTCGCCGTCGTCGGTCGCGTCGACCAGATCGAACAGGTTCGGGAAGGCCTGGCACAGGCTCACGCAGCGCCGGCAACCATGGCAGATGTCGAAGATCCGCTCGAGCTCGGTGTTGCACGCGGCCTCGTCGTAGAACGCCGGGTTCTTCCAGTCGATCGGGTGCCGGGTCGGTGCTTGCAGGTTGCCTTCTGTGGCCATCGTGGCGACTCCTCGCGTTCGAAATCTTTTTTGCGACCCATCAACGAACAAGGGGCATCAAGCCCCTTGTTGGTCATCGTCGATGAACCGGTCAGTCGACCAAAGCGTCGAGCGCTTTCTGATAGCGGTTGGCGTGTGAACGCTCGGCCTTGGCCAGCGTCTCGAACCAATCGGCGATCTCGTCGTGACCCTCTTCGCGGGCCGTCTTGGCCATGCCCGGGTACATGTCGGTGTACTCGTGGGTTTCGCCAGCTACCGCGGCGGCCAGGTTCTGGCGGCTCGAGCCGATCGGCAGACCGGTGGCCGGATCACCCGAACCGTTTTCGAGAAATTCGAGGTGGCCATGCGCGTGGCCGGTTTCGCCTTCGGCAGTGGAGCGGAACAACGATGCCACGTCGTTCTGGCCTTCGATGTCGGCCTTGTTTGCAAAATACAGATACCGGCGGTTGGCCTGCGATTCGCCTGCAAAGGCGTCCTTCAGGTTCTGCTCGGTCTTCGATCCTTTCAGTGCCATGAGGTCTCCAGCGTTGAAAAATGGATTGAACGATGGCTCGCAGCGACGCTGCGAGCTCTCGGCTACCGTAGCGCAGCAAACGCGACAAGCCGATTCAAAGCTTCTATGCCACGCATAGCCTGACGCTATTCGACGCCCAGTACGAATAGCAGCTTCGATCAGGACTTTGTCAGTCCCAGCAGTTCAAGCGCCAGCTGGTGCAGCCGTTCCTGCGGGTCGACCAGCGCATGCAGCACCGTGAAATGGTTGGTACCGGGCACACTCTCGACATGTGGCACGGCGAACGGCCCCCAGGCGTCAGCGATCAACTGGTTGTGGCGTTGAAATTCTGCCGTCTCGTCGCCCCCGACCACGGTCACCAGCGGATTGGCCGGCGCCGGAAAGCGCGCCGGACTCAGTCGTTCGACATCGGCCGGGGTCAACTTCAGATCGTCCTTCAGAAAGCCCACCTGGCTGATCGGATCGAGGTCATACAGACCGCTGATCGACAATGCGGCCTTGACCAGCCCGGCCGGCAGATCGTCTCCCTGGCTGCGCCAGCCGCAGCACAACAGCATCGCCGCCAGATGGCCGCCGGCCGAATGGCCAGCCACCACGATGCGATCCGGATCGCCGCCGAAACGCTCGATGTTGCGGTGGGTCCAGACCAGCGCGCGCACCATCTGCAGCGCGATCGTCTCGATGCCGACATCCGGACACAGGCCGTAGTTGGGCAACACCACCGCCGCACCGGCGTGCACAAAGGCGGGCGCGACAAATGAGAATTCGCGCTTGTCGCGCGAGCGCCACCAGCCGCCGTGGATGAACACCAGCACCGGCGAGCCGCTCGCAGCGGCCGGAAAGACATCCAGCGTTTCGGCCGACGACGGCCCGTAGGCGATGTCCAGCTCAGCGGTCATCCGGCTGCGCGCCAGCTCGGAAGTTTCGGTCCAG
>JANNNE010000045.1:0-18937 GCA_031398385.1 Ideonella sp.
CCGTATCCGCCCAGCTGCAGGGCACCCGGCGCCGGTACAGCAAGGGCCCGAGCAGCGCGCGGGCGGTGAAAAACACGGCCAGCGGTACCACGAACAACCACATCGGCAAGCCGAAATACTGCGGCGCGATCAGAAAGCCAAGTGACCACAGCATCACCAGCATGCTGAACAACAGGTGCAGTGCATCGCCCATCCAGGGCAGCCAGCCGGCCAGGAAGTGGTAACGCTGGCCCAGACTCAGCCCACACTGCGGCTGCGGGGCGGCTTCGGGACTTGCAGGCCTGGATGATCCCTTGAACAGCGCCGCCAGGTGCCGGCGCATGATCTGCATGCCACCCTGGGCCCAGCGCTGGCGCTGGCGGCGGTAGGCGCCAAAATCGGCCGGCACCAGCCCGGCGCCCAGCACCTCATCGACATAGACCGCGCGCCAACCGCCCTGCAGCACGCGCAGGCCCAGTTCGGTGTCTTCGCAGATGCAGGCTTCGTCCCAGCCGCCGGCCTGTTGCAGCGCGCTGCGCCGGATCAGGGTCATGGTGCCGTGCTGGATGATGGCGTCACGCTCGTGGCGGTGGTGCATGCCGATGCGGAAGAAGCCTTCGTACTCCCAGTTCATCATGCGCGCCAGCCGGCTGCCTTGCCATTGACGATGCGCCTGCGGCGCCTGCACGATGCCCACGTCAGCATCTTTCAGCCAGCCGCCGATCCGCTGCAGCCAATGCGGCGCGACAACATAGTCGGCATCGACCACAGCCACCCATTGCGCCTCGGGGTCGGTATTCTTCAGCGAAAAATTGAGCGCACCGGCTTTGAACCCCGGCCATTTGGGCAGGTGGAAGAAGCGCAGGCAGGGGCGTGGGTCATCGCGGTCTGAAGAAACCCCGCTGCCATCTTCCAACGAGCCCTTTTGCGTCCGTTTGGCCAGGCCCTGGGCCCACAGCTTTTCGACATGGGCCTGCACGGGCTGCCAGCGCCGCGGGTCGCTGGTGTTGTTGTCCACCACCAGTATTTCCAGGCGCTGCCACCGCAGCGCCACCAGGCTGTCGATGGCCTGGATGACGATGTCGGGCGGTTCGTTGCTGCAGGCCAGATGGATGCTGACCAGCGGCGCAGCGTCATTTTGTGAGCCTTGATCAGGCAACCAGGGCTTGGGCGCAGCGCTGCGGCGCAGGCTGCGCGGCCAGAACAGTTCGGCAAATTCGAAGCACTGGACCAACAGCACCGCCGCCATCAGCCCCAGCGCCGGCAGCAGCAGCGCCAGCATCAACCAGTCGGTGAGCTGCAGATAGTGCTCGAAGGGCCGGGTGAACAGCAACACGGCGAAGCTGGCAACCGCCTGCGCCATCAATGCAAACGAAACCCGGCCGGCCAGTCGCATATGGGCGAAACGCCACAGAAAGGGCAACATCGCCAGCAGGCCCAGCACAGCGGCAGCGCCGGCCTTGACGCGCCAGTAGGGGTCGGCCAGCACCGTGCCGCTGAAGGCAAACTTGGGCTGACGTTCGGCATCCAGCAGGCCCCAATGCGCGCCGACGGTGCCTTCGGTGACCTGTTTCCAGGGCTGGTCGACCGCTTCCATCAGAAAGTAGTCGAGCCCCATGGCCTCGGCGCGGGACACGAAGCGGCGCACAAAAACCGCCTGCGCCGCCGGGCTCGGCACTGCCTGCTTGATCGGGTTGCCGGCACTGGGCCAGCCGACTTCGCCAATCACCACCGGCTTGCCAGGAAAGCGCTGGCGCACGCGCTCGTAACGGGCCAGCGCGTCGTCGACCGCGTCTTCTACCGCCACCCCCTCCCAGTACGGCAGCAGGTGGATGGTGATGAAGTCGACCTGCTCGACCAGTTCGGGCGCCAGCAGCCACACGTGCCAGGGCTCCGCGGTGGACACGGGCAGCCCCGTCAATTGCCGGACACGCTGCAGATAGGCCGTCAGTTCAGCCAGCCCGAGCTTGCCGTGCAACAAGGTTTCGTTGCCGACGATCAGGCGCTGGATCGGCCCGGGCCGGCGCGTGGCATCCACTGCGGCCTGCACTTCCAGTTCGTTGTTGGCCTTGCGTTGGTCCAGCCACAGGCCCAGCGTCAGCTGCAGACCGGCTTGTGCCGCCATTTCCGGCAACTGCGGAAACTCCGCGGCACTGTAGGTGCGCAACTGCCCTGTGCGCGACGCCAGTCGTTGCAGATCCTGCGCGACATCGGGGGTGGATGGAAAGCGCTGCGCGAGCGGCCCGTCCCAGCGCTGGAAGGCGTTGTACGCCAAGCCGTTGACCCGCTCGGGCGCATCCGGTGCGGCCAGCGGCGGGTTGGAGGCCCACCAGGCCACTGCATTGAGCAGGGCCACGGCGCTGGCCAGACCGACTGCCACCGCCATGCGGCGCAACCGGCTGGCGGCGCTGCAACGCGGTGCGCTGTCCCCGGGTTGGGTCGGGTACTCCGATATGACCGGGGTCGGCCGCAATGGCTGGTTCGGGGTCTCGATCACGGCAATGAATTCACCACGTAAACTGCAAGTTCGTCATTCTTTCCGCGCCGGTCTCGATAGCCCCGGGAAATGTTCTCTCGGCCCGACCCTGAGCCGCCTGTCGATCGCGGCGGTCCGTCCTTTTGCAGCCCGTGCCTGTATCGACTCCCTCGCCACCGTCGCCCATCCCATCGCTCAGGCGCAGGCTGCTTTCCGTGGCCTTGTTGCTGCTTGCCGCGCTGGCTGCAACGGCTTTTGTGCTGGAGCAAAGACGCAGCCGCGCGCTGCCCGCAGCACCGGTCAGCCTGGCCTCGGCGGACAAAGCGGGCGGCATCTTGTTTCCCTGCGTCTCCTATGCACCGTTCAGGCGACCCGGTGAGACCCCGCTGGATCCCGACCTGCACATGGCGCCCGAGGTCATCGAGGCAGATCTGCGCCAACTGGCCACCATCACCGGCTGTGTGCGTACTTACGGCCTGGACCACGGTCTGGATGCGGTGCCGGGTCTGGCACGCAAGCTGGGCCTGAAAGTGGTGCTGGGGGTCTGGGTCAGCGGCGATGCAGAGGCCAATCAACAGCAGCTGCGGCTGGGCTTGTCGATTGCCCGACGCTACCCGGATGTCGTCAAGCTGCTGATGGTGGGCAATGAGGTGCTGCTGCGCCGCGAACTGGCGCCCATTGCACTGGCCGAGTTGCTGGCGCAGGCCAGGCGCGACTCGCCGGTGCCGGTGAGTTATGCCGATGTCTGGGAATTCTGGCTGCGCCATGCGGCCGTGTTGCTGCCCCATGTGCAGCAGGTTTCGGTGCATATCCTGCCCTACTGGGAGGACCATCCGGTGGGCGTCGATGCCGCTGCCGGTCATGTACACGCGATTGCGTCCAGGCTGCAGCAACGCTTCGGCGCCACGCCGGTCTGGGTTGCCGAGACCGGCTGGCCGGCTGTCGGCCGGCAGCGCGGGCCGGCCGTGCCGGGGCGCTGGCAACAGGCGCAGTTCGTGCGCGAGATGTTGCAGCGCCAGGCCAGCGCGCCGCTGGACTTCAATCTGATCGAAGGTTTCGACCAGCCCTGGAAGCGCGCCCTGGAAGGCGCGATGGGCGGCGGCTGGGGCTTGTTCGATGCCGCGGGCAACTTGCGCGTGCCATTGCAGGGTGACTTGCCGCCCGCCGCCCGCTGGCAGCAGCCCTTGTGGGCGCTGGCCGCTGGTGCCGTGCTGGGTCTGCTGATGGCCGCTGCCTGGTTGCGAGGCCGTGCCGACTCCGGCGGGCGCTGGTTCGGGCACGCGCTGTTGCCCGGTGTCGGACTGGCCAGCGGCGCTGCGCTGATCGCCTGGTCGGCCTGGCTGCAGGCGCAGGCGCTGGCGATCTGGAGTCGCGACGCCTTCGAGTGGCTCACCGGAGGCAGCGTGGTGGTGTTGTCCAGCGCCGGCGCGCTGGCTTTGCTGCTGCGCTGGGCCTTGCTGGTGGGCAGCGGCCGCCCGACCCCCCTGTTGCGCACCGGTTGGGCCGCATGGTGGCGTGCGCGCAAGATCAGGTCGCCGGGTGCCGCGGCATCCGGTACCGGCCAGCCTGCCCTCCAGGATGCCACGACACCGCTGCTGGCGCTGCCCGCCTTGTGGTTGCTGGCGCCGTTGTTGTTTGCCGCCGCCGCCCAGGCGCTGGCCCTGGTATTCGATGCCCGCTATCGGCCGTTGCCCGCCGAAAGCTGGGGCGTGCCGGCCTTGCTGCTGCTGGGCTTGCTGGTTCTGGGCGACCGGCAATCGCGTGAAGCCCATGAAGAGCGCCTGCTGGCTGGCCTGGCTGGCTGCGGCGCCATTTTCGTGGTCGTCCTGGAAGGGCTGGCCAATACCCAGGCCTTGATGTGGGCGGCTGCGCTGCTGTCGATGGCCGCCGCCACGTTGTGGCGCGGTCATCGCGGGGCTCCGTTGGAGGGCTCGACAGGGCCGGTAGGCACCACGATGACGGGTTGATATTCGTAGGCGGCCAGATCGGGGGCAGACTCGCTGGCGCTGTCGGCTGCTTGATCATCGTCACCGCCGTCGGACTGGCCTGAAACACGCCAGGCCGGTAGCAGCGCCAGGGTGGCCAGCACCGCCGCCGGGGCCGCAGGTCGCGCGCAATACAACATCAGGCCGGCGCAGGCGGTGGCCAATGCCGACAGGCCGATCGCGCGTCGGCGCGTCCACAGGGCCAGCAGCGCCAGCGCCAGTGCCAGCCAGCCCAGGCGTTGCTGCGAAAACATCGTCACCACCAGGGCGCGCAGTGCGCACAATGGATCGGCGCTGCCGACTGCGCCACAAAAGGCGCTGACCTGGGCGGGCTCGACCACGCGAAAGCGCAGCGCCGCCGACAAGCCGAGCGCCAATGCCGCCACCGTCAGCGCCACGGTCCACTGGCGGGCAGGCGACGGTGCTTCGCGGACGGCCATCACCGTTGCCGGCCGGTGGCCAGGCTGGCCGCCGCTCGCTCATCGCGTGGTGCGCCAGCCTGCACTTCATTGGCTGCAAATACACGCAGCAGCACGGCGGTCAGGTCATGCATGCCACCGAGCGGCTGCCGGGGCGGGCTCATGCCCGGCGCGAAGCCGAATGGGGCCAGGCGGGCCAGCAGCGCCGGGTCCCGCGAGATGATGTGCACCGGCACATCCCAGGTCGCACCCTCACCGCTGATGTTGGCGGTGGGTTGGTGGTCGCCCAGCAGCACGAAGATCGTCTCGCGCGGCTCTGGCTGGCGCATGAAGCCACCCAGCACACGGTAGGTGTAATCCACCATGCGCACATAGTCGGGCATCATGTTCAGCCAGTTGACTTTTTCGGCCAGGCTTGCTTGCACGGCTGCGGGGTCGAATGGCTCGGCCGTCAAGACCCGCGCCCAGTCTTCCTGATAAGGCGGCACCGGGCTGAACGGGAAATGGCAGGTGATGGTCGGGAAAAACAGCAGCCTGGGCGGCGTCTTGGCGCCACGCGGATGTTTTTGCTCGTAGCGTGCCAGCGCATATTGATCCGGCCTCGACCAGTGGCCCAACGCCGGGCCCTTGTAGTCCAGCGTGCGACCGTCCTCGAACTGGTCGAAGCCGTAGAACGACTGTTCGGGCCAATCCCAGGACAGGGCGGGATACAGGCCATGAGTCTCGTAGCCCTGGGCCTTGAACAAGGTCAGCAGGGTCGGGCGCTGGGTGGTCAGCAGCAGGTCGTGACGGTTCGGATCTGACAGGTCGATGCCCGACAACAGGCTCAGGTGCGACAAATCGCTGGCCCCGCCGAAGGTGGGCGCCTTCAGGAAGGCCGACATCACCTGGCGGCCGCTGTCGCGCACGGCTTGTTCGAAGCGTTGGTGGGTGGCGCGCAGCGATGGCGCGGCAACCGGGTGGTCGTAGGTCACCGCGCCGACCGATTCCATGAAGATCAGGTAGACGTCTCGCTCGGCCAGTGCGCCCAGGGCCTGGCCCGGCGGCGCCCGCAAGGCAGCCTCCAATGCGGTGGCGGTAGGCAGCGCGGCTTGCACGGCCTGGGGCGACAAGGCAATCGCCAGCAGCCGCGCCTGCTGCCAGTAGACCGGAATCACCGGCTTGCTGACAAACGACCAGGTCGCGCGCACGCCGGCATAGTTGGCAACGGCAATCGCCAGTGCGAAGGCGGTCAATCCCAGGGCCCATGGTTTGCGCAAGGCCAGCGGCGCGGCCTGATGCCCGGCAATCCGTATGCCCCAGCGCAAGCCGCTGAAAATGCCCCAGACCAGCAACAACACAGCTGCCGCCGCCAGTACCGAGAGCCAGGCGGGATGGCTTTGCGCCGTGACCCACAGGAAGCGCGGCAGCTGTGCGCCATCCCAGTACAGGTTGACGGCGCGCCCGAACAGTGCCGGCGCAGTGACATCGATGTAGCGCCCAAGTACCAGCAGCATGTAGAGCCCGGCCAGCGATGCCACCGCTCGCTCGGACAAGCGTCCGCGCCAGGCCACCAGGGCCAGCAGCAGGCACCACAACAAGATGAACTCGGGCGCCAGACGTGCTTCGGGCACCACGCCGGGGGTCGGCCACCAGGTGCTGAAGCTCAAGGCGCCATTGAGCAGCAGCAGTGCGGCCGTCACAACGAGCATCTGCCGCCACGGCGAACGGGTCGGCGAGTCAGCGCCTTGAGCGGGCCGGCGACGGGACTTCAAGGCGATCGGACCGGATTGAGCATATTGACGAGGTCGCCCGACACCAGGTGCAAATTACAGCGCATGCAGGAACCGGATGGTGCGGCGGGGACGAAACATCGACCGGATTGTGCACATCGAGGCGCCATTCCCGGCCACTGGGGGTACTACTCGGCATCCTGGGCTGCATGGCGCCCGGCTGGGCGCGGCGCTCGGTGCTGCCTATCCGATCATCGCTGTGGGCGGAGGGCTCAGCGCCGCCCGGGGCCAAGCGTGCCGCCGGGCCGATCTGGTGCAGATCCATACCGGCTTCATCTGCAAGGGACCGGAGCTGGTGCTGCAGGCGGCGCGGGCGCTCGCGCGCTGATCGTCTTCGTAGGAGCGGCTTCAGCCGCGCTTTCGAATGGGTTGGTACCCCCCAAATGCGGGGCTGAAGCCGCTCCTACAACATTGACTTGGCACGCTCAATTCAGCGGCACACCCGTCTTCGACTGCAACTCCTCGCGCGTCACGCCGGGCGCCATCTCGACCACTTTCAGTCCGTCAGGGGTCACGTCCAGCACCGCCAGGTCGGTGATGATCCGGTTGACGACGCCGACGCCGGTGAGCGGCAGCGTGCATTCGGGCAGGATCTTCATGTCCGTGGTGCCGTCCTTCTTCTTCGCCACATGTTCCATCAGCACGACGACGTTTTCGACACCAGCCACCAGGTCCATCGCGCCGCCCATGCCCTTGACCATCTTGCCGGGGATCATCCAGTTCGCCAGGTCGCCTTTGGCGCTGACCTGCATCGCACCCAGGATACTCAGGTTGATCTTGCCGCCGCGGATCATCGCGAAACTTTCGTGCGAACCGAAGATCGACGAGCCCGGAATCGTCGTCACGGTCTGCTTGCCGGCGTTGATCAAGTCCGCATCGACCTCGTCTTCAGTCGGAAACGGGCCGATGCCAAGCATGCCGTTTTCGCTTTGCAGCCAGACCTCGATCGCCGGATCGACGAAATTCGCCACCAGCGTGGGCAGTCCGATGCCGAGGTTGACGTAGTAGCCGTCGGACAGTTCCTTGGCCGCGCGGGCCGCCATTTGATCGTGTGTCCAGGCCATGTTCAGGCTCCCGCTGCTGCAGTTGATTTCGTTTCGGTCAGGGTGCGCTTCTCGATGCGCTTTTCCGGATGGGCATTGACGACCACGCGGTGCACATAGATGCCTGGCAGGTGGATCGCATCTGGATCGATGCTGCCGGTCTCGACGATCTCCTCGACCTCGACCACCGTCACCTTGCCGGCCATCGCACACGCCGGATTGAAATTGCGCGCGGTGCGGCGGAACACCAGGTTGCCGCTCTTGTCGGCCTTCCAGGCCTTGACCAGCGCGACATCGGGCACCAGCGAGCGCTCCATCACATAGACGTGCCCGTCGAATTCGCGCGTCTCCTTGCCTTCGGCGACCAGCGTGCCGACGCCGGTGCGCGTGAAGAACGCCGGGATGCCGGCACCACCAGCGCGCAGCTTTTCGGCCAGCGTGCCTTGCGGCGTGAATTCGAGTTCGAGCTCACCGGCCAGGTACTGGCGCTCGAATTCCTTGTTCTCGCCAACATAGCTGGAAATCATGCGCTTGATCTGGCGCGATTCAAGCAGCAGGCCGAGGCCGAAACCATCGACGCCGGCGTTATTCGAGATGACCGTCAGATCCTTGACCTTGCTGTCGCGCAGCGCGGCGATCAAGGCCTCGGGAATGCCACACAGGCCAAAGCCGCCGACCGCCATCAGCTGGCCATCTTTTACCAGACCGTCCAGCGCAGCGACTGCGCTGGGATAGAGCTTTTTCATCCAATGTCCCCGGATAAGGTGCAGCGCACATCGCGCGGCACGACGGCTGCAAGGGTACTGCGTAACCGATTACGTAGGGGTTACGTAAAATCGCCTAAGACCGACTCGGGAAAACCCTTTGGTCCGGTCATGAAAATCGCGCCTGAAGGCGCTCCCACAAAAGGCAATGGGATCTTTGTGGAGGAGCCTCCACCGAAGGCAAAGACGTCTTTTGTGGGAGCGCCTTCAGGCGCGATTGCCTGCAAAACAGTCACCCACGATGCAACCCGCTCAAACGCCCTCCCCCGACTACCGAATCGCCTTCGACATGGCGCCGGTTGGCCTGGTGTTGTCGAAGAATCGCCTGATGGTCGACTGCAACCACGCGATGCTCGAGATGTTTCGCACCACGCGCGAGGCGCTGGTCGGTCGCAGCTTCGAGGTCTTGTATCCATCGACCGCCGAGTTCGAACGCACCGGACAACGCATCCTCGCGCAGCTTGATGGTCGCGGCAGTTATGCCGACGAACGCGTGATGAAGCGGGTCGGCGGAGCGCGCCCCGGCGAACTGTTCTGGTGCCATGTCGCGGGCCGTGCGCTCGATGCGCGCCAGCCGCATGCAGCGGGCATCTGGAGTTTCGAGGATCTGTCGTCGCGCCGCCAGCTGAAGGTCGATCTGACCCCGCGCGAACGCGAGATCGCCGCGCTGCTGATCGACGGGCTGACCAGCAAATTGATCGGCAAGCGGCTGCAGATCAGCCCGCGAACGGTCGATGTCTATCGAGCGAGGTTGATGAAGAAATACGGGGCCGCCAGCACGCCGGAGCTGGTTCATAAGCTGGTGTCGGCTTGAGGGAAAAGCGCGGCTGAAGCCGCTCCTACGGGGGAAAAGCGCGGCTGAGGGCGCTCCTACGCGGCTCCTACGGGATGCGCGATCCTGTAACTGGCAGGAGCGGCTTCCGCCGCGCTTTCAAACCAGTTGCGCCCGCAACCAATCCGGCATCGGCAACGATTTCTGCTGCTTGAAGTCGACCCACACCGTGCGCGCACCGCCCGCCGCATGGACGACGCCCGGCATGTCGCTGCGTTCCAGCGTCACATAGGTTTCGAAGCTGCTGCGTCCCGGTTCGGCGACATAGTGCCTGGCGAGCACGTCGCCAGGATATTCGAGCTGCTTGATGAAATTGCAGAAGGCGTTGACGATCACCGGCCCTTCGCCATTCGGATTCGGCATCGAGCCGATCTGGTCGAACCAGGCAATCCGGATGATCTCGAAATAGCGGAAATACACCGTGTTGTTGACGTGCCCCATCGCGTCGAGGTCGCCCCAACGGATCGGCATCGTCATCTCGAACACAAGCTTCTTTTCTTCAGGCAGTTCGAATCGCATGGGCGCGGCTCAATTGTTCGGGTTGCGGACGACGCCCAGTTCGGCGTACAAATGATCGACAAGGCCGCGCAGTTCGTCGATTTCGGCACGCAGGGTGGCCTGCTGGGATTTGAGCGCGGCGATCTCGCCGCTCGCGACGAAACTGTCTGCGTCGCTGGCGACCGGCAGCGCGGAGACATCGATATCGCCACTCAACAGATGGGCCCAGCGCGCCTCGCGGGCGCCCGGCGCTCGCGGCAGCTTCAGCACCAGCGGACCGCCCTTCTCCACCGACCGCTCAACCAACTCATCAAGAAATCCGTCGACCGACGAGGTATCCGCGAAGCGGTGCAGGCGTTCGGTATTGGCGCGCAACTCGGCGCTGGTCTGCGCCCCGCGCAGCATCAATGTGGCCAGCAGCGCCACCGACTGCGATGGCAGCGCCAGCACCCGCGCCATGTTGTGTTCGTATCGCGTCACCCGCGAACCACTGCTCTCGAAGACCAGATGCAGGGCCTTCAGCGAATCGACCGCTTCCTGGATCTCGGCTTCAGTCGCATTGATCACCGGATCGCGCGCCGTCTTCTGATTGCAGCCGGACAGCAGGCTGTTCAGCGACAGCGGGTAGCTGTCCGGGACGGTGTGCGCTTTTTCGACCAGGACGCCCAGCACACGGGCTTCGAGCAGGGACAAGGGGCGCAGCGTGGTCATCAGGTGGATTGTCTGTCGAAGTATGCATTCATATGTGGGAGCGCCTTCAGGCGCGATGGGATGTTCGCCGGCGATCGATCGCGCCTGAAGTCGCTCCCACAAAAATCGAAGCAAGCCAGCGCGAGGAGCTCAGACCGCGAAGCCGTCGTCGGCCTGGATTACCGCGCCATTGATGAAATGACTTTCGTTGGCGCACAACATCATCAGCACCGAATCCAGATCCTGGGGTTGGCCGATACGCTTGCGCGGCAACATGTCGATCAGCTTCTTGCCGGCATCGGTCTGCCAATGGTGGTGGTTGATCTCGGTATCGATGTAGCCCGGGCACAGCGCGTTGACGTTGATGCCGAAGCGGCCCCATTCGAGTGCCATCGCACGCGTCATGTGGATCACCGCCGCCTTGCTCATGCAATAGACGCCGATCTGGCCCAGCACCTTGATCCCGGCCATCGATGCGATGTTGACGATCCGTCCGCCGGTGTAGGTGCCGGGCGCCGAGCCCTTGGCACGTGCCAGCATCCGCTTGCCGACCTCCTGCGCCATGAAGAAGGCGCCCTTGGTGTTGGTATCGAAGATGAAGTCGTAATCGTCCTCGCTGACATCGACCAGCTTCTGCGTGGTGCTGACGCCCGAGTTGTTGACCAGAATGTCGATCGCCCCCATCTCGGTCTCGGCATGGGCGACAGCGGCCTTGATGCTGGCTTGGTCGGTCACGTCGACCGTCACCACGTGGGCGTCGCCCCCATCGGATTCGATCTCGGCACGCAAGGCCTTCAGGCGCTCGACACGCCGGCCCGCCAGCACCACCGCCGCACCCGATCGCGCCAGTGTCTTCGCGAACTGGGTGCCCAGCCCGCTCGATGCGCCGGTGATCATCGCCACCCGTCCCGACAAGTCGATCTGGTAACTCATGCTGCCTCCGAAAAATCATCTGTTCCTGCGTCAACAAGCGCTGGCTCCCGCCAGCGCCGACCTGCCGGGCCAAGATAGCACGAAGCCGCTGCCGGTGATCCCGACAGCCGCAGCGGCGATGGGCTTGCAGCACCATCCAACAAATAGCACGACCGTGCTTTTCGAAGCCTTGTCTCGTTACAATCGACATCAGAATGTAGCCTCCCTCGACTGGACCTTGCATGACACCTGAAGCCTTGTTGGAAACCCACGGACCACGCGAATCGATGGAATATGACGTGGTCGTCGTCGGCGGCGGTCCGGCCGGATTGGCAACCGCGATCCGGCTCAGGCAACTGGCCACCGAACATGGCAAGGAATTGTCGGTCGTGGTGCTGGAAAAAGGCTCCGAGCCCGGCGCGCACATCCTGAGCGGCGCCATCATGGATCCATCGGGCCTGAACGAATTGCTGCCGAACTGGAAGGAACTCGACGCGCCGCTGAACCAGGCCGTGACCGAGGACCAGTTTCTGTTCCTGAACGAGACCGGCGCCAAGGCGACGCCCGACTTCTTTCTGCCCGATTGCTTCAAGAACCACGGCAACTACATCGTCAGCCTCGGCAACGTGGTGCGCTGGCTCGGCCAGCAGGCCGAAGCGGCCGGGGTCGAGATCTTTCCGGGTTTCGCGGCCGCCGAGGTCTTGTACAACGACGATGGCAGCGTCAAGGGTGTAGCCACCGGCAACCTGGGCATCGGCAAGGACGGCGAGCCGATGGAGAGCTTCCAGCTCGGCATGGAGCTGCACGGCAAATACACCATCTTTGCCGAGGGTTCGCGTGGGCATCTGGGCCGTCAGCTGATCAGCCGGTTCAAGCTCGACGAAGGCAAGGATCCGCAAAGCTACGGCATCGGCCTGAAGGAATTGTGGGAGATCGACCCGGCCAAGCATCAGCCGGGGCTGGTGGTGCATACCGCCGGCTGGCCGCTTGACGACACCACCTATGGCGGCTCGTTCCTGTACCACGCCGAGAACAACCAGGTGGCGCTGGGTTTCGTGGTCGGCCTCGATTACGCCAACCCCTGGCTCAGCCCGTTCGAGGAATTCCAGCGCTGGAAGACACACCCGGAAATCCGCAAATACCTCGAGGGCGGCAAACGGATCGGCTATGGCGCGCGCGCAATCACCGCCGGCGGCATCCTCAGTCTGCCGAAAACGGTATTCCCGGGCGGCGCACTGGTGGGTTGTGAAGCCGGGTATCTGAATGCGAGCCGGATCAAGGGCAGCCACGCGGCGATCAAGACCGGGATGTTGGCCGCCGAAGCCGCGTTCGAGGCGGTCACCAGCGATCGTCAGCACGACGAACTGACGGCCTATCCACAGGCCTTCCGAGACAGCTGGCTCCACACCGAGCTCGACCGCGCGCGCAACTTCAAGCAATGGTTCAAGAAAGGCCGCAGCACCGCCACGCTGATGACCGGCATCGAGCAGTGGCTGTTGCCGAAAATCGGCATCAAGGCGCCGCCGTGGACCATCCACCGCACCGCGGCCGACCACACCTACCTGAAGCCAGCCGCCGCATGCCCGCAGATCAGCTATCCGAAGCCCGATGGCAAGCTGACCTTCGACCGCCTGTCGAGCGTGTTCATCAGCAACACCAACCATGAAGAGCAGCAACCGGCGCACCTGACCTTGAAGGATGCCAGCGTGCCGGTGGACATCAACCTGGCCAAATATGCGGGGCCGGAAAGCCGCTATTGCCCGGCCGGCGTCTACGAGTTCATCAAGGGCCCGGACGACCAGGACCGCTTGCAGATCAATGCCCAGAACTGCGTGCATTGCAAGACCTGCGACATCAAGGACCCGACCCAGAACATCGTCTGGGTGACGCCGGAAGGCGGCGGCGGGCCGAACTATTCGGGCATGTGAACGCCAACCGGTTCTGTGCTCGTGTCTGCGATTTCGATCGCGATCACGAGTCGCCCACCTGATGTCATTGAGGCGCGCCGCTGAGCGCAGCGCGTGATGAATGCGCAACAGGCACGACGGGTGCTGCTGGTCCGTGCGGTCGAGGAAAACCGTCAGAGCGGTGATGAATCGGTGCAGAGCAGCGCCTCGGCCGCCTGGACGGCTGCTGACGCTGACTGGGCAGACGCGGAAGCGCTGCGACGAATCGGCGACGGTTCGACGGGCGAACGATTCCTGATCGAGCGCGCCAATCTGGCCATCGATCGGATCGCCGAACGCAACCAGGCGGACGCGAAGACCTGGGCAAGTCTGGGTCGATATCCCGAGGGCCAGGGCCTCTCGCTGATCCTCGTTTTTCTGCTGGTGCTGGCGCTGCTGGCCGGCCTGGCCACCGACGCGCTGGGACCTTCGCGGCAAGTCAATCTGCTCGCGCCGCCGCTGCTGGCGCTGATGGGGTGGAACATCGCGGTCTACGTCGGGCTGCTGGCCCAAGCGGGTTGGCGCTTTTTCCAGTCTCCGCAAACATCAACGGCCCATTCGCAAACGGTCGGCTACATCGAACGACTGGCTTCGATGCTGACGCGCAAGTGGTCGCTGCGGCGGCTGCCTGCCGGCGCGCCGGTTGAAGCGCGGCGCTTCGCGGACGACTGGGCTCGCGCCGGCCGACCCCTGCATGCGGCGCGGCTCGCAGGCTGGTTGCATCTGGCGGCATTGGCGGTGGCAGCCGGCGCGCTGCTTGCGCTGTATGCGCGTGGTCTGGTATTCGAATTTCAGGCCGGTTGGGACAGCACCTTTGTCGGCGCGGACTTCGTCCATCGCTGGCTGTCGGTGCTGCTGGCTCCGGCACAGGCGATCAGCTCAATGGCGCTGCCCGACGCGGCGCACATCAAATCGCTACGGTTTGCGAATGGCGGCGGCGAAAACGCCGCGCGCTGGATCCATTGGTATGCCATCACCACCGGCTTGATCATGTTGCCGCGGTTGGCCCTGGCGGCAGCTGCGATGTTGCACTCGCGCCGGCTGCAGCGTAATTTTCCGCTGCCCCTCGGCGATCGATATTTTCAACGCCTGCTGCAACGCCAGTCTCGAGCAAGCGGACGGACCGCGCAGGTGGTGGGCGTTCTGCCCTACGGCCATCGGCTGGCTGGCGACCTCGAGAGCAGGCTCGCCGCAGCGGTCGACAACGAATGGGGGCCCGGGTTGAGTCTCAAGATCCTCGCCAACACCGCCGTCGGCGATGAAGATGAACTGGCCGACGACTGGCCGCGGGCGGCCTTCGGCGATGCCGACGTTCGATGGCTGCTGCCGCTGTTCGCGCTCAGTGCGACGCCGGAGCGCGAAACCCATGGTGCATTCATCCGGATGCTGAAGACGCGCCTGGCATCGATGGCCGGCTATCCACAATGGCGGGTGATGATTGACGAATCGGGCTTTCGCGAACGGCTGGCGGGCGCCGATCTGGAACGCCGCGTCGCCGAGCGCCGCCTCGCCTGGCAGAAGCTGCTCGATGAACTCGGTGCCGGCCCGGCGCTGTCCGTCGATCTGGCGTCCCGCCGTCCGACCCACCCATGAGCCAGCCGACCACCCTCTCGATCAGCCTGATCTCGCACACCAACGTCGGCAAGACGACCTTGGCTCGCACGCTATTGCGCCGCGATATCGGCGAGGTGCGCGACGAGGCGCATGTCACGCAGGACCTCGAGCGGGCGTTGATGATCGAATCAGCGGCGGGCGACCGGCTCGAACTGTGGGACACGCCGGGTTTCGGCGACAGTCAGCGGCTGGCGAAGCGACTGGCCGCTGCCGGGCAGCCGATCGGCTGGTTTCTCGGCGAGGTCTGGGACCGCTTTCGCGACCGTGCGTTCTGGTTGAACCAGCGCGCGCTGCGTCATGTGCTCGAACAGGCCGATGTGGTGTTGTATCTGGTCAATGCATCGGAGGAGCCCGACGACGCGACCTATCTGGACTCCGAGCTGGAGGTGCTGGGGCTGATCGGCAAGCCGGTGCTGGTGTTGTTGAACCAGCTCGGCGCGCCGCGTGCGCCCGCCGAAGAAGCCGCCGAGATTGCTCGTTGGCGCCAACGCAGCCTGCGCCATCGCGGCGTCAGCGAGGTAATGGCATTCGATGCATTTGCGCGCTGCTGGATTGCCGAGGCGGTGTTGCTGCGCGCGATCGAGCGCCTGTTGCCCGCGCAACAGCAAGCGGCGTTCGCCCGTCTGCAAGCAGCGTGGGTGCAACGCAACGGCGCAACCTGGCAGGCTTCGATGGAGTTGCTGGCGCAGCGGCTGGCACGGGCTGCGCTCGACCGCGACGTGGTTCCGCAGGCCGGGCTGTCCGGCCGCGTCAAGGCCTTCGGCGCGGCTCTGGGCTTGCGCCGCGAAGGCAGCGTGACGCCGCGCGAGGTCGCGATGCAGAACCTGGCCGAACGCCTGGACGCCGATGTGCGACGGACCACTGACCGACTGATTGGTCTGCATGAACTCGATGGCAAGGCGGGTGCGCAGGTTCTCACCTCGCTGGCCGAACATTTCGCCGCCCAGCAGCCGGTCGACGAACCACGCGCTGCGCTGTGGGGCGGGCTGGTGACCGGTGCGCTGGCCGGTCTGAAAGCCGATCTGGCGACTGGTGGCCTGACGCTTGGTGGCGGCCTGCTGGCCGGTGGCGTGCTCGGCGCGCTCGGCGCGGCCGGTCTGGCGCGCGGCTATAACCTGCTGCGCGGTGTCGATGTACCCACATTGACCTGGACCGACGAGGTGCTGGACGACCTGGCCCATGCTGCACTGTTGACCTATCTGTCCGTGGCTCACCACGGCCGCGGCCGTGGCGAATGGGCCGATGCGGCGCATCCGGCGTTCTGGCACGAGCAGCTTGCACAGGCTCTGGAGCCCGAACACGAACGGCTGCATCAGCTGTGGGCATCCGCACGCAAGGCCGGCACAACAGACAACCAGACCGTGCAAAGCGACCTGCAGGCCATGCTGAGCGACATCAGCGCGCAGCTGCTGCTGGCGCTTTATCCACTGGCAAGGCCAGAGGATCTGGGACGCCACGGCCCGTCCCGGTCCAGCTGACAGGCTCAGCGGTTTAGGCGCTTGAGCCCGTGCAAGCCGGCGACGCTTCGAGGCTACGCGCGGATCACCCAACTGATGCCGGCTCCGCACCTCGCGATGCGGTGCGCGATCAGCCGCCGAGCGCTGCCTTGGCGAGCAGCCCGACGGCGACGATCAGCAGCACGGTCGCAAAGCCGAGCTGCACATGGCGCGCCGACAGACGGCGCGAGGCGTTGCGTCCGCCGAGCATGCCGACGGCGGTTGCAGCGGTGAACAGCAAGGTCGGCACCGCCGGCATCTGCGCGCCGTGCAGCAGCGCCGTGGCAACACCGCCGACACCGACGATTGCGATCACCAGCAGCGAGGTTGCAACGATGCCGTGCATCGTCAGCGCAGTGAAACGGCGAAGCAACGGCACGATCACGAACCCGCCACCGACGCCCAGCAAGCCGGTCATGAAACCGGTCAGCGCGCCAATGCCGATCAGTACACCGGTAGTCGGCCCGTTCCAGACAAAGCGTCCGGTGTCGGCGTGGAGGCGGCCGAGCCGGCTTTCGGTGTGCAGATCGTCAACTCCAGGCTCGCCGTTGCGCCGCAACAGCCGCACCGCCACCACCACCATCACCGCCGCGAACAGGGCCAGCAGCACCCGCTGGGGCACGGCGTGCGCGGCCGTCACGCCGAGCGAGGTCACCGCGATGCCGACCACCGAGATCAGTGCGGCCGCGCGGTAACGGACCAGGCCTAGTCGCAGGCCGTCCGCTGCACCGAGTGCCGCACCGGCCGCCACCGCGATCAGCGCCACCGGCGCGGCCTGTTGCATCGACCAGCCGAGCCCGAATACCAGCGCCGGCACCGCGAGAATGCCGCCGCCAGCGCCGGTGAGACCGAGCACAGCGCCGACCAGCATACCCAGAATGGCGGCGATCAACATCGGCGAGCGGCCGCCTGCCAGACCGGCCGACCAGCGCAGCTGCGAAAGCGATCAGCTGGGTTCACGTGACCGAGATGTGGCATGACCGTCCGATCGAGACCAGTCAGCACTCAGGGGCGCCGATCGAGCCAGGGGCCGATGGCCCGGTCGTGCAGCCACATGCCCGCCAGCATCGCCGGAACGAACCAGAACGCCGGCGCGAAACCCGCCCCCAGCGCAGTCAGCGCCGGACCGGGGCACAGGCCGCCTAGACCCCAGCCGACGCCGAATAGCCCGCCGCCGACCAGCAGCCGGGCGTCGATGGTGCGGTTCGTCGGCAGCACCATCGGATCACCACTCCAGCTCCGATCCCGGCGTTTGGCGAACGCAAAGCCGATCACAGCGACCGCGATCGCGCCGCCCATCACGAAGGCCAGGCTCGGATCCCAGCGGCCGAATGGGTCGAGAAAGGCCTGGACTTTGCGCGGGTTGGTCATCCCGCCAGCGATCAGACCGATACCGAACAGCAGACCAGCTGCCAGAGCGAGAAGCTTGTGCATCAAAAGACTCCGCGGATTCAGGAAAGCAGGCGAACCGCGGTGACTGCCACCACGCCCGCGCCGATGAAGGTGAACACGTTGGCCAGCGATCGCATCGAGAAGCGACTCAGCCCGCAAACGCCGTGGCCGCTGGTGCAGCCGTTGCCCATGCGCACCCCGACCCCGACCAGCAGACCGGCCACGATCAACATGCCGGTCCCGGCGACCGACTGCATCGGCGGCAGCGGGCTGAACAAGGTCCACAGCCACGGGGCGGCGATCAGGCCGACGAGGAACAGCAAGCGCGCTGACTGGCCCTTCATCGACCCGCTGGCAACGCCCTGCAACGCACCGGCGACGATGCCGGCGATGCCGGCGATCCGGCCCAGTCCGAGAATGAAGACACTGGCGCTGACACCGATCAGCAAACCGCCGATCAATGATGCCCACGGGGTGAATTGGCTGTAGTCGATCGTCATGCTGGATGCTCCGGGCGGCGGGTGCGCCGAGTCTTGATGTCGGACGCAGGCGCGCAGAACGTGGCGTGCAGCACGTTCAGCACCGCCAGCGCGGGTGGTGATTCGATCCGGTAGAAGATGAACTTGCCGTCACGCCGGGTGCCGACGATGCCTTCCTCGCGCAGCACGCCCAACTGCTGCGACAACGATGGCTGCCGGATGCCGCTGAGGGCTTCGAGCTCGGACACATTGCGCTCGCCATCGACCAGCAGGCAAAGCAGCAGCAACCGGTCCGGATTGGCCAGCGACTTCAACCATGCCGCGGCCTGGCCGGCTGCGTCGGCCAGCACGGCCGCATTGGTCAACCCGTCAGGCACGGTCTGCACGCTCTCGGCCGAAGGTGCCTTCATCGCTGCATCGGCTCGGCTCGCCCCGCGCAGACCATTTGCGGCCCGGCCGCTCATCCCTGCGGGCTCTCGGTCATGCGTTCGCAGTAGGCGTTCAGGTGCTCAGGCAAATCGTCCGGGCAGCGACCGCAGGCCCGGTTGCCCGGCACGGCGTAGTCGATGAACTTCGGATACGGCAGGTCGAGCGCCGCCATGATCGCGACGAATTCTTCCAGCGTGCGGCCGGCGCCGAG